>NZ_OU912926.1:3000000-3301051 GCF_918378365.1 Candidatus Nitrotoga arctica | reverse complement strand
TTTCAGATGATAATGCAAAAAAATCTTTGAACATTCTACTACATGGAAGGCAAAAAGTTATTTACTGTAGATAAGCTATTGAGAGAAATTCTGAAATTAGTTAGCGCCCACTTTTGTGGACTATTTGAATTTGAATAAATAATATGTTGAAAATATAGATAATTTATCATGTTCACTACACTATAAATAAAATAAGCTTGACATAAACCCCCGTAAATAATGTAATAGCGGGTTTTCAAGTATTAATTATTAATTAGGGGTATCAACAATGAAACGTACATATCAACCGTCCGTCACTAAAAGGAAACGGACTCATGGATTTCTGGTTCGCATGAGAACCAAGGGAGGAAGGGCAATTATAGCAGCTCGAAGAGCTAAAGGCCGTGTGCGCCTTGCAGTTTAATGCTAAACAAACTTTACCTTCTTGCCGCCGGATAAAGCAACCAAAAGAGTTTGAGTTGGTGCTTCGTGCCGATTGTTTGACTAATAAATGGTTTACAGTTTATATACGAAAAAATGAGAATGGCTATTCCCGTCTTGGGGTAATAGCCAGCAAAAGAAGCATGCCAAAGGCAGTATCTAGAAATTTCGCAAAGCGCATGATTCGAAATATATTTCGGCTTAATTTCTCAGTCGCACACTCGGTTGATGTAGTGGTACGGGCTAAGCGGCAATTTAATTCTGAAACTTCGGCTGAAGGACGGTTGGCGTTGTTACAGCTATTTCAATCTGTCCGCATGTGATGCGACAACTCTTAATCAGGTTGATAGGTTTATATCAATATTTATTGAGTCCGTTTATGCCTCCGACCTGTCGTTTTACTCCAAGTTGTTCTCAATATGCTCGTGAGGTTATCTCTAAACATGGTGCTTGGTGTGGTACTTGGTTGAGCATTAAGCGGGTGATTCGTTGCAACCCCTGGAATCCAGGTGGTTATGATCCCGCCCCATAGATTTACATAGGCGAAACCATATGGATTTTCACAAGCTGTTTAGGTTGTTCTTTTTTTTGGCTTTCTCAATATCAATCATGTTGTTGTGGGATAGTTGGCAACGCACTCAGCAACCCATAGTACGAACAGCGCCTGCCGCCGTTCCGAAAGTTGCCGTGCCAAAAGGTAATGTACCCGATATAACAGGTACGGCTAGCCCTGAGGCAATTGCAGTTGCTACCCCACAAAAGATTCAAGCTGGGCAAAAAATTACTGTAAAAACAGATTATTTAACGGCACAGATTAATACTGTGGGTGGGGATTTGCGTCGCTTGGAATTTTTGCAGCAGCGGGATAGCAAAAACAAGAACAAACCATTCGTTTTGCTGCAAGAACAAGGAGCACACACCTATATTGCCCAGACGGGTTTACTTGGCACGGGATTACCCACGCACAATACGACATTCACGGCTCAGGCTAGCGAATATCTATTAACCGAAGGTAAAGATACAATCGAAGTGCGATTACTTGCAACCAACGTTGTGGGTGCAAAAGTAACTAAATTTTATGTGTTCCATCGAGGTAGCTACCTGATAGATGTGGGCTACGAAATCGAAAACATTGGAACCAGCCCGCTTTCCCCGTCTACTTATTTTCAGTTGGTGCGCGACAAATCTACACCTGAAGGTGCATCGATGTTTTTGCCCACTTACACTGGCACTGCAATTTATACAGAGAAGGAAAAATTTCAGAAAGTGGGTTTTCCCGATATTGAGAATGGCAAAGCCAAGCATTCTCAAAGTGCTGACAATGGTTGGGTAGGTATGTTGCAACATTATTTTGTAGCGGCGTGGTTACCTAAGGATAAGATACAGCGAGAGTTTTATACTAGGCACTTGGAAAATGAGCTTTATTCGGTAGGGGTAATCTTACCAGTAGCAGCCATTGCACCAGGTCAGAGTGCGAAGATTAGTGTGCCACTTTATGCCGGACCAGCTCAAACCTCGCTGGATGAAATTGCACCTGGATTGGGGTTAACAGTAGATTATGGCTGGCTGACAATCATTTCCACCCCATTGTTCTGGCTACTTTCTTACCTGTACGGCTGGGTGTCCAACTGGGGTATAGCCATTATCTTGTTGACTGTTTTTATTAAATTATTATTTTTCCCCTTGTCTGCGGCCAGTTATCGCTCTATGGGAAAAATGCGTGTAGTGGCCCCCAAGTTGGAGAAAATTAAGCAGCAATATGGTGATGACCGTGAGCGTCTGCATAAAGCTATGATGGAATTGTATAAGACGGAAAAAATTAATCCGCTTGGGGGTTGTTTGCCGATGTTGGTTCAGATACCAGTATTTATCGCACTATATTGGGCTATTCTTGCAAGTGTTGAATTACGTTATGCCCCGTTTTTTGGCTGGATTACCGATTTGTCGGTGCCTGACCCCTATTATGTTTTACCGTTAATCATGGGCGCCTCCATGATAATCCAAAGTAAGTTAAACCCTGTTCCACCGGACCCGTTGCAAGCGAAGCTTATGAAAATGTTGCCCATTGTATTTAGCGTGGTATTTTTCTTCTTTCCGGCCGGGTTGGTACTCTACTCCATTGTAAACAATATACTTTCCATCGTTCAACAGTGGTACATCACGCGTGGACTGGAGGCTAATGTCAAAGGCGTTGCTAAAGCCTGATGTTATTGCCGCAATTGCGACCCCTCATGGACAAGGCGGTATCGGCGTAGTCAGGTTGTCCGGGCATGACCTTTCCTTATTGGCACAAACTCTATTAGGGAAAATACCAGTGCCGCGGCGCGCAACGTATGCGTCATTTATGGATGCGCAAGGGCAGGTTATGGATCAGGGTATCGCTCTGTTCTTTCCTGCCCCACACTCTTATACCGGCGAAGACATTTTAGAATTGCAAGGGCACGGCGGCACAGCCATACTGCAATTGGTGTTACAGCGCTGTCTTGAAATTGGAGCTCGCCTCGCCCAGCCGGGCGAGTTTACGCAGCGTGCATTTCTAAATGAAAAACTTGATTTGGCACAAGCAGAAAGTGTAGCTGATCTGATAGCTGCGACCACCAGCCAAGCTGCGCGCAGTGCCATGCGTTCGTTACAAGGCGAGTTTTCCCAGGCGATTCATCACTTAGTGGACGGGTTAGTTGCGTTACGCATGTTGATCGAAGCCATGTTGGATTTTCCGGAAGAAGAGATTGATACTCTAAATGTCACGCAACGTGATACACGGTTAGTTGTATTGCATGCGGAATTAGAAAAGATTTTGAGTTTGGCACAACAGGGAAGCCTGTTGCGAGAAGGTGCGCATATTGTGCTGGTCGGTCAGCCTAATGTTGGCAAGTCGAGTCTACTCAATCGATTGAGCGGAGAGGATGTCGCTTTAGTGAGTGAATTTCCAGGTACCACGCGTGACCTTATTAGCCGATCTATTCAGATTGGTGGTGTGCCGTTGCATATTATAGATACGGCGGGATTACGCGAGGCAGAGGATGCCGTGGAACAGATGGGGATAGAGCGTACATATGGAGCGCTAAAAAAAGCGGATGCCATCCTGATCCTGTTGGATGCCAGCCACGGTATGACTGAGGATGATCAGAAAATTTTAGACGAGTTGCCGTGTGAAATTCCGCGATTATATGTCTTTAATAAAGTTGATTTGCTTGCTCAGCATGCCCATGTAAAAGAGCAAAATGACGAATGTCACATTTATTTGTCGGCTAAAACAGGCGAGGGGCTTGAGTTGTTGCGTAATAAGTTGCTGTCACTACTTGGTTGGCATCAAGAGGCAGGCATATTTATGGCGCGCGAACGCCATGTCCATGCATTATTGAACGCACGTGACCATTTGCAGCGGGCCGCAGGGGAAATCAAACGTCCAGAACTTTGCGCGGAAGAGCTGCGACTTGCTCACGAAGAACTAAATTCTATTACAGGCGAGTTTAGTGCGGATGATCTGCTCGGTGAAATATTCAGCCGGTTTTGCATCGGAAAATAAAAATTAACCTTGTAAGTATGGCAAAACCTATTGAGGTATATTATTTTTCTTACTTGGCCTCCGCCAGCCCGGTAGAGTAATTTGTTTGGCACGCGATAGAGTCAATTCACCTTCCGGCGCATCGCTCGTAATAGTGGAACCTGCGCCTATGGTGGCACCACGTCCGATTTTTACGGGTGCTACCAGCTGTGTATTTGAGCCGATAAAAACATCATCCTCGATGATCGTACGATGTTTGTTTGCGCCATCATAATTGCAGGTGATAGTGCCTGCGCCTATGTTAACGCGGCTACCGACGCTGCTGTCGCCAATATAGCTTAAGTGGTTAGCCTTGCTACTGGTGGCAATTTCACTGTTTTTCACTTCGACAAAGTTTCCAATGTGCACGTCGTTATGTAGTTTGCTGCCGGGTCGTAAGCGGGCATAAGGACCAATACGGCAGTTGTCGCCGATATTCACTTGATCAATATGGCTATAGGGTTCGATGTAGGTGTTGGCGCCAATGCGAGTACCTTTTATAACGCTGTAAGCGCCTACTCGCACGCCATTTCCTAGATAGACATCGCCTTCGAAGATGCAGCCAACATCAATTTCAACATCACGTCCGCATACCAGTTTACCGCGCACCTCAAGGCGCGCAGGGTCAGCCAAGGTAACACCGTGTACTAATAGTTGATGTGCCTGTTCATATTGCCAGGTACGTTCCAGTTCTGCCAGCTGTGCTTTGCTGTTGACACCCACCACTTCCCACTCATGGGCAGGTTGTACCGTGTGCACAGCAACGCCCTGCGCTACGGCCATGGCGATTATGTCGGTCAGATAGTACTCACCTTGTACATTGTTATTGCGCAATTTTGATAACCAGTTACGCAGTAGATGAGTGGAAACGGCAAGAATGCCTGTATTCACTTCGTGGATGGCGCGCTGCTCTGTAGTGGCATCCTTCTCCTCCACTATGCAGCTCACATTGCCTGCGCTATCACGCACGATACGTCCGTAACCGGCGGGGTTGTCAAGGTGAATGGTGAGCAGGGTGAGTGCTTGCTGCGCACCCAACATTTTTTCCAGTGTCCCAGGCTGAGTAAGCGGCACGTCGCCATACAGTACCAGCGTTAATGTATCATCCTTCAAGTGTGAAAGTGCTTGCTGTACCGCATGGCCAGTCCCGAGTTGCGGCTCTTGCAAAACAAAATCAGCCTCATACTTCGTCATCGCCTGTGGTACCGCTTCGCCTCCATGACCATACACTACACAGGTTATACCGGTAGCAAATTGGACAGCGGTATCAAGTACATGTTGCAATAGTGGACGACCAGCTAAGGAATGTAGCACCTTTGGTTTATCCGAGTGCATGCGCTGTCCCCTGCCAGCAGCAAGAATGACGATATTGAGCGTAGTCATGTTGTATGCGATAAAATTTGATAAAGAAGTATAAACAAAAAAAGCGGCCTAAGCCGCTTTCATTTGCGCATTACGTTAACCTAATAGACTTAGTGTGGTTGTTGTTTGCGCATTTTCTGAATTGCTTGCAATTGGGCAAGCGCTTCAGATAGCTCAGCTTGTGCTTTAGCGTAGTCAATATCAGAAGCACGGTTCTTCATTGCTTCTTCCGCTGCATGCTTAGCTTCGAGCGAGCGAGCTTCATCCAAGTCTGCACCGCGAATGGCGGTATCAGCTAAAATTGTAACCACGCTGGGCTGCACTTCCAGCATTCCGCCAGAAACGTAAATCAGCATAAATTCGCTTTGATCCGGTAGTTTGAGGCGTACCGAACCTGGTTTAATGCGCGTTAGTAGGGGTGCATGACGTGGGTAAATTCCTAGTTCGCCCATTTCACCTGGTACGACAACCATTTCTACAAGGCCAGAGAAAATGGACTCTTCCGCGCTCACTACATCAACATGAACTGTCATTGCCATAATTTTCCTTATTACTACAACACTTGGCCCAATTACAGTGTTAAATCTTACTGAAGAGTTTTAGCTTTTTCAATCGCTTCATCAATAGTGCCGACCATGTAGAACGCCTGCTCGGGCAAGTGATCGTAATCGCCATTGACAATGCCCTTGAAGCCCTTGATTGTCTCTTTCAACGTCACATATTTCCCTGGGCTGCCGGTAAACACTTCGGCTACATGAAAAGGCTGCGACAAGAAACGTTGAATCTTACGTGCACGGGCTACTGCCAGCTTGTCTTCGGGCGCCAGTTCGTCCATGCCCAGAATTGCGATAATGTCGCGCAATTCCTTGTAGCGTTGTAACGTCTGCTGTACGCTCCGGGCAACGTTGTAATGTTCTTCACCTACTACTAAGGGGTCAAGTTGGCGCGAGGTTGAGTCCAACGGATCTACAGCGGGGTAAATACCCAACGAAGCGATGTCGCGTGACAGCACCACTGTGGAATCCAAGTGAAGGAAGGTAGTCGCAGGGGATGGGTCGGTCAAGTCATCTGCCGGTACATACACAGCCTGGATCGAGGTAATCGAGCCAGTTTTAGTTGAGGTAATACGTTCTTGCAAGCGTCCCATTTCTTCTGCCAGCGTTGGCTGATAACCTACCGCGGAAGGCATACGCCCCAGCAGAGCAGAGACTTCGGTACCCGCTAGCGTGAAACGATAAATGTTGTCTACAAAAAACAGGACGTCGCGGCCTTCATCGCGGAAATATTCCGCCATAGTCAGGCCAGACAATGCCACGCGTAGACGATTGCCTGGAGGCTCGTTCATCTGGCCGAATACCATTGCTACTTTGGACTCTGGCAGATTATCCAACTGGATTACACCCGCTTCCGACATTTCATGATAGAAGTCATTTCCTTCACGGGTGCGCTCACCCACACCGGCGAACACGGACAAGCCGGAATGCTGTTTTGCAATATTATTAATGAGTTCTAGCATATTTACGGTTTTGCCAACACCTGCGCCACCGAACAAACCCACCTTGCCGCCCTTAGCAAATGGGCACACCAAGTCAATCACCTTAATTCCAGTTTCCAATAAGTCGACCGATGGAGACAACTCTTCGAACTTGGGTGCCTTCTGGTGAATAGAGCGACGCTCCATGCACTTAATTTCACCCACCTCATCGATAGGGCGTCCCAATACATCCATGATGCGGCCCAAAGTACCATGGCCAACTGGCACAGTAATCTGGTTACCAGTATTGACCACGCCCATTCCGCGACGCAGGCCGTCGGAGGAACCCATTGCAATGGTACGCACCACGCCGTCGCCAATTTGCTGCTGTACTTCCAAGGTCAGGCCTTTTTCAGCAACAGAGCTGCCATCGTCCTGTACTACCAGCGCATCGTAGACTTTAGGTATATGATCACGCGGAAACTCAACGTCCACCACCGCACCAATACACTGAACAATTTTTCCTTGACTCATCTTGAGGTTCCCCACTTTATATTGATTCTGTACTCGTTGTCGCGGACAGTTGAGCACATCTCATAATTCAAATTCTATTGCGATATGACTTTGATCAACGAAATTTACATTTACCGTCATACATCTGTTCATATAGGCTAAACGCTATTTTTAGCGCCCCATATTGATTTAAATCTTCAATTGTAGAGACGTCAATCAATCGCGTGTATTAACTTACTGCTGCTGCGCCACCAACAATTTCCGAAATTTCCTTGGTAATCGCTGCTTGACGCGCTTTATTGTAAATCAGCTTAAGTTCGCCTATTACTTCCTTTGCATTATCGGATGCAGCCTTCATCGCCACCATGCGTGCACTTTGTTCGGACGCCTGATTTTCGGTCACTGCGTTATAAACTAATGATTCAATATAGCGCACTAGTAATTCATCCACTACAACCTTGGCATCAGGTTCATAAATGTAATCCCAGGTATGGCTATTCGCAGGTTCCAGATTTTCACTCGAGAGCGGCAGTAATTGCTCCATTCTGGGCTCTTGCTTCATGGTGTTAATGAAACCGTTATAACTAATATAAATTGCATCAATCTCGCCGGCATTGTAAGCATCCAGCATTACCTTGACCGCTCCAATCAATTTTTCGATGTGCGGAATGTCTCCCAGTCCGATCATATGCGATTTAACTTTTGCACCGATACGGGACATAAAGCTAAATCCTTTATTGCCAATAGCGCATATGCTGACGCCTTTGCTCTCGCCTTCCAATTCCTTCATCCGCGCCACCACCAGACGCAGGATGTTGGTATTAAGACCACCGCACAATCCTTTGTCCGAGGTGATAATAATCACAGCGACATTCTTGATGACATCGCGTTTTATCAGAAATGGATGCTTATATTCCGGATTAGCACGCGACAAATGCGCTGCAACCTGACGTATTTTTTCTGCATAAGGGCGAGCGGCACGCATACGCTCTTGCGCCTTACGCATCTTGGAGGCCGCCACCATCTCCATCGCTCGCGTGATCTTGCGCGTATTTTCAACGCTCTTTATTTTAGTCCGTATTTCTTTGCTGCCAGCCATTATCTTGACTCCAGCTTAGTAAACTGCAGTGGACTTGAATTTATCAATTGCAACAATCAAGATTTTTTCGTTGTCAGCAGACAAATCTTTACTGGATTCGATTGCCTCCTCCAAGGTCTTGTATTGGGATTTCACGAACGCATGCAGCCCGATTTCGAATGCCAGAACTTTGTTTATAGGAACATCATCGAAGGAACCCTTGTTTATCGCGAACAGTGTTATTGCCATTTCTGCTACGGATAACGGTGCATATTGCGGTTGCTTCATCAACTCCATTACCAGACGGCCGCGTTCCAGCTGTTTGCGAGTGGCTTCATCCAAATCAGAAGCGAATTGGGCGAAGGCGGCTAATTCACGGTACTGAGCCAATGCCAAACGTACGCCGCCACCCAGCTTTTTGATTACCTTAGTCTGCGCTGCGCCGCCCACGCGTGACACTGAAATGCCGGCGTTGATCGCAGGACGGATACCCGCATTGAATAAATCCGTTTCCAGGAAAATCTGACCGTCGGTAATGGAAATTACGTTGGTTGGGACAAAAGCGGATACGTCGCCAGCAGCAGTTTCAATCACCGGCAGCGCAGTCAGCGAACCTGTTTTTCCTTTGACTTCGCCATTGGTAAATTTTTCAACATACTCTTCATTCACTCGTGCACCACGCTCAAGTAAACGGGAATGCAAGTAGAACACGTCTCCAGGATAGGCTTCACGACCCGGTGGTCGGCGTAACAGTAATGATATTTGGCGATAAGCCCATGCTTGTTTGGTTAAGTCGTCATAGACAATCAGTGCATCCTGGCCGCGATCGCGATAGTACTCGCCCATAGTGCAACCGGCGTATGGCGCCAGAAATTGCATTGCCGCAGAATCAGAGGCGGTTGCCACAACCACAATGGTGTATTCCATCGCGCCATGCTCTTCCAGCTTGCGCACTACGTTGGCGACAGTAGAAGCCTTTTGACCGATCGCAACGTAGATGCAGGTCATGTTCTGACCCTTCTGGTTGATGATGGCATCTATCGCTACGGCAGTCTTTCCGGTCTGCCGATCACCAATGATCAGTTCGCGCTGGCCACGGCCAACCGGAACCATAGAATCAATGGCCTTTAGGCCGGTCTGCACGGGTTGTGACACGGATTTGCGGTCAATTACACCGGGCGCAACCTTCTCTATCTTATCGGTCATTTTGGCGTTGACCGGACCTTTACCGTCAATAGGCTGTCCGAGGGCATTCACTACGCGCCCGATCAGTTCAGGGCCCACGGGTACTTCCAGAATCCGGCCAGTGCACTTGACAGTGTCGCCCTCGGTAATATGCTCATAGTCGCCCAGCACCACTGAGCCAACAGAGTCGCGCTCTAGATTGAGCGCCAGACCGAAAGTATTGCCGGGAAATTCGAGCATTTCGCCCTGCATTACGTCTGACAGGCCGTGAATACGTACGATACCATCCGTTACGCTGACCACCGTACCTTCCGTGCGTGCTTGGGATAGCGCGTCGAAATTCTCGATGCGGCTACGAATCAAATTACTAATTTCAGAAGGGTTGAGCTTCATCTGCTGTTCCTTAATTTCAATAAATCTGCCATTAAGCCAAGGCGTTGGCTAACTCTGAAAGGTGCGTGCGCGCAGAACCATCTATCACTTTGTCACCGGCACGGATAATTACTCCGCCTAATAATTTGCGGTCAGTTTCACAGCTAAGCTTGATTTCACGTCCCATGCGTTTTTTTAGCGCAGCAGTAATTTTTTGCTTTTGCGCTTCGCTCAAATCGAAAGCGGAAGTCACAACAACGTCCACATTTTTTTCTGCTTCAGCTCGCATTATCTCGAACAGCATTACGATTTCTGGCAACAGAGAGAGGCGCTGACCTTCTGTAAGCAACTTGATAAAGTTACGTTGAGTTTCGCTTACCTTGTCACCGCAAAGTGCTAGCATCAGCTCTGCTAGTTGGCTTTTGACTGCGCGTGGGCTGGTAATAATTGCACGAATTTCAGGATTAATCACTGCTTGAGCTACTGATTGCAGTATATCTGACCAACCCTTCAAGTCGTCAAGCTCGCGCGCTTCATCGAATGCAGCTTGGGCATAGGGGCGCGCGACAGTAATAGCTTCAGCCATAATAATTAAATTTCCGCTACTAGCTTATCAAGCAAATCGTTATGTGCTGCGGCATCTATTTCGCGGCCCAGAATTTTGCCTGCGCCAGCCAATGCAATTGCGGACACCTGCGTCCGCAATTGCTCCTTGGCGCGGAATACTTCCTGCTCAATCTCAGCTTTAGCTGCCGTAACAATACGTTCGCCGTCTATCTTGGCTTGTGCTTTGGCTTCCTCGACAATTTCACTTGCCCGCTTATCGCCTAGCGCAATGATTTCAGACACTTTTTCCTTTGCTTCGCGGAGAATTTCAGCGGAGCGTTTGGCAGCCAACGCCAAGTCATTTTTACCCCGTTCCGCCGCAGCCAAACCATCTGCAATCCGCTTATTGCGTGCATCCAGCGCTGCCATGATGGGTGGCCACACAAACTTCATGCAAAACCAAACAAACAATGCAAACATGATCGTCTGGCCGATAAGGGTCGCATTAATGTTCATGCAAAAACCTTTCCTTGATTAAACGCACGCAGGCTTATTGGCCTGCCACTGCAAACAGAACATACATGGCAATACCGACCGCAATCATCGGAACAGCATCAACCAAGCCCATGACCACGAAGAACTGGGTACGCAGCATCGGAATTAGTTCAGGCTGACGAGCAGCGCCCTCAAGGAAGCGGCCACCCAGAATGCCAATACCTACTGCGGCACCCAAAGCGCCGAGCCCCATCATGATCGCGCCGGCGATATAAAGCAGTGCTTGTGCCGTATCCATTTGTTTCTTCTCCTATCAGTAAAAGTTAAGTGTTTAAGAAAATAAATTTATCATTTTTTAATGATGTTCCTGATGCGCCATGTCCAAATAAACGATAGTCAGCGTCATGAAAATAAAGGCTTGTAGTGTGACAATCAGGATATGGAAAATCGCCCATCCCAATGAAAGTATAATCTGTGAACTGAACAACAGCGTGCTGGAAAAAGAAAAGCTTACCCAAGATGCGCCCATGAGGGCGATCAGGATGAATATCATTTCACCAGCATACATATTACCGAACAAACGTAATGCCAATGAAACCGGTTTGGCAATCAGGTTGACGCCTTCTAGAAACAGATTGACTGGCAAGCCAAATTTACCAAATGGCTGTAGCGTCAATTCACCGACAAAACCACCCAGACCCTTAACCTTAATACTGAAAAAAAGTACTAGCAGGAATACGCCGATGGCCATACCTATCGTAGCATTCGGATCCGTTGTAGGAACCAGCTTAAAATGACCAATGCCCATTGGCTGGGTAATCAACGACACATAGTCGATAGGAACCAGATCCATCAGGTTCATTAGGAAAATCCAAGCAAAAATTGAGAGCGCCAGCGGGGCAACCAATGCATTGCGTCCGGAAAATGAGCCGCGCACGCTGCTGTCAATAAATTCGACCACCCATTCCACAAAATTCTGCATGCCACTCGGCGCATCGGCACTTATGTTCTTTGCTACCCTGCTGAAAAGGAATAAGAACGTCAGTCCTAGTACCAGCGACACCAAAATGGTGTCCATGTTGAACGCCCAGAACCCCATTGCCTTAGCTTCTTCGGCAGAATGCGCGCAATGGAAATGACCCTCCTGAATGGAACAGGTCAGATTTTGAAGATGGTGCTTAATATAAGCGGATGTCGTCAGACCTTCAGTGCTCATAAACTTTACACAAAAATTAGTGCTACCCAATAAACCATCAACGTTGCAATATATGCCACAAACAGCGGCAACACATGCACTTCTTTAAATTGCGTGAAGACCAAAGAGAACAATAGAATGGTGAATACCAGCTTGTAAGCCTCGGCGCGGTAATGCGCCATTATTATTGTTTTTGGTTCGCTGCCAAGCGGCGCGAACATTTTTTTAGCATAAACCAAGCTGGTTAGAAAGCCTACCGCTCCTCCAGCAAAAGCCGAGACTGCGGCAGCTACATTCAGGTACATCAGCATCAACAATGCCATCGCTATGGTTACAGCTAGCTGAATCAAAATAATCCGGCGAACCGCACTGCCCACAACCGCCCCTAATCCTTCGAAGCCCGGCATTCTACTCAATCTCGCTTGCTGGCGTCAACGATTTATTTTCTGGGGCTTATTTCCAACGTGCGATTAGCTCGGCCAAATGATCATGGCTGGTGTAGTTGATAACCAGCTTGCCTGCGCCCTTTTTACCTGCCTTGATTTGCACATTGGTGCCGAGATGCTGGGCAATATCTTCCTGCAATTGCAGGGTATCTCGACTGGGTTTGACCTTTTTGTGTTGCGGTACGGGACTCAGCAAATTGTGCACCAGCTTTTCTGCCTCGCGCACCGACAGCCCGTCCGTTATGATTTTGGTGGCGGCAGTGATCTGCTGCGCGCCATCGAGTCCTAGTAGCGCTCGGGCGTGGCCCATATCGAGGTCACCCCCCATCAACATGCCCTGCACCGACTGCGGCAGCTTGAGCAGGCGCAACAGGTTGCTGGTCGCACTGCGCGAACGCCCTACCGCATCGGCGGCCGCCATGTGTGTCATCTTGAATTCGTCTATCAGGCGCTGAATACCGACAGCCTCTTCTAGTGGATTGAGATCTTCACGTTGGATGTTTTCGATCAACGCCATGGCCAGTGCGGCGTTGTCCGCCACCTTGCGCACCAATACCGGCACTTGGACCAGACCAGCCAGCTGGGCGGCACGCCAGCGGCGTTCTCCAGCAATAATCTCGTGACTACCATTTGGTAACAAACGCGCCAGGATCGGCTGCATAACGCCCTGTACTTTGATCGAAGCGGCCAGTTCATTGAGTGAGGCTTCATCCATACGACTGCGCGGCTGATACTTGCCAGGTTTGAGTTCATCAACCTTCATCTCACTCAATACGTCGCCCTGTTCTTTGTCACTACCGGACAGCAGAACATCCAAGCCGCGTCCTAATCCTTTGTTTGGTTTTGCCAAGTCATTTCCTTCTAGATTAGGCTGGTACTGATTGCGCCGCCTTATTGAGCAATTCGCCTGCAAGAGCTAGATAAGCCTGCGCACCTTTGGAAGGTTTGTCATGGTGAAGTACCGGCACACCGTAGCTGGGTGCTTCTGCCAACCGCACATTACGCGGGATAATAGTACGGTAAACTTTCTCGCCAAAGTGTTGCTGCAATTGTTCGGATACCTGCAAAGCCAATGTATTACGTGGATCGAACATGGTGCGCAGCAAACCCTCAATTTCAAGATCCGGATTAAGGTTTGCCCGCACCTTTCGGATGGTATTGACCAAGTCGCTAAGCCCTTCCAGGGCATAATATTCGCATTGCACCGGAATCATGACTGACCTTGCCGCACACAGCCCGTTGAGGGTAAGCAGATTTAAAGCGGGAGGACAGTCAATCAATACATAATCATATTCAGTCGTCACGGCTTGTAGAGCTTCCTTAAGCCGGGTTTCACGCTGTGGCAAATCAACCAGTTCAATTTCGGCACCAGCCAGATCACGGTTCGCCGGCAGCACGTCATAATTTCCGGCTTCCGAATGAAGACGAACTTCATGCAGGGTTTTACTTCCCAGCAACACGTGGTAAATGGTTGCCGACAAATCACGTTTGTTAATACCGCTGCCCATCGTGGCATTACCTTGGGGATCAAGATCAATCAACAATACACGCTGCTTAACGGCCGCCAGACTCGCAGCTAGATTAATTGATGTGGTAGTTTTACCCACCCCTCCCTTTTGATTGGTAATCGCTAGTATCTTGGCCATAATTCAAGTGAATTTCAACATAATCAGACAGCGCGCGGCGGCTAACTCCGGCACTTGCAACGGAATAATTTTTTCCACGCTGACATTGTTTGGCAACCGTCCCAGTTCTTGTTGCGAATCTCCCTTCATGGCGACCCAACGCCCTTCTTGAGCCAGCAAATGACGCGTTAGCGCAACAAATTTTGCAGTCTCTGCGAAAGCTCGGGAAATGATGCCATCAAATTTCTCCTCCGCTTGCCAGGTTTCCACGCGTGCGCAGTAAATGCTTATATTGCGTAATTCCAGTTCGATTTTCACTTGCTGCACAAAACTTGTTTTTTTGCTATTACTATCCAGAAGGACGAAGGTCCATTCCGGGCGCAATAGTGCCAATATCAAACCGGGCAGACCTGCACCGCAACCAACGTCTAGCCAACGACCAGGCCATAAATGTGGCAACACGGCAAGGCTGTCAAGTAAATGACCGCTTATCATCTGCGCCGGCTGACGAATTGCCGTCAGGTTATAAACCCGATTCCATTTTTGCAACAACTCGAGATAACTTAACAACTTACGCTGTACTTCTGGTGCGACATCCAGCCCCAGTTGCGTGATACCCAGTGCCAGCTCCTTGGCCTGATTCACGCGCTTTTCTGCACTTTCTCGCCTTCTGGTGGTTCTTTAACATCTGTTGTCATTACAACACTCCGAAAACCGCGTTTCAGATGAACCAATAACAGGGAAACCGCCGCCGGCGTTATCCCGGAAATACGGGCTGCTTCTCCTACTGTCTCTGGCATGTGTTGATTGAGTTTTTGCTGCACCTCAATTGATAGGCCAAGCACCGTACGATAATCCATTACTTCAGGCAATCGCATGTTTTCATTATTCTCGTTGCGTGCTATCTCATCGCGCTGTCGCTCGATGTAGCCGTGATACTTGGCTTGAATTTCCACCTGCTCTGCCACTTTTTCATTGACCACCGGCTCACCTGCCCCAGGCAAAGTCATTAGGCTGGCATAGGTCACATCGGGACGGCGCAAAAGTTCATGTAGCGCATATTCGCGCTCTATCCCTTTGCCCAGCACACGCTCCGCATCTTCCTGTGGTAACAACTTGGGGTTAACCCAAGTGGATTTCAGTCGTTCTTGTTCAAGTGCAATTGCAGCGCGCTTCAACTCAAATGCTTGCCAACGGGCATCATCTACCACACCCAGGCGCCACCCGATTTCTGTTAAACGCAGGTCTGCGTTATCTTCACGCAGTTGCAGGCGATATTCGGCCCGACTGGTAAACATACGATATGGCTCAGACACGCCACGCGTAATCAAGTCATCGACCAGCACGCCCAGATAGGCCTCATCGCGACGCGGGCACCAACTTTCTTTGCCAAGCGCACGCAATGCGGCATTAATGCCTGCCAGTAAACCTTGGGCGGCCGCTTCCTCGTATCCTGTGGTGCCATTAATTTGCCCGGCAAAGAATAGGTCAGTTATAGCCTTGGTTTCCAATGAATGTTTTAAACCGCGCGGATCAAAATAATCATATTCAATTGCATAGCCAGGGCGTGTGATATGCGCATTCTCCAAGCCTTTTATAGAACGCACTAGTGCCAGCTGTACATCGAAAGGCAAGCTGGTGGAAATTCCGTTTGGATAGATTTCGTGAGTAGTCAACCCTTCCGGTTCCAAAAAAATCTGGTGTGATTCTTTGTCGGCAAAGCGCGTGATTTTGTCCTCGATAGACGGGCAATAGCGTGGCCCCACACCCTCGATTACCCCGGTGAACATGGGAGAACGATCTAACCCACCGCGAATAATATCGTGCGTGCGTTGATTGGTATGGGTAATCCAGCAAGATAATTGTTGCGGATGCTGCTGCACTCGTCCCATGAATGAGAACACCGGCACCGGCATATCACCAGGTTGCTCGTTCATCACGGAATAATCAATGCTGCGCCCATCAAGGCGCGGCGGTGTGCCAGTCTTCAATCGGCCCATCGGTAACTTAAGTTCGCGCAAACATTGCGCTAAGCTAAAAGAGGGCGGATCGCCCGCCCGCCCTGCCTGGTAGTTGGTTTGTCCAATGTGAATCAGGCCAGAAAGGAAAGTCCCGGTTGTCAGTACAACGGTTTTTGCAGCAAAACGTAAGCCCAGCTGGGTAGAAACCCCACATACCTTACCATTTTCTACCAGTAAATCATCCACCGCCTGCTGAAATAACCAAAGGTTAGAGGTGTTTTCTAAGCGCTTGCGAATGGCCTGCTTGTATAGTATTCGATCTGCCTGAGCGCGCGTGGCGCGTACTGCTGGGCCTTTAGAAGAGTTGAGGATGCGAAATTGGATGCCCGACTCATCAGCGGCCGCCGCCATAACACCACCCAAGGCATCTATTTCCTTGACTAAATGCCCCTTGCCTATGCCGCCAATGGATGGGTTGCACGACATTATTCCGAGTGTTTCTATGTTATGCGTGAGTAATAAAGTGGTGCAACCCATGCGTGCGCTAGCAAGCGCAGCCTCTGTCCCGGCGTGACCGCCACCCACAACAATTACATCGAATTTTTTCGGGAAATCCATCTTGTGTTCTTGATCGGTTGGTTACAGGAACGGTAATTTGCTTGATGAAACGGAGGGGCGCATCATACATCAAAATGTTACGAAGGCAGAAAACCCTCCCACTAGTTGTTTCACGTGAAACAATTATTACTTAATTTTTAAGCGGTTTAGGCGGCCAAGCAATATGTAGCGAAGGTCGCAGGATTGCAGGGCATGGAAATCTTGAACGTCACGGCGCATAATCCGCTAAGCATCATGATCGGGGGGTAAGCGATGTTTGATAACTTTCTAAAACTGATTCCGACACAAATTTCGACGGCTTGGCTGGCGCCGGTATTTGCGATTGCCTTGGCGTGCTGGAAATTTTTTCGGGAGCAAAAGCGGTTGGAAGAAACCGTGGAAGTCGAAAAAACAAAAGTGATCAAGCTGGAGGCGGCGCTGGAACAGCAAAAACGCTCTAACGAGTTATTGCATCAAGGTTTGCTGGAAATGCAGCAGCACAAGGAACAGCTCGACACATTGTTGGCTGATGCGCGCAGCCAAATTCGCGCAGTGGCCGACTCCATTATTATTCGCAATCCTTATTCTGATCAAGCCTTGGTGTTTCTGATTGCGCATGGCCCGGCTGCACAGAGCGTGGTCAAAATGCAAATTGATTTGCATGGTAGTCAAGCCGGAGAAGTATACCTGTCACGCAAGACTTCAATTTACTTGCCTTCGATGGTGAATAAAGCGCATGAAAAACGGCTGGATACCAAATCCGGTTTTCAATCGAATAATATTCTTACCAAGCCTTTGTTGAAATTTGGCAGTGAGTTGGTTGGTGTGGTGCAGTTTCTCAATGAGGATTGCACTACGCCATTTACGGTTGAGGATGAGAAAAAAATCGAACCGATCTGCGTCAAGTTGGCGTTGGCGGTTTCAAACATCATTGCTGATCCGGTCAACCTGGTGCATTTGGGTGTCGTGCTTGATCCGCACATCAATCAAGCCACGATTCTGTTTACCGATATCACCAATTCCGACTTGCTGTTTCAACAACTGGCGGTGGCCGATGCGACCGCGTTGGTGGATGAGTATCTGGAGCGTTTGGGTGCAATTGGTATACAGCACGGCGCACGCATCGATAAATATCTGGGAGATGGCATGATGCTGAGCTTTGAAACAGCAGGTGCTGAAAATGCACCGAAAGCGCTGCGAGCGGCGCTCGAAATGCAACGTGAGTTTTCTGAGATCAAACAGGAATGGCAACGTTTGAATTACGCGCTAGATTTGCTGGATCACCGGATAGGCATTGCGAGCGGGCCGGTTTACGGACGCCGCATGGGTTACAGTGGTGCCAGTATCTTTACGATCATGGGTGCCCCCGTCAATTTGGCCGCGCATCTGTGTGACCAAGCGCGTACTGCAAGTGCGCGCATCCTGATCAGTGAAGATACAGAACAAAAATTACGTCACGCCATGCCATCCGGTTGGTATTTGGAACGCTTTGCGTTACCGCGCTATGCAGCGTATCAAGTCAGCAACAACGCGGCCAGGCAAATGGCAAAGTAGTTGTATGACATGGGATTTCGAATGCTAGTCGATCTTGCCCGGAACTTTCGGTGTGGTGCATACCACGTCTGCGTTCTGAGCTCGGTGGCGCAGAGCATGGTCGATCAGTACCAAGGCCAGCATGGCTTCGGCGATAGGCGTAGCGCGAATACCTACGCACGGGTCGTGACGACCATGGGTTTCTACGAGCGTTGGTTCACCCGCTTTATTGATGGAGCGGCGCGGCAGGCGGATGCTGGAAGTGGGTTTTATGGCGACATGCGCCACAATATCCTGTCCAGTGGAAATGCCGCCCAGTATGCCGCCAGCGTGGTTGGATAAAAAACCTTGCGGAGTGATTTCGTCACCATGCTCACTACCTCTCTGTGTTACTGAAGCGAAGCCGGCGCCAATCTCTACTCCTTTTACAGCATTAATGCTCATCATGGCGTAGCCAATGTCGGCATCGAGACGATCATATACCGGCTCGCCCCAGCCCACAGGCATATGTTCAGCCACGACCGTGAGCTTTGCACCGATGGAATCGCCGGATTTACGCAGCGCATCCATGTACGCTTCCAGTTGCTCAACATAACTGTCATCGGCGACAAAGAAGGGATTGCTGGTGACGGCATCCCAATTCTTGAATGGCACCACTATTTCACCCAATTGCGATAGATAGCCACGTATCACAACACCATAACGCTCATTCAGCCACTTTTTCGCAATCGCCCCAGCCGCTACGCGCACGGCGGTCTCGCGCGCAGACGCCCGCCCGCCACCGCGATGGTCGCGGATGCCGTATTTCTGCCAATACGTATAATCGGCATGGCCGGGACGAAAGCTTTCGGCGATGTTACCGTAGTCTTTGCTACGTTGGTCTTCGTTGCGGATCAACAATGCAATCGGTGTGCCAGTGGTCTTGCCTTCAAATATGCCGGATAAAATTTCTACCGTGTCTGTCTCGCGCCTTTGGGTGACGTGGCGCGAAGTGCCAGGCTTACGTCGATCCAGTTCGCGTTGAATGTCTGCTGTGCTTAATGCCATCCCAGGCGGACAACCATCTACCACGCAACCGATCGCAGCTCCATGCGATTCGCCGAAAGATGTCACGCAGAATAAAGTACCAAATGTATTTCCCGACATGGTTAAACTCGCTAAATTTATGAAGCAAGTTTAACATATCACATCTCTCTCAAGTCGCTCCAACTATGCGGTTGGTGTGCAATGATATTATCTGAGAGATTTTCGGGTGATTTGCGCCTTTGGCCCGATTACCCCGCTAACCATCCATTCTTGGCTATGTAAATGAAAGCAATTTTAATGACCGCAGCGGGCAGCCCCGATGTGTTGCAACCGCGTGAAATCCCCCTACCCGAACTACCCTCAGAACACTATGTGCGGGTCAAGCTGGCCGCCGCGGGCATCAATCCGCTGGACACCAAGTTGCGCACTAAGCCAGCCTATTACCCCGACAAACTTCCCGCGATTCTGGGTTGTGATGGTGCAGGTATCGTAGATGTCATCGGCACGGCCGTGACACGTTTTACAGTCGGTGATGCGGTCTACTTCTGCAACGGTGGCATTGGCGACGAGCCCGGCTGCTATGCCGAATATACCAACGTGCATGAAGACTACTGCGCTTTTAAACCAGCCAACCTCAGCCTGCATGAGAGTGCTGCGCTCCCGCTGGTACTGATCACCGTGTGGGAAGCACTGATCGAACGCGTTAATCTGCAAGCCAAACAAACTATCCTCATCCATGCCGCGGCGGGGGGTGTCGGGCATATTGCCGTGCAACTCGCCCACCATCTTGGCGCGCATGTCGCGGTAACGGTAAGCGATGATAAAAAAGCCGGGCTGGTGCAGGGTCTCGGTGCAGAAAAAATAATTAATTACCGCGAGCAGGACTTCGTGCGGGAAGTACTTGTATGGACCGCTGATAAGGGCGTGGACGTGATATTTGACACGGTAGGTGGCGAGGTTTTCCTGCGCTCGTTGAATGCAGCGCGCATTGGCGGAAAAGTGGTCAGCTTGCTGTCTACCCCGCTGTCACTGGCTGACACCCAACTGGCGCGACTGCGCAATCTGTCGTTGTGCTACGAACTAATGCTCACCCCGCAAATTATGCATTTGCATGACGAGCGTATTCGTCAGCGCAAAATACTGGAACAGGGGGCGCAGCTAATTGAAACGGGCAAACTCGGCGTGCTGGTGAATAGGATGTTGCCATTGAAAGATGTTGCCCAAGCACACCGCCTCATCGAGCAAGGTGGCGTCACCGGTAAGGTCGTGCTGGTGATGGATTAATACGGGCAACTACAAGCCAAGCTCCACCCACATTGCATCTACACGGCGTTTGGTTGCGTCGTCCATCGCAATGGGCGTGCCCCACTCGCGTTGCGTTTCACCCGGCCATTTGTTGGTCGCATCCAGTCCCATCTTGCTGCCTAGGCCGGATACCGGGCTGGCGAAGTCCAGATAATCAATAGGTGTATTGTCCACCAGGAGTGTGTCGCGTGTGGGATCGACGCGTGTGGTGATCGCCCAGATGACTTCCTGCCATTTACGGATATCGATGTCGTCATCCACCACGATGATGAACTTGGTATACATGAACTGGCGCAGATAGGACCAGATGCCGAACATCACGCGCTTGGCATGTCCCGGATACTGCTTCTTCATGGATACAATTGCCAGACGATAAGAACAGCCTTCCGGCGGCAGGTAAAAATCCGAAATTTCGGGAAACTGCTTCTGTAGAAGTGGTACGAACACTTCGTTCAATGCCACGCCCAAAATGGCTGGCTCATCTGGCGGTTTGCCGGTATAGGTGGAGTGATAAATGGGATTGCGACGCATGGTGATGCGCTCAATGGTGAATACCGGAAATTTTTCCTGCTCATTGTAATAACCAGTATGGTCACCAAACGGGCCTTCCAGCGCGATATCATGGGGGTGAATTATTCCTTCAAGCACGATCTCGGCGCTGGCAGGCACTTGTAAACTGTTACCGATACATTTAACCAATTCGGTTTTCGATCCCCGTAATAAGCCGGCAAATTGATATTCAGACAAGCTGTCCGGCACTGGGGTGACCGCGCCTAAAATGGTAGCCGGGTCGGCACCGATCACCACTGCCAGGGGAAACGGCTGGCCCGGATACGTTTTGCACCACTCCTGAAAATCCAGCGCTCCTCCGCGATGCGCCAGCCAGCGCATAATGACTTTGTTGGGCGCGATCACCTGCTGGCGGTAAATACCAAGATTCTGGCGCGGTTTGTTGGGGCCACGGGTAACCACCAGCCCCCAGCTAATCAGTGGTGCTACATCTCCTGGCCAGCAAGTTTGTATGGGCAGCCTGCTCAGGTCTACTTCGCTGCCTTCCCATACGACTTCCTGACAGGCAGCGCTCGAAACTACCTTGGGCGTCATATTTAATACCTGCTTTAATATCGGCCACTTGTTCCAGGCATCTTTCAAACCTTTGGGCGGCTCGGGTTCTTTCAGGTAAGCCAGCAATTTACCTACTTCGCGCAATGCCGTTACGCTTTCCTCACCCATGCCCAATGCCACGCGGTGTGGTGTGCCAAATAAATTCGCCAGAACTGGCATGTTGTGCCCCGCAGGATTATCAAACAGCACAGCAGGACCTTGTGCATGCAACACGCGGTCGCAGATTTCCGTCATCTCCAGATAGGGAGAAACTGACGTAATCACGTGCTTGAGTTCACCCAGTTTTTCTAATTGCGAGATAAAATCGCGCAGGTCACGATATTTCATTTGTAAAAACTTTCTTCGCCCTCGGGCCGAGTTTTAAATCGTCTGTGCAGCCAGAAATATTGTTCCGGCATTTCCCGCACTCGCTGTTCGATGAATTCGTTGATGCGGCGGGTATCGGCTATTAAATCATCGGTAGGATAGTTTTCCCACGCGGGATAGAAGCGCACCTCATACCCTTGATAATCCGGCAATACTCGTGTAATACACGGTACCACTTTTGCGTTAGTCATTGTTATCAGGCGAGGCAGAGTCGCCAACGTAGCTGCGGGTATGCCAAAGAATGGAACGAACACACCATCCTTGGTGGTCCAATCTTGATCCGTAAAATAATAAAATGGCCGACACTCGCGTAATGACTTTACTACCGGGCGCATCCCCGCTTGTCGCGCATATAACAGTTGCTTGCCGAAACGCGCGCGTTTCTGCAACACCAAGTTTTGCATGTAAGTATTTTTTTGTTTGGAGTACACACTAACCCCATCCGTATACTGGGTAATCCAGGCTCCGCCGACATCCAGAGCGGCAAAATGTGCCGTAAGCAATATCAGTGGATTGCCGAGTGCGTTTTGAAAATGCTCCGCTCCTTCAACCCGTATCAACTTCTGGATGCGCTCGCGGCTGCTCCACCATAAAATACCTCGCTCCACAATGCTGCGACCGAAGGCGTTAAAATTCTGTCGTATTAGCCGCGATCTCGCTGCTTCGCTCAATTCGGGGAAACATAAACGCAAATTGATACGTGCCACGCGCCGCCGCCTGGCTGTAAACAGATAAAGCAGCGTTCCCAGGGCATTACCGATCCACCCTTGCAGTCGGTATGGAAGGAAATGCAGTAGCCACAGCAGAAAAACACCAAAACGCACCATCATATTGGATTCACGTCTTGCGTGATGGCTGGCTTAATGCCTGCTGGAATCTTGTAACGATTATAACTCCACAAATATTGTGCAGGATTCATGAGCACCAACTCTTCCAGTGCCGCATTGACCTGCCTGCTTATGGGTAAATCAACAACGAAATCGAGTGGCGTGAAACGTAGGATATATCCCGACCCATGCGTCAATCGTTCGGCGGATGTCATCACTACCGAGGCGCCGCTGGATTTCACCAAGCGCCCAATCAACGTCATGGTGTAGGCGGGTCGCCCAAAGAAATCTGCCCATTCTCCCTCTCCATTGCCGGGCACCTGATCGGGCAAAAGCCCTATTGCTTCAGCCCGCTTGAGTGCTTTATATAGCTGGCGCACCCCGCCCACATCGGTACGCGCTAGCCGCAATTGGGCTCGTTCGCGACCGCTACGCATCACATGCTCTAGCCAAATTAACTTAGGAGGGCGATACAGTACGGTGAGTGGCATGTGTTCAGCGACATATAGGGCTGATACATCGAAACATCCCAAGTGGGGCGTTAAAAAAATTACCCCCTTGCCACGTGCACGTGCCGCTTCGATATGCTCCCAGCCATAGCATGCTTTGACGCTGGCGGTCACCTCTGCTAGCGGTCGGCACCAAATCCACAGCAACTCGGCCGCCCCCTTGCCAGTTTCAACTATGCTGGCGTTCAACACCTTGCGAAAATCTGCTTGGGGACGTCCTTTCCATGCATGACCGAGATTTTCGCGCATCCGTTCGGCATACTTATCGGACAGACGATAAGTCAATCTGCCCAGCGCGGCTCCTAGACGATGTAACGCACTCAGCGGCAAACGTGCTATCAAATTGAATAACCAGGCTACAAGGGAAGATATCATGGGGGCTAATTACAACCGAGTTATTGCTATAATGAATTACTTTCTCAACCAACCCTACCATGGAGCGCTATGAGCGAATTTCTGTTTACATCCGAATCAGTATCTGAAGGCCATCCCGACAAAGTTGCGGATCAAATTTCCGATTCCATTTTGGATGCTATTCTAGCGCAAGACCCCTATGCGCGAGTAGCCGCTGAGACATTAGTCAACACAGGCCTCGTGGTACTTGCCGGTGAAATAACCACCAGCGCTAATGTGGACTATATCAACGTGGCGCGCGATTGCATCAAGCGCATTGGCTATGATAATACCGAATATGGCATAGACTACAAAGGTTGTGCCGTGCTGGTTGCTTATGACAAGCAAAGTCCGGACATCGCTCAAGGCGTTGATCGCGCATCTCATGAATACATGGATCAGGGGGCAGGCGATCAAGGTCTGATGTTCGGTTACGCTTGCGATGAAACACCAACGTTGATGCCGCTACCGATTTATCTGGCGCATCGCGTGGTCGAGCGTCAGTCGCAACTTCGCCGTGATGGCCGCCTTAATTGGTTGCGTCCGGATGCTAAAGCGCAAGTTACTATCCGTTATGAGGATGGCAAGCCACACTCCATTGACACGGTATTGTTATCTACTCAGCACTCCCCTGAAATGTCGTTAGAGACCATTCGTGAAGCTGTAATTGAAGATATTATCAAGCCCGTGCTACCGCAGGAACTAATCAAAGGCGACATTAAGTATTTGGTAAATCCGACTGGCCGTTTTGTGATCGGTGGCCCGCAAGGTGATTGCGGCTTGACAGGGCGCAAAATTATTGTGGACACCTATGGGGGTTCCGCTCCGCACGGCGGGGGTGCATTTTCCGGCAAGGATCCATCCAAAGTAGATCGTTCAGCGGCCTACGCTGGTCGTTATATCGCCAAGAATATTGTAGCTGCTGGTTTGGCCAGCAAGTGCCTGATCCAGATTTCCTACGCGATTGGCGTGGCTCTGCCCACCAGTGTGTGGGTCACCAGTTATGGCACTGGAAAAATTTCTGACGAAAAGATTGCGGAGTTGGTAAAAAAACATTTTGACCTGCGGCCAAAAGGTATTGTGCAAATGCTCGATCTATTGCGCCCAATTTATACCAGTACTGCTGCCTATGGCCACTTCGGCCGTGAAGAACCAGGATTTACCTGGGAAGCAACAGATAAGGCATCTGCCCTGCGAGCTGAGGCTGGGCTATAAATCTCAGCAAATTAATTACGAAGGGTTTCGTCAAGCGCAGGCTTAAGAATGGGCGCGCTCAATAACCAACCGCAACACCTTGGAGAGGTTAAGGTGTTGGAATGGAGAAATCAGGAAAGCATTACAAGCAGTTGAATGCTGAAGAGCGCGCGACGATTATGCTAATGAAACGAGAAGGAAGTGGACTGAGGGAAATTGGGCGATTCTTGAAACGCTCGCCAAGCACTATCTCAAACGAGATTGCACGAGATTTGGGATGTGAGTCTGGCTACGTTGCCTCCTTGGCTGGCGAACAGGCACGCCGTTTGCGAATCAAGCCCCGTAGGCCATTGAAGCTCGTGGAGGGGAATCCGTTGTTTGAAGTTGTGAAGGAACATCTCAAGAAGAAATGGTCACCTGAGCAAATTGCAGGCACACTTAAAAGTATGTACCCAGATCAGCCTTCACAACGTGTAAGCCATGAAACGATTTACCACACCCTTTACGCCATGCCGCGTGGTGAACTGCGCCGTGAATTGATTGCCAGCTTACGCTGGAGTCGTGACAAGCGCCGTTCCAAGACCCGTGCTCCAGATGGTCGCGGACATATCGCAGAAATGCAGAGCATCCACCTGCGTCCGCCGGAAGTGGCGGATCGTTTGATAGCGGGGCACTGGGAAGCCGACATGATCAAAGGTGCGATGAACCGTTCCTCAGTCGGCACGCTGGTCGAACGCACTACATTACTGGTGGTGTTAGCCAAAATGGCTGATGGCACGGCGCAATCTGCCCTGGACGGTTTCAGTGAAGCGCTCAGTGCAATTCCGCCAGAGCTACGCAAGACCTTCACCTACGATCAGGGGCGCGAGATGAGCAAACACGTGCAACTGACTGAACGAACGGGTATGGCGGTTTACTTCTGCGACCCGCACAGCCCGTGGCAACGCGGCTTGAACGAAAATACGAACGGACTGCTGCGCCAGTATTTGCCGAAGGGAGTAGACCTGTCGACCTACACGCAAGAACAGTTGGATGAAATTGCTTGGAGTTTAAATACACGTCCGAGGAAATCGCTCGGATTTCGAACACCCGTAGCGGTTTACAACGAGCTCCTGCTCAATATGGAATTCGCTAAATTCGCGACTAAACATTAACTGTTGTGGTTGGTTCTTGAATCCGCCATGGTTAAAAAAATTTATTCTATATTTTTAACATTGGAAACAAAAACTCCGTATTACCGAAACAACTTGTTGGAAGCCCTTTGTATTGATCGTAATTGAGAGCTATTTTTTTACCGAGACTTTGATTGATCTTTTCAGCAACGGTATTATTTCTGACAGTGAAGTGGAATTTTTCAGGGACTTGACCAGGAAGAGACATCATACTTAATTCACCTTCCCATGTTTTACATACCCATCCTGTTTTTTAAAATTTTTGAACATATCCAGCTCGTTCACCAGTTGAATAGCTCCAGGTAAAAGCAAACCACAGATAAAGAGCGCAGAGAGCGAATAATATTGCCGCCACAATGACAACATTTTTAATCAAGTTTGCTTTTGTCGTTATCGAATTCATGAGCTTGTGAAATTGTTAGGTTGACAGGCTGAGCGGGAGCCTAAAATCTCTGTTCATTCACTTGCTCCCAGCTCCCCTGAGCATTCCTCTGCCATCAGAGATGTTTAGTGCATAGGAACTCAATATTTAAAAACATCCCCTTTGATGTTTGATATTGAGTAATCACTTACCTCGACTAAACACAACTCTCCTTATTACTGCGACACTAAAATGGCAACGATGGATAATCGATGTAGCCAGCTGTATCGCCGCCATAGAACGTTGCTACATCTGGTGCGTTGTAATCTCTGCGTTCCCGCAACCGCAATAGTAAATCTGGGTTGGCAATAAAGAGAGCGCCGAATGATACGAAATCAGCGGTCTTCTCAACAATCGCCGCCTCGGCACGTGCTGCATCGTAACCGCCATTTGCTATGTATTTACCTCTGAATAAGGTTCGTAGGCGCTTAAAATCGAATGTTGAAGGATGTTCTTCAACTACATGTATGTAAGCCAGATCGAAACGATTCAATTGTTCGGCGACGTATTCGAAGGTCTCTTGCGGTGTCGAATCGAAAATATCGTTTAACGGGTTGACTGGGGACAGACGGACGCCGACTTTTTGCGATGGATACACACTGCATACTGCCTGAATGACTTCAAACAGCAAGCGACTGCGATTCTCGATTGGGCCACCGTACTCGTCCGTCCGTTGATTCGTGCTATCTCGCAAAAATTGGTCGAGCAGATATCCATTCGCGGCATCGATTTCTATGCCGTCCAGCCATGCTTCTTCGGCATTAAGCGCAGCTTGCCTATATTGCTCGACGATACCCGCCATCTCAGCAATTTCAAGCGCACGGGGCGTAACGAAGGGCCCCATTCCTTGTGGTGTGAAAACCTCCCCTGCCGGCTGAATAGCAGAGGGCGCGACTGGCAAACTTTGGAATGGCTGCAGCGAGGGATGCGAGATCCGTCCAACATGTGATAGGTTCATAAAAATCTTGCCTCCCGTTCTGGAAACGTGGGCAGTCACCATTTTCCAGCCGTCTATCTGTTCGCGGGTGGTTATGCCCGGTGTACCCGGATAACCAATTCCTTGAGCAGAAACTTGAGTGGGTTCGGAAATGATCAGGCCAGCACAACAGCGTTGAGAGTAGTACATTGCATTCATCGCATTCGGTACATTGCCTAGTGCAGCCCGGCTGCGGGTCATTGGCGCCATAACAACTCGGTTATTCAGCTCAAGCGCGCCGAGCCATCCCTTTCTATACAAGGGATGTATTTCCGGCGGCAGAATATGTGACATATCTGTCCACCCGGAAGGGCTGGATTCACGTTTGACTGGTTTTTTCTTTGGATAATTTCTGGGGTCAGCGACTAGATTGGGGTTCTCGTTGAGAGCCTTGGGAACATCGGGATAAGCGGGAACCATGGGAGGATTGTCATCAATATCCCAGTCACTCATCGGAATCATGGGTATGTCTTTTTTAGACGCCTTGCCGGTAACAGGCATAGGCTGGTCGGTACTAGGTATGAGTTTGTCGTCGTTTGGCATGAGTTTGTCGTCGTTAGATACTTTAAAGAGAAAGTTATTATAGCTTGTTCTATTGGCTCATCAACCCGAACGTTTATAAATTTGGTCAATGGCCTAATGTTCTTTTAACTAAACCGCTATAGTTGTGGCGGTCCAATTCAATTGCCTCCTCACTCAGTTGCCTCAGATGCACCGCGTTTCATACCCGGTTTTTGTGCATTTGCCTTGCCGTTCTACTTAGCTTTCGACTTTGCAAAAACCTGGCCATAGGCTTGTAACCAGCAAAGTAACGGCCAGACACGGCGCACCGTTTGAATTGAGAGATGTGCCGCTTTTGGCGCGTCCCTCTGGAATGCTGAGTTAAGCCAAATGTCGAAACTTGATTCCTTTGCTTGACCTTGCCTTCGTGGTACTTCAGCAGTATTGGGCTACCTGCTCTTGTAGCAAGGTAGGAATTTTATTCATCGAACCACCGTGTACGTGAGCCGTAAGCACGGTGATTTTGGAGGGAGGGGTGGTGAGGCCTCTTCTATCCCGATTTAGGCTGTAGAAAAACATATTTCGAGAGAATGTATAATATACAACAGAAAGCTTGGCCCTTCAGAATCGCTTGTATGGGGTTTTCGACGCACAAGGTGAGGTAAAGTAATCCCAAAATCATATTTCAAACACTCCTTCTGAATCCTCGGAGGGTTTTCTACAGCCTCGTTGGATTTATTAGGAGACTCCTATGAAGTACAAAACAGACGACGTATTCGGAGTCAAAAGCACTCTAGTGCTTTCCTATGTTGAGCGCGACCTTGTTGACGCACGTTTTAAAGCCGCTCTTCATAGTAGCAACGAGGTGGTCGTTTACGGTTCATCGAAGCAGGGCAAAACCTCTCTTATTCTTAAACATCTGCCCAATGAATCCTATGTAAAAGTAGAATGTTCGCCCCAAACGAAGCCGGTTGATATTTACAAATCCATACTGCGCCAACTTAACATTCGTTACATCGACTCTGAGACCACCGAAGAAGGTTTAGAGCATGGGGGAAAAGTTGACGCCGGCTTTAAAGTTAAGATTCCGTTTCTAGGCGACACCGGGGTTGACGCGGAGGTCTCAGACATTAGCACGTCCAAAACAAAGCGGACTGAGCAATATATTGAGTACAACCTTTCATTGGCTCAGGACCTTTCCGAGCTCCTAAATACATGCAAGTGTCAGAAATTCATTGTTCTTGAAAATTTCCACTATCTATCCATCGATGTTCAGGAGGCGTTGGCCTACGATCTTCGAATATTCCAAGACCACCATATCGCTTTCATTATTCTTGGCATTTGGCGAGAAGCTAATCGGCTCGCGCAGTTCAACGGGGATTTACTAGATAGAATCACTGAAGTGCCTGTGGAGCCGTGGGATCGAGACGACTTCTATCGCGTGATCGCAGCTGGCGAACGGTTACTGAACGTCGATTTCTCTAAGGTTCGTGAGAGAATCATAGGCGAATCGTTCGATAGCGTTGGCGTGGTGCAGGAAATCTGCAAGCTGTGCTGCTTAAATGCCGGAATATTGGAAACCACCGATTCGCGTGTCATCATCGAACAAAGCAACCTTGATGTCGCGCTAACACAAAAAGCCCAAGACTATGGTGCACGACATATACGAAATTTTGAGTCGTTCGTGGACATCCGAGTACGAACCAGCACGCAAAGTGGGGAAACCGTCGCTGGCCTATCCCAACTATTTTATTAAGTTGCTTCTCACGCAGAGATTCGAGGATATCCAAAAAGGACTCTCGCGCGCAGTGCTGCTTGAAGAGATCAGAAGTATTCATCATCGGCCAGACGACGTTAGATCGAGCGATCTTGGAGCCTTTTTGCATAACATTACACAACATCAAATTGTAAAGAAAATTCAGCCGCCTTTCGTTGACTATGACCGTGGGGGAAAGGTAATGAAGATAATCGATTCATCACTATACTTTTTTCTAAAGAACTGCAACCGAGAGGAAATTTTAGCTGATATTCCCAATCCTATCGATGACCTGGATATGCCATGTGATGAATAAATCTAACGAGTAAGACTGTGATCGCGAAGCGAGCCACATTTTGAACCGTTTGTTGGACAAGGCGGGTGAGCTTGAAGCGAATGTTCATATTGACGTGTTGATTTCCAACGGCAATGATTTTTTGTGACCCTGAAGCGCTATTTCATGAAATACAGTCAAGCCATTCCGCCAATACGGGGAATTGTTGTAGGCTTTAATAGCAAGCGCGACAGGCTGTTACAATCTGGGTTACACGGGCACATCATGTGTCACAAGTTCAGGCAGTTTCTTTGCGCTTTATATCTCTAGTGGCTAATGTTGCGATTAAGCGATAGCATGGTTTAGAATGCCCGCCTACCAGACAATCAAGGTATTGATACGTGCCATCTCAAGCGTTGGTCGAAATTCGCGACGTCAATTTTGCCTATGGCAGCCGCCCCATACTAAAAGGTGTCAATCTCACTTTTCCCAAGGGCAAGGTGATCGCTGTTATGGGTGGCAGCGGCAGCGGCAAGACTACATTGTTACGGCTTATCGGGGGCGCGCTCAGACCTAGTAACGGCTATGTGAAAGTTGATGGACAGGTGATACATGAGCTTGATCATGACGGTTTGTTTCGCATGCGTCGCAGGATGGGCATGCTGTTCCAGTTTGGCGCGTTATTCACGGATATGTCGGTGTATGACAATGTGGCGTTTCAGATGCGCGAGCATACTGATCTGCCGGAAGAAATCATCCGGGATTTAGTGCTGATGAAGCTGCATGCGGTGGGGTTGCGCGGCACGCATCATCTGATGCCTGCTGAGCTTTCAGGTGGCATGGCGCGACGCGTGGCGCTGGCACGCACGGTGGCGCTGGATCCGATGTTGATCATGTATGACGAGCCGTTTGCCGGATTGGATCCCATCTCGCTTTCCGTGGTGGGTAATCTCATTCGTAGTCTGAACAACGCGCTGGGTGCGACTTCGGTAGTGGTCACGCATGACGTGCAGGAATCGCTCAAGATTGTCGACTATATTTATTTTATTGCCGATGGGGTGGTTGTTGCAGAAGGGACTCCGGCTGAAATCAGCACTTCCGATAAGCCGTTCGTGCATCAATTCGTGCATGGCGAAATGGATGGCCCGGTTCCATTCCATTATCCGTCTAGTGATTACGGACAAGATTTAAATTTGCGGCCATCGCGATGATTGTCGTTGAAAATATGAGGTCCATAGGACGCCGTGTTGTAAATGCTGTATGGCGTACTGGATATGCCACCCGCTTCTTCTTGCTGATTCTGTTTTATTCAGGAGTCAGCTTCCGGCGCTTCCACTTGACCATCAAGGAGTTATTTTCTAGTGGAGTGATGTCGCTGATTATAATTTTAGTGGCGGGCATGTTTGTCGGTATGGTATTGGGGTTGCAAGGCTATGAGACACTCAAACGCTACGGCTCAGAGTCTGCACTGGGATCGCTCGTAGCGTTGAGTTTGGTGCGCGAATTGGGGCCAGTGCTGGCTGCTCTGCTGTTTGCGAGTCGCGCGGGTTCGGCGATGACTGCGGAGATTGGTTTGATGAAGGCTACCGAGCAGATTTCTGCGATGGAAATGATGGCGATTAACCCGATGGCGCGCCTGGTTGCGCCTCGTTTTTGGGCTGGGGTCATTTCTATGCCGCTGTTGTCGGCGTTATTTTCTGCCATGGGTATATTTGGTGGATATGTTGTGGGTGTAGTGCTGATCGGTGTCGATCAAGGTTCGTTCTGGTCGCAAATGCAGGGCGCGGTCGATTTTCAGCACGACATACTTAACGGTATGATCAAGAGTGTCGTATTTGGGGTGGCGGTGACCGCCATCGCATTGTTCGAGGGCTATGATGCACCGCCCACCGCAGAAGGCGTGTCCGGTGCGACCACACGCACAGTCGTCGAGTCGTCACTGGCAGTTTTGTTTTTGGATTTTATTTTGACTGCATTTATGTTTCAAGGGGGTTAGTATGGAACGCACCACGCTGGATTTATGGGTCGGCATATTTGTCGTGGCTGGTTTAGCGGCACTGGCAGTGTTAGCGCTGAAGGTGGGGAACCTAAGTACGTACAACATGTCCGAGACATATGAGTTGCAGGGTTATTTTTCTAACATTGGTGGCCTCAAATCCCAGGCATCCATCAAAAGTTCTGGAGTACTCATTGGACGGGTGGCTCAGATCAGCCTGGATCCCAAGCGCTATGAAGCTAAAGTGACTATGACTATAGACAAGCGTTACCAGTTTCCCAAAGATACATTCGCTAATATTCTAACTTCAGGATTGTTAGGTGAGCAGTACATCGGTCTGATTCCGGGTGGTGAGGAAGAGTTTCTGAAGGCAGGCGACGAAATCAAGAAAACACAGTCTGCCGTAGTCCTGGAGGATTTAATTGGCAGGTTCTTATATAGCAAGGCTGAAGATTCCAAATAACTTAATAAATAAATTACTAAAGGTATATATGAACAAAATAATTACATTGTGGATGGGAGTATTGCTGGCGTGTGTGTCACTGGGTGCGCGCGCGGATACGCCAGAACCGGAAGCGCTAATCAGAAATACCGTGGATGAAGTGCTGGCCATCGTTAAACGAGATAAGGATATTCAGACGGGTAATACGAAGAAAGTTATTGAATTGGTGGATGCAAAGGTGCTGCCACATTTTAATTTTACTCGCATGACCAGACTGGCCGTAGGCAAGAACTGGGGTAGTGCTACGCCGGAACAGAAGAAAGTCTTGGAAATCGAGTTTCGCAATTTGCTGGTGCGTACGTACACAACGGCATTCACTACCTACCAGAATCAGGAGGTTGAAGTGAAGCCGCTCAAAATGGCAAATGATGCCAACGAAGTGACTATAAAAACTTCTATTATTAACAAAGGCAAACCACCTCTGCCCGTCAATTATGATATGGAAAAGACCGCTCATGGTTGGAAGGTGTATGACCTATCGATTGAAGGTGTGAGTTTGGTAACCAACTATCGTGGTACCTTCGCTGAGAAAATTCAGAAGAGCGGTATTGATGGCTTGATTAAAATGTTAGTAGAAAAAAATCAGGCACAGACTGGCACAATGTCGCCTAAGGCGACGTCCAAGTGAGTGACAGGGACGGTGGCCGTGTGCAAGTAACGAGTCATCTGACCATTGAAACGGTTACATCCCTGTTCAAAAATGGTTTGCCAGTTTCTGGAGAAACATCGCTGGTGGTTGACTTGGCTGAGGTAGAGACGGTGGATTCTGCCGCGGTCAGTTTGCTGCTGGCTTGGCTACGTGAGGCGCAGCGTAATAGTATGCAACTGTGCTTTGCTCATGTTCCAGAGAATTTGTTAAGCTTGGCTCGTTTGTATGGCGTTTTAGACCTGCTGCCGCTATGCGGTAATGATTCCGCGCAACCTTGATCCCTTCAATTTGATGCCCCCTGCCATTGATGTGCGCCAAGCACGTAAGCACTATGGTCAATTACAAGCATTGGACGGCGTGGATTTGCGTATTGAGCAGGGTGAGTTCTTCGGTTTACTAGGCCCCAACGGTGCAGGCAAAACCACGCTGATTAACCTGCTGGCCGGACTTGCGTTGCCAGATGGTGGGCAGCTGTCAGTACTGGGACATGATGTAGTCAAGCACTATCGTGCTAGCCGCCGCGTGTTGGGTGTGGTGCCGCAAGAGTTGGCCTTTGATCCTTTTTTCACAGTGCGCGAAACGTTGCGTTTGCAGTCTGGTTTTTTTGGATTGCGTCATAACGACACCTGGATTAATGAGATCATGCACCACTTGGATTTGACCAGTAAAGCCGATACCAATATGCGCCGCCTGTCCGGGGGTATGAAGCGTCGTGTTTTGGTGGCGCAGGCCCTGGTGCATAAGCCGCCCGTCATTGTGTTGGATGAACCGACTGCCGGGGTGGACGTAGAGCTGCGCCAATCGTTATGGCGCTTCATCCAGCAGCTTAACCGCGATGGGCATACTATTCTGTTAACAACTCATTATCTGGAAGAAGCGGAAGCTTTATGCACACGGATTGCCATGCTCAAGCACGGCCGAATTGTAGCGCTGGATAGCACACAAAATTTACTCAGTAGCTTGGCCGGTTGTCGCGTCAGACTGAAACTAGCGGGTTGTCTACCTGCTGCATTGCTGCCGCACGTGGTTGAACAGACGGACAGCGATTACCTGCTGACTTTGCCAACCTATCAAGCATTGGAGTCAGTACTGGCGGAACTGCGTATGGCTGGGGTTGCGGTGCAGGAGATGACCTTGCAGCAGCCTGATCTGGAAGAGGTATTTCTGCGTTTGGTGGGGCGGGCCGTGCAGTGAGGCGGGCATGTTGAGTTTTTACAGCTTGCTCTACAAAGAGGTATTCCGTGTGTGGAAGGTGGGCTTCCAGACCGTACTGGCTCCAGTGTTGACCGCATTGCTCTATCTGCTGATTTTTTCGCATGTGCTGGCACAGCATGTCGAGGTGTATCCGGGGGTGCATTACACTGCCTTCCTGATCCCGGGACTGATGATGATGGCAATGTTGCAGAACGCTTTTGCTAACAGTTCTTCCAGCCTGATTCAGTCCAAGATTACTGGCAATATCGTGTTCGTGCTGCTGGCGCCGATTGCCTATTGGGAATTCTTTGCGGCATATGTGCTTGCTTCCATGCTACGCGGCTTGGTGGTCGGCATAGGCGTATATTTGGCCGCATTATGGTTTGCCCAGCCGCCGTTGCAGTTTCCCATCTGGATTATATTGTTCGCCGTTCTGGGAAGCGCGATGCTTGGCTCACTGGGCGTGGTGGCGGGGATGTGGGCAGAAAAATTCGATCAACTCGCAGGATTCCAGAATTTCATTATCATGCCGTTGACTTTCTTATCCGGCGTATTCTATTCCATTCACTCGCTGCCGCCATTTTGGCAGGAGTTGTCGCGCTTCAACCCATTTTTTTATGTGATAGATGGTTTTCGTTATGGATTTTTCGGTGTATCGGACATTTCTCCTTGGGTAAGTTTGATGGTGACGGGCGGGTGTATGCTGGGTCTGACACTGTTGTCTTTGGGATTGTTAAGGTCTGGCTATAAATTGCGGTACTGATGATTATTTCACAAGGTATTTAGTAAGACATCGAACAGAATTGACGTGAATTTATCTCCAATACATTAAGTTAACATCGGGATTTTAAAAGATGACAGCATGCAAAAATTAGTTATACAAGGCGGCATTCCATTACGCGGCGAAGTGCGTATTTCCGGTGCCAAAAACGCGGCTTTGCCTATGATGTGTGCCAGCCTGTTGACGAGTGATGTCTTGCAGTTAAGCAACATGCCGGATTTGCACGATATCGCAACCATGCGTAAATTGTTGGAACAGATGGGCGTAAAGGCTTCTGTACAAGGTGACGAGATGGCTTTGCATGCTGCGCATGTGGATAAGCTGGAAGCGCCTTATGACATGGTAAAGACCATGCGTGCCGCAGTGCTAGTGCTAGGCCCTCTGGTGGCGCGTTTCGGCGAGGCGCGCGTATCAATGCCGGGTGGTTGCGCCATCGGATCGCGCCCCGTCGATATTCACATCAAGGGTCTGCAGGCAATGGGTGCTCAAATTTTCATTGAGCATGGCTATATTCATGCGCAGGCAAAACGCCTCAAAGGTGCACGAATTTTATTCGATATCGTCAGTGTGACCAGCACAGAAAATCTGATGATGGCTGCTGCTTTGGCAGAAGGGGTGACGGTGCTGGAAAATGCGGCGCGCGAACCTGAGGTGGTGGATTTGGCGCATTGCCTGATTGCAATGGGGGCGAAAATAGAGGGGGCAGGCAGCCATACAATTGTCATAACGGGTGTGGACAGGTTGCACGGTGCAGCCCACCGCATCATGCCGGATCGTATCGAGAGTGGGACTTTTTTAGTGGCGGCGGCGGCAACGGGAGGTAGTATCGTGTTACGCGATACGCGAGCGAATATTCTCGATTCCGTGTTGGAAAAACTTACTGAAGCCGGCGCGGGCATTCGTAGCGATAGTGAGAGTATCCACTTGGATATGACGGGTCGGCCCAGATCGGTAAACGTACGTACTGCGCCGTATCCAGCATTCCCTACTGATATGCAAGCACAATTTATGGCGTTGAATGTTATTGCAGATAGCAGCGCGATGGTAGTGGAAACGATTTTTGAAAATCGTTTTATGCATGTGCAGGAATTGCGCCGTCTTGGTGCAAGGATAGACGTGGAAGGTAATACTGCCTTGGTTCATGGGGTTGATCATCTGGAAGGCGCAACGGTGATGGCAACGGATTTGCGTGCATCTGCTTGCCTGGTTATAGCCGGATTGGTGGCGCAGGGCGAGACCGTCATTGATCGCATTTACCATCTGGATCGTGGTTATGAACATATAGAAATAAAACTGTCGCAACTCGGAGCGAACATATTTCGCATCAAATAAATGAAAGATACCGCATGATTACCATCGCCTTATCCAAAGGGCGCATCTTTGAAGAGACTTTGCCGTTGTTGCAGGCGGCGGGCATTACGCCGCTGGAAGCGCCGGAGCCTACGCGCAAGTTGATTTTATCTACCAATCGTGCCGACGTACGCCTTATTATCGTGCGTGCTTCCGATGTGCCGACCTATGTGCAATACGGAGCTGCTGATTTGGGGATCGCGGGCAAGGATGTGCTCGACGAGCATGGCGGCACGGGTTTGTATCAGCCGCTGGATTTGAATATTGCGCGTTGCCGCATGATGGTGGCAGTAAGGAATGATTTTGATTATGACTCCGCAGTGCGTCAGGGCGCGCGCCTGCGTGTGGCGACCAAATACGTGCAGACCGCACGCGAGCATTTTGCGGCTAAAGGTGTGCATGTGGATTTGATCAAATTGTATGGTTCGATGGAGCTGGCGCCACTGGTTGGTTTGTCAGATGCAATCGTGGACTTGGTCAGCAGCGGCAACACACTGAAGGCCAATCATCTCAAGGCGGTAGAAGAGATCTCTGCGATTTCCTCGCGTCTGGTGGTGAATCAGGCCTCACTTAAACTCAAACACGCGGCTATTCAGCCTATGCTGGATGCGTTTTCCTTGGCGGTAGTTCAATGAACATCAGACGGCTTTCTACTCGGCAGCCAGATTTCAACTCGCAACTGGATAGGCTGCTGGCTTTCGAGGCGACTCAGGATCACCAGCTGGACGCAACTGTGGCGGCTATTCTGGCGGATGTGCGCACACGCGGCGATGTCGCCCTGCTCGAATACACCCGACGCTTCGATCGTATGGAGGTGCATGATAGTGCTGCATTGGAACTGCCTCCTGCTGTCTTGCTTGCCGCCTTTGAGGGATTGCCCGCCGCACAGCGCGCCGCTCTGGAGCAGGCCGCACAGCGCGTTACCGCTTACCATCAAAAGCAGTTGCAAGTTTCATGGAGCTATACCGAGACGGACGGCACCCTGCTCGGTCAGCAGATTACGCCATTGGATCGGGTTGGTCTGTATGTGCCGGGCGGCAAGGCTGCCTACCCATCTTCAGTACTGATGAATGCGCTACCAGCAAAAGTGGCTGGGGTGGGCGAACTCATTATGGTAGTGCCGACTCCAGACGGAGTGCGAAACGCACTGGTGCTAGCAGCAGCCCATCTGGCTGGGGTAGATCGGGTGTTCACCATTGGCGGAGCGCAAGCGATTGCTGCGCTGGCCTATGGCACGGCAACCGTGCCGCGTGTAGATAAAATCGTCGGCCCCGGCAACGCTTACGTGGCCGCCGCCAAGCGCCGCGTATTCGGCGTGGTTGGTATTGATATGGTGGCAGGGCCATCAGAGATTCTGGTGATCTGCGATGGACAAACCGATCCGGACTGGATTGCGATGGATCTATTTTCTCAAGCAGAGCACGATGAATTAGCGCAGGCCATCCTGCTGACACCGGATGTAGCTTTCGCCACGGCCGTGGCGCAAAGTGCAGATCGTCTGCTGGCGCAGATGCCGCGCTGTGAAATCATTCGCACTGCATTAGAGAACCGCGGTGCTTTGATTGATGTGGCTGATTTGGATGAGGCTTGTGTTATCAGTAACCGTATAGCACCGGAGCATCTTGAGCTTTCAGTGGCTGATCCCCAGCAATGGCTGCCAAAAATCAAGCATGCCGGGGCAATTTTCTTGGGCTGTTACACTTCCGAGTCGCTTGGTGATTATTGCGCTGGTCCTAATCACGTCCTGCCGACTTCCGGCACGGCCCGTTTTTCTTCCCCGCTGGGAGTGTATGACTTTCAGAAACGCAGCAGCTTGATTCAAGTATCCGCGCAGGGTGCAGGGATGTTGGGCGAAATTGCAGAAGTGCTGGCCTTGGGTGAGGGCTTGCATGCACATGCGCAGTCCGCCCGGTTCAGAATGGGCTCGTGAAGTTGTTGAAAATAAGACGTCTCATTTGAGATTGTTCGCGTCCGCACTGTTCTTTCAAAATTGCACTACACCCGAATGGCACTGTTATAATTCGTCACCATGAACAAAGCCATCTTCGCCACCCCACGTGCACTTGATTTAGCTCGCGAGGTATTACATATTGAAGCCGCAGCTGTATTGGCTCTTACGCAACGCATAGATGAAAATTTTCTGCAGGCATTAAATATCATTTTAGCCTGCGAAGGCCGTGTGATTGTAAGCGGTATGGGTAAGTCTGGTCATATTGCACGCAAGATCGCCGCTACACTGTCTAGCACGGGTACTCCAGCGTATTTTGTACATCCCGCCGAAGCTAGTCACGGCGATTTAGGCATGATCACTGCTAAAGATGTGTTTATTGCGTTATCGTATTCCGGAGAAAGTCAGGAATTACTTACTATCGTGCCAGTTATCAAACGTCAGGGAGCACGGTTGATTAGTCTGACCGGCAATCCGCGATCTAGCTTGGCAGAGGCGGCAGACGCGCACCTCGATGCTGCGGTGGACAAGGAAGCTTGCCCGTTAGGGCTTGCTCCTACCGCCAGTACTACGGCAGCGCTGGCATTGGGTGATGCACTGGCCGTGGCGCTGTTGGATGCCAAAGGGTTCGGGGAGGAAGATTTTGCGCGTTCGCACCCTGGCGGAAGCTTGGGTCGCCGTTTGCTTACCCATGTGCGCGACATTATGCATTCCGACAAGGGGGTTCCTGCGGTGAATCAAAATGCAACGCTGGCCGAGGCAGTGCTTGAAATCTCGTGCAAAGGGTTAGGCATGACCGCCATTGTAGATGATGCTAGGCAGGTGCTGGGCATCTATACTGATGGAGATTTACGCCGCACGTTGGAAAAACGTGTTGATTTCACCACCACTACAATCAGCTCCGTCATGTCGCGCAATCCGCGCAGTATTAAGCCGGATGCACTGGCAGCCGAAGCGGTGCAGATCATGGAACAATATAATATTAGCCAGATGCTGGTGATAGATTCCAACAATAAGCTGGTAGGCGCTCTGAATATGCATGATCTGCTGCGTGCGAAAGTGATTTGATGTCGTTAAGTCAAGCACAGTCCATCCGCCTCATCGCCTTTGATGTGGACGGCATCATGACGGATGGCGGCCTCTATTTAACCGACTCCGGTGAAGAGTTTAAACGCTTCAATTCGCTTGACGGACATGGCTTAAAAATGCTCAAAGCATCCGGTGTGGAACTGGCCATTATTACTGGTCGGACCTCCCGGTGCGTAGAGCTACGCGCGCACCACCTTGGCATCTCGCACCTGTATCAAGGTGTTCATGACAAGCTTGCTAGCATGCAAAAAATGCTTGCTCAGCTCGATCTGCCCTTGGATGTCGCCGCATTTATGGGTGACGACGTAATGGATCTACCGGTAATGCTTCGTGTCGGGTTGGCTATCAGCGTGCCGAGTGCGCCGCAAACGGTGCGCGATCGCGCTCACTATATTACCGAGCGAGACGGCGGGCATGGCGCGGTACGTGAAGCATGCGAATTGCTGATGTCGGCGCAAGGCACGCTAGATGCGCAACTCGCGCCTTATTTGGCATGAATTATTCAATTGTTATTGACCGTTTGCGCGCTTGGTTCACCGGTTTACCGTTGCTATTGCTGCTACTGGGCGCAGCTTATTGGCTGAATCAGCAAGTACAGCCGCTACCGTCCGCACCCGACAGCAGCAAGCGCCACGATCCAGATTTTATTGTTAGTAAATTTGTCGCTACCACGCTGAATGAACAGGGCAAACCGCGTTTCGTGATGGCTGCAAAAACAATGCTGCATTACCCGGATAACGATAGCACGTACCTGGAAGCGCCTGTACTTACCAGCTTTGATTTAGATCATCCTCCCACGCATACTTCTGCAAATAATGGAATGGTGTCAGGCAAGGGCGATGAAATATTTTTACGCGATAATGTAAAAATCGTGCGTCCTAACAGTACCAAGCAAAGAGACATGATATTCACCACTACTTATCTGCATGTGATCCCTGACCGTGGCTTGGCCGAAACAGACCAGCCTGTCACTATGGTTGATGGACGTAACATTGTGCACGCAGTAGGCATGAAATTTGATAATAAAGCGCATATAGTAAAACTGCTTGCGCAAGTTAAAAGTGAATATGTGCCCGACAAAAATTAAATATGCCGCTTTGCTCTGCATAGAGCTTATCTGTCATGTGCCAATCAGCCAAGCGGAACTTGCCGACCGTGATAAGCCGATGCATTTGGAAGCAAATCAGCTCAGTATTGATGATGTCAAACAAATTAGCGTCTTTGAAGGCAAGGTGCAGCTCACTCAGGGCACGATGGTTATTAACGCCGACAAAATTGTCGTAGTACAAGACAAGGAAGGATTCAAGCACGGTACGGCCACCGGACAACTCACCAGCTTTCGTCAGAAGCGCGATAATATTGACGGATATGTAGAAGGGTATGGCGAGCGCATTGAATATGACACCAAGACTGCAATCATAGATTTCTTCGGTCAGGCGCGTGTAAAGCAGGATCAGGATGAAGTGCGTGGTGAACATATTACCTATAACTCCAAAACTGAGATATTTCAGGTGAACGGTACCTCCAACAAGGGACGCGTGCGCGCTATCATCCAACCAAAAAACAAGCGCTCTTCAGTGGGCGAACCGCTGTCAATCAAGCCGACAACGATACTAACCAAGCCTAACGAACATCAATGAGCGAGCTGCGCGCCGTTGCACTGAAAAAGCGCTATCGATCCCGCACCGTAGTGCATGATGTTTCCCTGTCGGTACAGAGCGGTGAGGTAGTGGGACTGCTTGGCCCTAACGGTGCTGGAAAGACCACTTGTTTCTACATGATTGTCGGGCTGGTAGCTGCAGACGGAGGCGATATTTTCATCAATGGACAGAACATTACTCATCTCCCCATTCATCGTCGCGCGCGTTTGGGGTTGGGCTATCTGCCACAGGAAGCATCTATTTTTCGCCGCCTAACGGTCGCGCAAAATATTCAGGCTGTGCTGGAATTACAAGATTATGATAACGATGAAATTCAAGCACGGCAGGACGAGTTGATGGAGGATCTGCATATTACTCATATACGAAACAATCCAGCTGTCAGCCTGTCCGGGGGCGAACGACGACGTGTCGAAATCGCTCGCGCGCTGGCCACCAATCCACGCTTCATTCTGCTGGATGAACCGTTTGCGGGGGTGGATCCGATTGCCGTGCTGGACATTCAGAAAATCATTCGTTTTCTTAAAGAGCGTGACATTGGCGTGCTGATTACTGACCACAATGTTCGCGAAACATTGGGAATCTGTGACCGCGCCTATATTATTAATGCCGGGTCGGTAATGGCGGAAGGCAAACCTGATGAAATCATTTATAATGAAGGTGTGAGAAAAGTATATCTCGGCGAGCATTTCAAACTATAAATGCACACTATGCGCCGCTCTTGTCCGTAAATTTCGTAATGAAACCCACATTACAACTTAGGCAATCCCAGCAACTGACGCTTACCCCCCAGTTGCAGCAAGCCATACGCCTGTTGCAACTATCCACTCTGGAAGTCAACCAGGAAGTGGCACGCTTGCTGGATGATAATCCATTGCTCGAACGCGAAGATGAAGACGCTATGCAGCCCTATGCACATGGAGATGCTGCCTCTACCGCCGCTGTGGATAATACCGAAGTCAAAGATGAAATGCCGCAACAGGCCGATGAAGAATGGGTAAAAGAAGACTGGAATGAATCCTCTTTTTCCGCAGCCAGCGGGCCGGATGATGAAAAAGAAGCTCGTGCGGAAGTCGCGGCGGATACCCCCAGCCTGCGTGAGCATCTCATCTGGCAACTAAATATGAGCCAGCATGATGTGCGCGACCGAAAAATTATCAGTCTGTTGATCGACGCATTGGACGGCAACGGTTATCTGGCGCAGCCGTTGGAAGAAATTGTCGAAATGCTACCAGAACAACTCGACATTACTTTGGATGACTTGGAAACTGCACTGGTGCAATTACAGCACCTGGATCAGCCAGGCATAGCCGCCCGTACCTTAAGCGAATGTCTGGCGCTACAACTCAAAGCGCTCCCGGAGGATACCCCATGCCGTGATCTGGCACTGCGCTTGGTGTCGCAATACCTCAACCTGTTGGGTGCGCACGATTTTGCCAAGCTGAAGAAAGTCCTTCGTTGTGACGATGACGCATTGCGCACCGTGCAATCGCTCATCACCCATCTGCAACCAAGACCTGGCGCTGAATTTGAACAGCGAGCTGCAGACTATGTCGTACCTGACGTGGTGGTAGAATTCCGCCACGGTAACTGGCATGTACGACTAAATCAGGGCGCTATGCCGCGCCTGCGCGTTAACCAAATGTATGCCAATATCTTGCAACAGGGCAATGAAAAAAACGTACAGCAGCTGGCTGGTCAATTGCAGGAAGCGCGCTGGTTTATCAAAAATTTGCAACAGCGTTTCGATACTATTTTGCGTGTATCGCAGACAATTGTTGATCGCCAGCGCAATTTTTTCGAGCACGGCGACACAGCTATGTGCCCGCTGGTACTGCGCGAAATCGCAGAGCAGCTTGATCTGCATGAATCCACCATCTCCCGCGTGACTACGCAAAAATTCATGCTCACCCCGCGCGGCATCTATGAACTCAAATATTTTTTCTGCAGCGGAATCGCGACCGAAAGTGGCGGTACGTGTTCTTCCACGGCGATCCGCGCACTCATTAAGCAGCTTGTCAATCAGGAAGACGCACGTCACCCCCTAACCGACAGCCGCATGTCTGGAATCCTGGCACAGCAGGGCATATTGGTTGCCCGGCGTACCGTGGCAAAATACCGGGAATTGCTGAATATCCTCCCCGTTAATCTTCGTAAATCACTCTAACCATAAGGAGCAGGCCATGAACCTCAATCTCAGCGGACACCATTTGGAAATTACCCCCGCCATTCGCGAGCACGTGGTAAGCAAACTCGGCAAAATCGAGCGTCACTTTGACAATATGATTGATGTCAATGTCATTCTTTCAGTGGAAAAATTAAAACAAAAGGCCGAGGCTAACGTCCACCTGAGTGGCAAGACAATTTTTGTGGAATCTGATGATACGAACTTATATGTCGCGATTGATAATCTGATCGAAAAACTTGATCGTCAAATTATCAAGCATAAAGAAAAACATGCTGCTCGTCGTCATGATGAGTCCGGCAATCCTCCTGCAGTGGGACAAGAATGATAGCAGGGCGGTTTACGGCCGCCCTTTCCTTATTTTTGAAGTGCTTGAAATATGAACCTGATCAGTAAAGTCCTGCCCCTTGAGAACGTCATACTGGACGCCGATTCAACCAGTAAAAAACGGGTTTTCGAAAGAGTGGGGGTGTTATTTGAAAACACTCAGAAAATCGCCCGTAGTCAAGTATTCGATAGCCTGTTTGCGCGCGAAAAGCTCGGCTCGACTGGCTTGGGACACAGCGTGGCTATCCCGCACGGCCGCATCAAGGGTCTGCGAGATGCGATTGCCGCTTTCGTCAAGACACAAGCATTGATTCCGTTTGACGCACCGGATGGCCAACCGGTAAACCTGATTTTTGTGTTATTGGTGCCGGAACGGGCCACCGATTTACACCTGCAACTACTTGGCGAACTGGCGCAAATGTTCAGTGATAAAACCTTCCGCGAACAAATACAGAATAGCAATGATGTAGCGGTAATCCATCAATTGTTTACTAACTGGGCGATGTAACAGAAATGGCACAGGTCAATATCCAACAGTTGTTTGAGGACAAACAGGAGCAGCTGGCATTGAGCTGGGTAGCCGGAGCGAATGGTGCTGCGAAGATACTTGATAGTGATTTAGTCAGTGCCTCTAACAATGGTTTGATTGGTCACCTCAATTTGATCCACCCGAATTGGGTGCAGGTATTGAGTGAAACCGAACTCGACCATCTTCAGGGACTTTCATCCGCCGCGTTCGCAGAAGCGCTGATGCAACTTGAACGTGGCGGTACGTTATGCCTGATCGTGGCTGGCACGGATAAGATCCCGCAAGAGTTGATCATTTACGCTAATCGCACACATACACCGTTGTTCCGTTCTCCTTTGCCCAGCGTACATTTGATGTGGCTGGTGCGTCATTACATTGTCAAAGCGCTGGCGGAATCGACCACGCGCCACGGCGTGTTTCTTGACGTATTGGGGGTGGGGGTGCTGGTTACGGGTGATAGCGGCATAGGCAAGAGTGAACTGGGACTTGAACTTATTACACGCGGCAACGGCTTAGTGGCGGACGATATTACCGAGCTGTACCGTATTTCTCCGGAAACGCTGGAAGGGCGCTGCCCGGAATTGTTGCGTGACTTCCTCGAAGTGCGGGGGTTGGGTGTGCTCAATATTCGCACCATGTTTGGCGAGACCGCGGTGCGACGCAAAAAAAGTTTAAAACTCATTGTCCACCTGCATCGCCCTGTACGCGGTGATCTTTCCCATCTGGAACGCTTGCCGCTAGCGGCTAGTCATGAAGAAATCCTTGGCGTGAAGATTAGTGCGGTGAGCATCCCGGTCATGGCCGGGCGCAACCTTGCGGTGCTGGTAGAAGCGGCAGCGCGCAATTTTGTGCTACAGCAACGCGGTATCGACAGCATGCAAGAATTTATCAGCCGTCACGAGCAGCAAATGCAGGAACAATAAATCATGCAATTATTTTTGATCAGCGGCCTCTCCGGTTCTGGAAAAAGCGTGGCGCTCAAGGCGCTGGAAGATAGCGGCTACTATTGTGTGGACAATCTGCCCGCTGCGTTGTTGCCGGTCCTCGTGGAAAATTTGCATCAGACTGGTAATACACGCATTGCTGTCAGCATAGACGTTCGTAGCGGTGATAGCGTGAAACAACTGCCGCACTATATTGAACGGCTTAAGCAACAGGGTATAGATGTGCACTTGCTCTTCCTTGACGCGCAGACCGATACGTTGGTGAAACGCTTTTCCGAAACGCGTCGCCGTCATCCGCTGCGTAATGCCCTACCTCCGGCGCAGACCAATGAAGGGCTTACCTTGCCTGAATGCGTACAACTCGAGCGCGAAATGCTGGCCGAGATCAGCAACATCGGCCATCGTATTGATACCAGTGAGCTCGGCGCCAATGCCTTGCGTGCATGGGTCAAAGATTTTAAGGGTGTTGACCGTGCACGCATTACTTTACTGTTCCAATCGTTCGGTTTTAAGAATGGTATTCCGCTCGATGCTGACTTGGTGTTCGACGTGCGCTGCCTACCCAATCCACATTACGATCCCGTGCTGCGGCCACTAACTGGACGCGATGCGGCGGTAATTGAGTTTCTCGAACGCAACCAAAATGTACAACAAATGTGCGAAGACATCCGCAGTTTTGTCGAGAGGTGGCTACCCTGTTTCATCGCTGATAACCGCAGCTATCTCACCGTTGCCATTGGGTGTACAGGTGGTCAACATCGCTCGGTGTACTTGGTGGAAAAGCTTGCTCGTTGTTTTAAATTGCAACAGCAAGTGCTGTTGCGTCACCGCGAATTAGGTAACACTTATTGATTTTGTGTAATTTATGACACATTTCATTACAGTAACTGTCAGTTCCGTGCAGGAGCAAATCCAGGCTTCTTAGAGTACGTTGATTTAAACCCACTGAATGTATTTTGGTCGGGAATGACGGGATGTTGCTTAGCCTTGCCATTCATGATATTCAATAATCATGTTGCTACTAGTATCTAAACTCATAAATAACGAAACATATATTATACTGTCGCATACCCACCCCATGATGAGGAGCCTGCCATGCGACAGACTGAACTGTATCTTACCGACGAGGATCGTGAGTTGATCGAGACATATCGTACAAAGGGTTTGCACCATGCCCGAGAAGTCAATCGGGCACATATTTTATCTGCCCTTGATCGCGGGATCCCCGAAGCCCAGATCATGGCAGTTCTCGGCGTTGGACGAACCGCCATCTGGCGGACACGAAGCGCATATCTGGAGGATGGTGCCGAATATGCACTGTGCGATGTCGCGCGTCCCGGCAAGCCTCGGCAGTTTGCTACCGACGTCGAGGCGAAGATTACCGCTCTGGCCTGCTCGGAGCCGCCGGAAGGTGCCAGGCGCTGGACGCTCGAGTTGCTGGAACAGGCAGCGCAGAGGCAGGCGGATATTGGTCCGATCAGCCGCGAGACTATTCGCCGGCTGCTAAAAAAAACTGTCTCAAGCCATGGTGCAAGGTGATGTGGTGCATTGGCGCTTTGACCGAAGAATACCGGCAGCGAATGTATGACCTGCTCGATCTTTATGCCCGTCCGTTCCGGGCGGAAGAACCCGTGGTCTGTTTGGACGAGAAGAGCAAGCAGCTGCTCAAGGATACGCGGCCCCCTTTGCCAACCCAGCCCAACTCGTCCGCGAAGCAGGATTACGAGTATGTCCGCGCCGGTACTTGCAACCTGTTCGTGGCGGTCGAGCCAAAAGGAGGTCGGCGGACGGTCGTGATCACAAGCAGGTTTATGTCACGGCGCAGCGTATCCATCTGGTGATGGACAATCTCAACACCCACTTTCGCAAGTGCTTCGAGGAAGTGCTCGGTGCCAAGGAAGCAAAGGCACTGCTGCGACGTGTAGTCTTTCACTACACGCCGAAACATGCCAGTTGGCTCAACATGGCTGAAATCGAAATCGGTATTCTTGACCGCCAGTGCCTTGATCGACGCCTGCCAGACCGTGTTACGCTCACCGCCGAAGTGAATGCTTGGCAGTTGCGCCGTAACATGGAGCAACGTGGCATTGAGTGGACGTTCACTCGGCAGGATGCAGATACAAAAATGGCTAGACATTATGTTTTGTAATTAATGGGTTGTTATACTAGTACCCATAAAGTTAGGCGATTGGATCGTCTTTTGCTCGGGTGTTCTGCATTACATGGATCACCGTCACACTATGGCAAGGTGGTGTAGCGGGCAAAGCTGTCATTCGCAAGCAGCGGCAAAATGTTGAGTGAAGTGCCGCTATCGTGTAACAAAATTATTTCTGTGCCCGGCTGATCGCAGCACATTATCTGGATGAATCAAACATTGAGCTCGAAGTACCCAAAATAATTGAGTGAAAAGCACATGAAAACTATTGTACTCGCTCTAACCGGCGCATCCGGCTTACCTTACGCCATGCGACTACTGGAGTGCCTGCTGCAAGACGGTCAGCGCGTGTACCTGGTTTATTCCCAAGCGGCACAAATAGTCGCCAAACAAGAGTTGGATTTTGTGTTGCCCAACCGTCCGCAAGATGCGGAAAAAATATTGGCGGAACGACTCGGCAAAGTCAGTGGCGAACTGCGCGTGTTTGGGCGCGATGACTGGTTTGCACCCATGGCTTCAGGCTCTAATCCTGGCGACGCGATGGTAATTTGCCCCTGTACTATGGGTACGCTGGCAGCGGTGGCGGCGGGGTTAAGCGACGACCTCATCACCCGTGCAGCCGATGTTATGCTAAAGGAAAAGCGTCCGTTGATTTTAGTGCCGCGTGAAACACCGTTTTCCGCCATCCATCTGGAAAATATGCTTAAGCTTAGTCACGCTGGTGCGGTCATTTTGCCGCCCAATCCGGGCTTTTATTATCACCCGAAAAGTGTGCAAGATTTGGTAGATTTTGTGGTGGCAAAGATACTTGACCACCTGGGAGTGGAGCATAGGTTAGTGAAGCGGTGGGGGGAATAATAATAGGTTGCGTTGAGGACTGAAGCACAACTAGTGTGACTTGCAGTCATCCACTGATGATGAAAGAAGAAACTATGGTTGGAAGGTGGCGATAGAGCGCGTACGTTAAACCGGCCATTGACGGGGCAATTTAAAATTATTGTTGGCTATTCATTTGACTGGTCAGGTTTTTTTAAACTATAGTTCGCTTCATGCAAGCAGAATTAGACGTATTGGAAAGCAAGTTGGCTCAATTGGTGCAATTGACTATACGTTTGCGCGAAGAAAACCATCATCTGCGTAAAGAATTGGCTCAAGCGCTGAGCCAAGGCCGTCAATGCCACGACAAGATTGACTCTGTCAAGTCGCGTTTGGAACGACTGCTGGCGCAATTACCTGAAGAATAAACATGAGCAGTGAGAGTGCAAGAACGCTTAATGTCACGATCCTCGACCGGGAGTTCCGCGTCGTCTGCTCGGAAGTGGAACGCCCAGAATTGCTTGATGCGGTCGCTTATCTTGATAAGAAAATGCATGAGATTCGTGATATTGGTAAGATCATTACGATCGAGCGTATCGCAATCATGTCTGCCTTGAATATTGCTCATGAACTACTGACCACACGTCTCGGTTCTGGTTTTGACATGAGTGAATTTAAGCGTAGAATGGAACGTATGGAGGCAACTATCGATGCGGTACTGACTGAATAAGATGAGTTGTTTTAGGTTTCCCCTGCGGTGTTTGTCAGGCTCATAATTCTTTGGACCAATAAGCTTTGCTTAGGTCGTGACCCTTAATGTTACTGTTGTGCGCATCCCTTGCGGATGTACCTGATGTAACTGGGAACCGGCTCTCTTGAACCCAGGTTCAAGATGTTGGGTCAACGGCACAGGCGGGGGTCTTTATTTTAAATGCGGCTTATGCCGCATTATTTTTTTATCGTGTGCCAAGCATAGCGCGTTGCGCGTAAGCGCAACTTGACTGACTGTGGTGGTCAGTGGCTAAAAAGGTGACTGGTGAGAGCCGCCTCTAGACTTCTATCAAGCTATCGTTTCCTCCGGAACACGCTCACAGAATGATTCACTTTATTTGAATTAGAAATGGAATAACGTGCGTTATTGGCTAATGAAGTCTGAACCGAGCGACGTCAGCATAGATGACCTCGCTAACCTGCCTGACCAGACCGTGGCATGGTACGGTGTTCGTAACTATCAGGCGCGTAACTTCATGCGCGATCAGATGTGCAAAGGCGACGCGGTGCTTTTCTATCATTCCAATTGCGCTGTGCCCGGCATCGCGGGCATCGCGCGCGTTTCCAGCCCTGCTTATCCCGATGCAACTCAGTTCGACCGCAATAGCAAATATTTTGATCCCAAGGCCACGCAGGAAACGCCGCGGTGGTTTAATGTAGATGTGCAATGGGTAAAGAAGATTGAACCCATTTCATTGGCAGAGCTGCGCCGCCATCCACAATTGGAAGGCATGCGCGTTTTGCAACGTGGCAATCGATTGTCCATCACACCGGTTGATCCCGCCGAGTGGAGGTTCATTCTGAAGCATCTGGTACGCGATTAATATGGAATGGGCTTTCGCCTATCTCGCGCTGGGTGCATTGGTTGGGCTATTTAGTGGAATGTTCGGCATTGGTGGCGGAACCATTTTAGTACCCGTATTGCTGATACTGTTCAAAATGCAGCACTTCCCTGCCCCCTATATCATGCATTTGGCGCTCGGTACTTCTATGGCAACCATTCTGTTCACGTCCCTCGCCAGCATGCGCAAACATCACCAGCATGGTGCGGTGAACTGGGTTGTGGTTCGTACCATGACTCCCGGCATTTTGTTCGGAACAGCCCTGGGTGCACTATGCGCCGCATATGTTTCGCCGCGTAGACTAGGAATATTTTTTGCTTTATTTGTATATTTTGCAGCAATTCAAATTCTGTTTGAATTACGTCCGCAAGCCTCACGTCAATTACCCGGCATGACCGGCATGACGCTGACGGGCATGTTCACCGGCTGGATCAGCAGCCTAGTATCTATCGGCGGTGGTACGGTTGTAGTCCCGTTTCTAATTTGGTGCAATGTGCCAATACGCAATGCAATTGGTACCTCTGCAGCGATCGGTTTTCCAGTCGCCATAGGTGGCACAACCGGCTATATTGTTACTGGCCTTAGTTCCCATACACTACCCTCTCCTAACCTGGGGTTCGTGTACTTACCGTCGTTATTGTGGATCGTACTTGCCAGCGTTATTACTGCGCCGCTTGGCGCAAAGACGGTACATCGCATGAAGATTGGGCTATTGCGCAAACTTTTCGCAATACTGATGCTGGTACTAGGGACACATTTGCTAATAAAATTTATTTAGCACTAAAATTACGCAAGCCTACGGGGGTAATTCGTAGTTCAATTAAGATTTTTACCAACCCTGGTTCAGATAAAATTTTTTAAATGTGGTGCTTTATGCATTGGATGAAGAGATGAGATTAAAATTCACCAAGATGCACGGTGCCGGTAATGATTTCGTAGTCCTCAATGGGTTGCGCCAGCGCATCCAGCTTACACCGGAGCAGCTGCGCCTATTAGCCGACCGACACTTTGGCGTGGGCTGTGATCAAATCCTGCTAGTGGAAAGTGCACAGCATCCCGATGCGGATTTTCGTTATCGCATCTTCAATGCGGATGGCGGCGAGGTGGAACAATGCGGCAATGGCGCGCGCTGCTTTATGCGCTTTGTACACGATCACAAACTGACACATAAGCGTGAAATCGTGGTAGAAACAAAAAATGGACTGATTACCCCGCGCCTTGAGGACAATGGTCAAATTACCGTAAACATGGGCGCGCCGATTTTCGAGGCTGCACGCATTCCATTCCTTGGCAGTAGCGATGCTGTGATCCAAACGCTAGAAGTAGCAGGCGAGACAGTGCAGATTACTGCACTATCGATGGGTAATCCACATGCGATACAGGTGGTAACTGATGTGGAACATGCACCAGTCGCTACACAGGGAGCGCTCATGGAGCGTCACCCGCGTTTTTCGCAACGAGTGAATGCAGGCTTCATGCAGATAGTGGATCGTAAACACATCAAATTACGCGTGTATGAACGCGGCGCTGGTGAAACTCTGTCCTGCGGCACTGGCGCGTGCGCCGCAGTGGTAACCGGCATCCGTCGCGGCCTGTTGGACGCGCGGGTGAATGTTGCCACGCGCGGTGGGGTGTTGAACATAGCTTGGGCCGGAAACGGCACACCGGTATTTATGACCGGACCAGCGATTGCCGTATTTGAAGGCGAAATAAATTTATAAGAGGACGACATGAAATCCGCAGACATCGCACTATATTTACAAAATAATCCACAGTTCTTTGAAGATCATGCCGATATGTTGGCGGAAGTCACTATCCCACATCCTTACAGCGGACGCACCATTTCATTAAGTGAGCGGCAGTTACTGACTCTGCGTGAGCAGAACAAAAACCTGGAAAAAAAACTGCACGAGATGGTAATGCTTGCTCAGGACAACGACTCATTACAGCAAAAAGTACATCAATTCACCCTCGCGTTATTTGGCGTGCGTGACCTGATGAATTTGCAGAATGTCATTACGCAGAATTTGCGTGAAATTTTTGCCGTGCCACATGTTGTGTTGCACATTTGGAAAGGATTGCCGCCCAGCTTGGAAGTACTTGCCTTTGTGGACCAGCAACTGCAACCCGTCTGTGTTCATCACGCTCTTCATGAAACTTTGGCCTGGTTTGGCGAAAGCGCGGTTCATTTGCATTCGTTTGCTTATTTACCGCTGCGGGCGGATGAACAATCCATTGGTCTATTAATATTGGCTAGTGAAGATGCGCAGCGCTTTTATCCCGGTATGGGTACTTTGTTTCTGCAGCGTATTGCGGAAATTGTGAGTAGCGCGCTACGCCCCTCACTATAAAGCGATGATAAACAGTACCGCGCAGGCTGCCACTTTCAACCAAGTTGCAATGCACGGATTTCTCGACCATCTGCGTAACGAGCGCCGTTACTCCCCACTGACTGCGGAAAATTATTCTCGCGATATTCGCCGTTTGTTTAAACTTGCTGGTGTTACACCACTAAACGAACTTAAAAACCATCAAATTCGCCGTTTCGTAGCACAATTGCATGGTAGCGGTTTGGGTGGCAAGAGTTTGGCGCGCATGCTGTCGGCATGGCGTACCTTTTATTTTTATCTAATACGCGACCACCAGTTCAAAGATAATCCGTGCATCGGGCTGCGTGCGCCCAAATCGGCGCGCAATCTGCCACATGCACTTTCCCCGGACGAAGCTGTGCGCATGGTGGAGTTACCCACAACAGGCGACATTCTAGCGGTGCGCGACAAAGCGATGTTTGAGTTATTTTATTCTTCTGGCCTGCGCTTGGCAGAGCTGGTCAGTCTCGATCCTGTTGCACTTGACTTTGCAGACGCAGCTGTACGCGTTATCGGTAAAGGCGCCAAGACGCGCATCGTACCGTTGGGCAGCTATGCGATCTCCGCGCTGCAAGCTTGGCTGGCGCTGCGCGGACAGTTGGCTAAACGGGATGAAACGGCGCTGTTCGTAAACCGCAATGGTAGCCGCATTGGTTCGCGCGCGGTACAACTACGCATGTCAGGCTGGGGCATCAAACAGGGCATCTCCAGCGGCGTTCACCCACACTTGTTGCGCCATTCGTTCGCCTCACATGTGCTGCAATCAAGCGGAGATTTACGGGCAGTTCAAGAAATGCTCGGCCATACCAGCATTTCTACTACGCAGGTATACACCCATCTTGATTTCCAATACCTCAGTAAAATTTACGATGCAGCGCATCCGCGGGCCAAAAAGAAAACCTTATGAATAAAATTATTCTTAAGGAGGGGAGGGAGAAATCCCTTCTGCGCCGTCACCCCTGGATATTTTCCGGGGCAATTAAACGTGTGGAAGGTTCACCTGCTGATGGTGACACGGTACAGATATACTCAACACAAGGCGCTTTTCTCGCCCATGCCGCATACAATGCACATTCACAAATTGCTGCGCGAGCATGGTCATGGCACGCGGAGCAAAGCATTAACGCAGATTTTTTCCGCACGAAAATCACCCATGCACTGACATTGCGCAAAGATCTCAAATTGGCGCAACACAGCACTGGCCTGCGCCTGATTCATGGCGAATCCGATGGTCTGCCCGGGTTGGTAGTAGATCAATATGGCGATGTATTGGTTATACAAATTGGCAGTGCGGGAGCGGAACGCTGGCGCGACACTTGTGCCGACATATTGCAAGAGATGTGCAATCCAGTTTGCATTTATGAGCGTTCTGATTCTGATTCACGTGCATTAGAAGGCTTGCCGGAACGCAATAACGTTCTATATGGCAACTTGCCCGAATCTTTAACCATTGTGGAACACAGCCTGCACTTTGCCGTGGATGTAGCACACGGGCAGAAGACGGGCTTTTATCTCGACCAGCGCGACAACCGCGAACTGATTGGAACACTGGCGCAAGACAAGGATGTTCTGAATTGTTTTTGCTACAGCGGCGGTTTCTCGCTGTATGCACTGCGCGGCGGCGCGAAATCAGTGCTATCAATTGATTCTTCGAATGAAGCACTGCAACTGGCACAGCGCAATGTGGAACGTAATGGACTCGATGCCAGTCGCGCTGAATGGCAATGCGACGACGTGTTCCAGGCACTGCGCAAACTGCGTGACCAGAACCGAAAATTTGACCTGATTATCCTTGATCCACCCAAATTCGCGCCCACCGCCGCCTTCGCCGAAAAAGCCGCGCGCGGCTACAAGGATATTAACCTGTTAGGCTTCAAGCTGCTTAGACCGGGAGGAATGCTCGCCACCTATTCATGTTCCAGCGGCATAAACGATGACCTGTTTCAGAAAATTATTGCCGGTGCCGCCTTGGATGCCGGAGTGACTGCGCATATCATACGCAAACTGCACGCCGCGCCGGATCACCCGATATTATTGGAATTTCCGGAAGGCGCATATCTCAAGGGACTTGTATTGCGCGTGGCAGGTTAACTTGAGATTATCTCAGATATTGAATGAGGGCCATTCAACGGAGAGGTAATACCATGCGAAAAACAGTGAAACTGGAGCGTTAAATCTGATTCAACATAGGCCTTTTGCATAATGCAAAAGGCCTATTCTGTTTCTTAACCCCCACTCTTGGTTATTTCTTTAGAGATAGCCAGTTTGAAATCATCTTGGCAATTACTATTGCATCGGGCGTAACAGTGGGGCGCCCCGCTGCAAGGGAGGGCAAAGGTAGCTGACGACGATCCCCTATATAGAAACCAAGCGCGGTTTCCAGTGCCTCACTGGCATACTGCAGTGCTTCGTCCTTATCATTACCTTGGGTAATGGCTTCCGGTACATCGGGAAAAGTTACGACAAATCCGCCATCCTTGGCAGGTATCAAGTCCACTGGATATTCAAACATCGCAAGTCCCCTAATTCAACCCTAGCCGTTTTTTAATGTATTCAATAGTATCGATTTTAAGTTCCGTGTCATGCATCGGCAGAACCGATTGACGGCCATTAAGAAACACCCTGATGTGAGTTCCCTGACCCGGCTGAAATGTAGCGCCTTGCTTAACAAGCCATTGTTTAAATTCATTGCTATCCATCTTTTAAATTTAACAGAAATACTCCTGGTGGTCAAACTCTTACAACCCGCGGGGCGGTAAACAGCACCAGAACATTGGATGTATCCACCGGCCAACGCCGCGCGCACCGCCCTGAATTGATGCCGGGCTTCACCCGTATCGACAGCGTGCATGAAGGTGACGGAGATGGGGCGAAAGTGTTGTATTACGTCAACGTCCCGGCATTTCCATGGCGATAACAGAATTTCGGCTCCGGCACTCATAATGATAACGCGCTGGCAGAATCCAAGAATAGCGCAATGATGCGCGAGCATCTGGGTAATGTGCCTGTCTCACAATATCTATCTTCGTGCCGCTGGCAACCCAGGCAGACCAAATCGCAGGAAAAAACTGGATTTGATTTATGATGCATTATTTGAGAGCACTTATTCCCCATGCTTGACACCTGAATTATAGGCATCCATGAATAAATATAGAGCCCTCCTGCCACAAACCAGTTTATTCTGGAAAAAGCTGGGACCCGGTCTTATAACGGGAGCTGCAGATGATGACCCGAGCGGCATTGCCACCTATTCACAAGCTGGAGCTGGATTTGGCTATGCAATGCTGTGGACGACATTTTTAACTTTCCCTCTTATGGTCGGCATCCAGATGGTAAGTGCCCGTATTGGTCGGGTGACTGGGCATGGCCTTGCTGCCAATATCCGTCTGCATTACTCTCCAGCACTGCTCTATGTGCTCGTTGGGCTGCTTCTGATTGCAAATACGATTAACATCGCGGCAGATATTGGCGCAATGGCTGCAGCGCTTAAACTTCTCATTGGTGGACCTGCTCACTGGTATGCAATAACCTTTGCCATGGTATCGTTGGTGCTGCAAATATTCATACCTTTTCCACGTTATGCACCCATTCTGAAAATATTGACATTATCGCTCTTTACTTATGTAGTCACGGTGTTCGTCGTCAATGTGCCGTGGGGTGAGGTGCTCTATCGCACAATCATGCCGTCCATATCATTCAAAGCGGATTACGTGATGGTGGTGGTTGCCGTATTTGGTACCACTATCAGCCCGTATTTGTTCTTCTGGCAAGCCTCTCAGGAAGTTGAGGAACTGCAAGCGACTGAAGGCGAGGCACCGCTTAAAGAGGCGCCAGAACAAGCCTACAGTCACCTGCAGCGTATTAAGATCGACACTTATATTGGAATGGGTTTTTCCAATCTGATCGCCTTTTTTATCATATTGACGGCAGCCGTGACTTTGCACTTGCACGGCATTACGGACATTCAAACCTCTGCACAGGCAGCGGAGGCTTTGCGTCCCTTAGCTGGCGAATTTGCGTTCCTATTATTTACCGCCGGAATTGTTGGTACGGGATTGCTCGCTGTGCCTGTTCTAGCAGGTTCGGCCGCTTATGCCATCGCAGAATCATTTGATTGGCGCATCGGTTTGGGCCGCAAGCTCATGGAGGCGCGAGGCTTTTATATGATTCTGATCATTGCGACTCTCTTGGGCGTAGCGCTTAACTTCACTCCCATTGATCCTATCAAGGCACTATTCTGGAGCGCAGTCATCAATGGCGTCATTGCGGTGCCCATCATGGTAGTGATAATGTTAATGGTGGCAAGACCGGATGTCATGGGACAATTTGTGATCACGCCTGGTCTTCGAATTATCGGTTGGCTAGCGACAGCCGTGATGGCATTCGCAGTGCTTGCCATGGCGGTAACGTGGTTGATGTAACTCCGGATGGTTGCGATAAAGCCGAGTCCGACTATTAATTTTCACACAAGGATATTCTCAATGAATAATGCAGGCATAAAACTCCTCTCTATTCAGGTCGGCCTGCCTAAAACACTGGGGACATCTGACGCCTCAGACACCATGGATCAGGAGTGGACAACTGGCTTCTTCAAGGAGTCGGTGTCTGGTCCAGTTTGGGCCGGAATAACTAACTTGGCTGGCGACGGGCAAGCTGATCTTCGCGTCCATGGGGGACTCGATAAAGCGATTAACGCCTATCCTTTCGAACATTACGCATTTTGGCTCGTCGACCTTGATTATAAAGAGTTACCCAATGGCGCGTTTGGAGAAAACTTTACTGTGGCAGGCCTACTGGAAACAGAGATCTGCATCGGTGATATTTTCGAGGTTGGTGGCGCATTGGTACAGATTTCTCAACCTCGCCAGCCGTGCTGGAAGCTTGCCCGCCGATGGAGGGTTCAGGACTTAGTGGCGCGGGTCGTGCGCACGGGTAAGACCGGTTGGTATTTCCGTGTTCTGCGTGAGGGAAACGTTCAAGCCGGAGCGGCACTGGTATTGGTGGAACGTCCTTATCCTGAATGGACAGTCGCGATCGCGAATAACATAATGCTGCATCGCAAGGAGAACTATGTGGCTGCACACGCGTTGGCCGAGTGTCCGGCGCTCTCCGGCAGCTGGAAGGCAACCCTGTCGCGGACGACTACTTCTACTGAAATTGCAGCCGATACTTCAGCGCGTCATTTTCAATGATGTCTAATTCCATTTAGCCAGGCGAGTTCAATAAAAATCGGTCGTGGCGCAACAGATGTATCGGTATACGGATCACTTGCACAGCGCCGAGTGGAACATGCGCCAGATTGCGGCGGACGAGAAAAGAGTGGTTGGGAGGGTGGGGATTTTCATGCACAGCCATTTCCCCATCCTAGTTGATTATTTCAACCTTGTTGTATTAGTGCTGCGTTAGTGTACTTAATGCTGCTTGATAGTCAGGTTCATGCGTGATGTCGTCCACTAATTCTGCGTGCAACACGTGGTTATTCTCATCCAGTACCAACACAGCGCGTGCGGTTACGCCACGTAATATAGAATCAGCAATCTTTACGCCGTAGTTTCGCATGAAATCTCGCCCGCGCATTAAGGACAGCGTGGTGACATTGTTCAATCCTTCAGCCACGCAAAAGCGACTCATGGCAAATGGTAAATCAGCGGAAATCACCAGTACCACTGTGTTGTCGAGCTTGCTTGCCGCTTCGTTGAACTTGCGCGTAGAAGTGGCGCACACGGCGGTATCCAAACTAGGCACAATGTTAAGAACCTTGCGCTTGCCGGCAAAGTCTTTTAACGCCACATCTTTCAGGTCTTTGTCCACTAGCGTGAATTCAGGGGCAATTTGACCAACGGTTGGAAAAGTACCGAACAATGTAATGGGCGTACCGTTCAAGGTGACAGCAGGGTTAGTTGAAGTTTCATTAGCCATGATTTCTTTCTTTTTGTTAAGGTGTGTTATAGCGCATCATCTGCATACGCTTCTATTGGCGGGCAAGCACAAATCAGATTTTTATCACCACGGACATTGTCTACACGGGCAACACTGGGCCAGAATTTGTTGTCTTGTACCCACTTTAATGGATAAACAGCTTTTTCGCGCGAATAGCTGTGTTTCCAATTGCTCGTGAGAACTGATTTGGCTGTATGCGGTGCATTTTTAAGTACGTTATCTTCTTTATCCGCTTTACCTGTAATTACTTCATCAATTTCTTTACGTATAGAAATCATAGCAGAGCAGAAACGATCCAATTCTTCTTTTGATTCACTTTCGGTTGGCTCAATCATTAATGTATCGGGTACCGGGAATGAAACTGTCGGTGCATGATATCCATAATCCATTAATCGCTTTGCAATATCCCCTACTTCTATTCCAGCGTCTCTTTTAAACGCAACGCAGGCTAAAATCATTTCGTGCGCACAACGTCCATTGGCACCACTATATAAGGTAGGGAAATAATTTTTTAATGACTCTTTAATATAGTTGGCATTTAAAATTGCGATGCGTGTTGCTTCTGTAACGCCATCGCTGCCTAACATTTTTATATATCCATAAGATACCAATAAAATTAAAGCACTGCCGTAAGGCGCTGCTGATACTGCGTGTATGCCATTTCCGCCGCCAGTTTTTACTAATGAATGTGAAGGCAAAAAAGGAGCCAGGTGTTTTGCAACGCCAATTGGCCCCATGCCGGGGCCGCCGCCGCCGTGAGGAATTGCAAAAGTTTTATGTAAATTCAAATGGCAAACATCAGCGCCAATATTTCCGGGGCTGGTTAAGCCTACTTGTGCATTCATGTTGGCGCCATCCATATAAACTTGTCCGCCATTTTCATGAATGATGTTGGTAATCTCGATAATGCTTTCTTCGTAAACACCGTGAGTGCTTGGGTATGTAATCATTAAACATGCCAAGTTATCTTTATGCTGAATTGCTTTTTCACGCAATTCGCTTACATCAATATTTCCTACTTTGTCACATTTCACCAACACTATCTTCAGGCCACACATTGCAGCACTGGCAGGATTGGTGCCATGTGCCGATGTCGGAATCAACGCAATATTTCTGTGCGCCTCACCACGTGATTGATGATATGCCTGAATGACCAATAATCCGGCATATTCGCCCTGAGCGCCGCTGTTGGGCTGAAAACTCATTTTTTCGAAACCCGTAATCTCACTTAATGATTTGTCCAGGTCATCGATTATTTCATGGTAACCCGCCGCTTGTTCAACTGGTACAAAGGGGTGGATATGGGCAAATTCGGGCCACGTAATAGGCATTAATTCGGAGGCGGCATTTAATTTCATAGTACAAGAACCTAATGAAATCATTGAATGGGTCAAAGATAAATCCTTGTTTTCCAATCGCTTGATATACCGCATCAGCTCAGATTCCGAATGATAAATATTAAATATAGGGTGTTGAAGGATCAAAGATTGACGATTTTTGATCAAAGATTGTTGATTAAAAATATGTTCTTCCGTAGTTTTAGAAATGGTTTTGCCAACGGCTTGTGCGAATACATTAATAAGCGCATTCAAGTCATCGGTATCGGTAGTTTGGTCAACAGAAATAGTAATCGCATCATCCGTATAACGGAAATTAATCTGTGCTGCTTGCGCTAATTGTTTAATTTTCGCATTGTCTGTTCCACTGATTTTTATGGTATCAAAATAAATTCCATCTTCAATGATATAGCCTAATTTTTTTAACTCGGCTGCCAATGCTATAGCAGTACAATGTATTTGTTGTGCGATTCCTCTGAGGCCTTCTGGTCCGTGATATACCGCATACATACTTGCCATAATGGCTAATAATGCTTGTGCAGTACAAATGTTGGAGGTGGCTTTGTCTCTACGTATGTGTTGCTCGCGCGTTTGTAATGCCATACGTAATGCTTGATTTCCGTCTGCGTCAATCGAAACCCCAATGATACGGCCCGGAATGGATCGTTTATATTCCTCACGGCAAGCAAAATATGCAGCGTGCGGGCCGCCGTAACCCATGGGGACACCAAAGCGTTGTGTGGAACCAACAACAACATCAGCTCCCCATTCGCCTGGAGGAGTTAGTAATACTAAACTCAGTATATCGGCTGCTACAGCAATGGTGGTTCCATTTGCTTTTGCTCTTTTTACAAAGTCAGCGTAATCGTGAACTTTGCCATCAGCGGTTGGATATTGAAGCAATGCACCATAAATGCTGCTATCTAACGTTCCAGTTTTAAAGTCACCAACCACTAATTCAATTCCCATTGGAGTTGAACGTGTTTTTAATAAATCGATAGTTTGCGGGTAACATTCGTTGGAAACGAAAAACTTGTTCGCTCCATTTTCAATTGCTCCGTGCGTGCGATTATTGAACAACATTGCCATCGCTTCAGCTGCTGCAGTGGATTCATCCAGTAACGATGCATTTGCTATTTCCATTCCTGTTAAATCCATAATCATGGTTTGGAAATTCAATAATGCCTCTAAACGACCTTGTGAAATCTCTGCCTGATAAGGAGTGTAAGCGGTATACCAACCCGGATTTTCTAAAACATTTCTCTGGATAACAGGGGGAACTATCGTGTTGTAATAACCTAAACCAATATAGGTTTTAAAAAGTTTATTCTTTGCCGCAACGCCACGTAAATGCTTGTGGTATTGATACTCAGTCATCCCACATGGTAAGTTCAATGGTTTTTTTAAGCGGATCGCAGCAGGAATGGTGTGATCAATTAATTCATCTACAGAACCTGCACCAATTGTATCAAGCATTGTCTTAACATCATTTTCGCGCGGACCGTTATGACGGTTTACAAATTTATCGGTTGTAATCATTGCTGGCTTTATTTTTTAAAGGAGTGTAAATAGATATTATAAGTGGGAATTATCTCGTCCATTACAACGTATTAATGTGCTTCACTATCGATTAGTGTCTGATACGCTGCAGCATCCATTAACGTGTCTACGTCAGCGGTATTATCCGGCTTCATTTTGAACATCCATGTGGAATAAGGATCTGCATTGATCTTTTCTGGCGCATTACCGAGCTCAGCGTTAACCGCGACCACTACACCGCTAACAGGCGCATAAATGTCAGCTGCAGCCTTCACCGATTCTGCTACTGCACATTCTTCCTTGGCTTTCAATTGGCGGCCAACCGCTGGATTTTCTATGAATACCATGTCGCCTAACAGCTCCTGCGCATGTTGGGTGATGCCGATCGTGATCGTGCCGTCGGTTTCTTTTTTGATCCACTCGTGGGATGCGGTGTACTTCAGATTACCTGGCAGATCGTTTAAGTTGCTCATGGTTATATCCTTAAAAAGTAAAAATTAGATTAAGCCTTTGCCGTTACGTACGAAAGGGTATTTTACTACCTTAGCCGCCAGCATTTTATCGCGAATCGCCACCTGTACCATGTCGCCTATTTGTACCGTGGAGGGTATACGTGCCAAGGCGATTGATTGATTCAGCGTGGGCGAAAAACTACCGCTGGTAATTTCGCCATCGCCATGGTTGCTGTGTACCACTTGGTGATCACGCAGCACCCCGCGATCCTGCAAGACAAGGCCGACTAACTTTCGAGTTCTAGGCTTGGTGACAAGCGCTGTTTTACCAATGAAGTCGCGTTCACTCACCAGGTCTACTGTCCACGCCAGCCCAGCTTCCAGCGGGTTTATGGTCTCATCCATATCATGACCATACAGGTTCATGCCTGCCTCCAGACGCAATGTGTCACGTGCGCCTAGCCCGATAGGCTTCACCCCCGCGTCATTCAGTGTTTGCCAGAAGGAAGGTGCAGCTGTGGCCGGTAGTATGATCTCGAAGCCATCTTCGCCAGTATAGCCAGTTCGGGCGATAAACATCGAATTCCACTCTACGGCATTGAAGGGCTTGAGTCCTTCCGCCAATTTTTGTGATCCGGGCAAGGCCTGCCATAGCTTTGCCGCCGCATTGGGTCCTTGCACCGCGATCATCGCCAGATCATTGCGTGAAGTAATCTGCAATTGTGACGCGCGGACGGTAGCCTGTTTAATCATCCACGTAATATCCTTATCGGCTGTACCAGCATTCACGACGATGCGAAACCACATTTCATTCATGAAATATACGATGAGATCATCGAGTACACCACCATCCGGGCGCAACAGGCAAGAATACAGTGCTTTTCCGGAAGATTGCAGTTTGTCCACGTTGTTTGCCAACAGATAGCGCAAGAAGTCGCGCACGCCTTCGCCGCTTATATCGACCACGCGCATATGCGAGACATCAAACATGCCGGCATCGCGACGTACTTGATGGTGTTCGTCAAGTTGTGAACCGTAATGCAACGGCATATCCCAGCCGCCGAAATCGACCATCTTCGCGCCCATTGCGCGGTGTGCTGCATTCAGAGGAGTATGTTTGAGTGTCATGAGTAATCTTTCAAAAAAATAAAAAAGGCGAGACAGAAATATCTGCCTCGCCCCATCTGTCCTCTTTACCTGAGAGATTACGAATAAATCCGTGTGCCCCTTCGGTGGCTGTGTCAACAGCACTCTCCAGATTTGCCTGTGCCAACAGTTCTTGAGCCTGAGCGGTTACGGGTGTTGCGCCTTCGGCAATGCGCCTGTATTCATTACTTACTAGGCAGCATGTTCTTCCATTGGTTTAAACGGCAGGTAGAACTATACCGGAATAAGGGGGTGGTCGGCAAACGATCTAACATAAAGTTGCGCGGGGGATTCATTTCAGGGATAATCTATGCCCTTATATGTGCGTTAGTGCGCACTGCTTTAAATTTTTAAGTCCTCAATTTTCATGTTTAAGGAAGCCAAAATGAAAACCGACATTCATCCGCAATACGACGAAATTGCAGTTACTTGCAGTTGTGGCAATACTTTCAAAACCAAGTCCACAATGGGTAAACCGCTGCATGTAGAAGTTTGCTCGGACTGTCACCCCTTCTATACCGGCACGCAAAAAATCGTGGATACCGCTGGTCGAGTGGAGAGATTCCGCCAAAAATATGGCAAGTCCGGTGCAAAATCTGCACCATAATGAAACTAAACGGTAAGCAACAATTGAAAGGCAGCGGACGCTGCCTTTTTTGTTTTTAATTGCACCAGCAGGGTAGTGGCTACCCAAATGTTCTATAAACCCATACCCGGACAGCGCATCAAGGTCTTGGAATAAGCGCGCATGTTTCCCTATCCCCCGACACAAGAACACCCGATCACGATAGCTAAAGCCTGGTTGCTGGCACTGCTGTGTGCGGTGTGGTTAGGCACAGGGTTGGTAGGGCATGACCCGTGGCAGTCAGACGATGCTTACAGTTTCGGGTTGGTCTATCACATCCTGCAAAGCGGCGATTGGCTAGTTCCTACCTTGGCTGGCGAACCCTACGTGGACAAGCCACCGCTGTTCTACATAACAGCCGCGCTTTTCGCCAAACTATTCTCTCCTTTGCTTGAGCTACATGATGGCGCGCGCCTGGCCAGCGGCTTTTATACCGCTCTTACGCTGCTGTTCATAGGGCTGTCCGGACGCGAACTATTCGGGAGGGGACGCGGTTGGACTGCGGCGATCATTCTGGTCGGTTGTCTCGGCATGCTGGTACGCTCACATGAGCTTATCACCGATCTTGCTTTGCTCACTGGCTGCGCCATGATGTTATATGGCTACACTTTAAGCATGCGCCGTACTTTATTGGCAGGCATGCTAATTGGCAATGGTATCGGCATTGGCTTTATGTCCAAGGGTTTTATCGCTCCCACGCTGTTCGTGCTGATCAGTGCCGCGCTGTTGCTATTCCGCACCTGGCGCATGTGCTCTTTTCTTTCCAGCCTGGGCATCGCATTGCTGTTTGCGTTGCCCTGGCTAACTGTCTGGCCTTTCTTGTTGTACCAACGTTCGCCAGATCTATTTATGGAATGGATTTGGACGCTTAACATCGGCCACTGGTTTGACTATATTCGAGGTGGCGATTATGCACAGGCGCTATATTACGTAAAGATATTGCCTTGGTTCGCCTGGCCTGCTTTGCCATTGGCTGCTTGGGCAGTGTGGGAGGCGCGAAGAAGAGTACTGCGTGAAGCGGAATTCCAGCTGTTGCTGGTGAGTTTTTTTGTAATGTTGTTTACGTTGAGTGTGGTGCCCAATATCAAGGAAGTGTTCGCGTTGCCCCTACTACTGCCGTTAGCCTTGCTTGCTACTGCAGCTCTTCCCACTCTCCGCCGGGGAGCAGCCAACGCGCTGGATTGGTTCGGCATCATGACTTTCGGTTTTGTCGCCATCTTGATGTGGTGGGGCTGGGCTGGGCTGCTACGGGATAATCATGCCAAGATCACGCTGTGGCTGAAAGATTATCAGCCTGGTTTTGAACCAGTGTTTAATGCGACAACATTCTGGGTTGCACTGACCTTCACCGTGCTGTGGGTGCTGCTGGTGTGGCGCGTTGGACGCTCCATGCGCCGCGCCGTGCTTAACTGGGCCAGCGGGGTGACTCTGTTGTGGGTGCTTGCCATGACACTATGGCTACCATGGTTGGACAACGGCAAGAGCTATCGCGGCATGGTCGCTTCCCTTAAGCAGGCCATGCCCATACAGCATGGTTGCATTGCGAGCTTGGATGTAGGCGATACCCAGCGCGCCATGTTGCAATATTTGGGAAATATCACTACGCACACTCAAGTACAACTCGATTGTGATCTGCTACTGGTGCATGGAGAACGTGCCGCCAAGCTAGTGAAAGACGAAACAACTTGGGTCGAGTTATGGGAAGGCAACCGCAAGGGAGTTAAATCAGAACCTTTCCGTTTGTATCAACGCATTACACAAAGGCCATAAATACCACAGCCATAGTTTCATACCAGCGTATTTGAGGTACATCGACCGTACTTCACCGCGATTCCCTTGCAAAATAGGTCGCCACTTTTTAGTAAATCGTGTCTATCTTGATTTTGGCCAGTTCGCGCTTGACTCGTGCCCACTCCATATTCACCGTGCTGGCCAGGATGTGAAGAGGCCGCGTTGCGTCGGCGGTTAAGAGTGTCGCCTATGTACTCAATCGTATCGAAGCACAAAAGCGCTTATCGATAACCCACGATCAGAACAGGGAAATGGTGGGACGCCAGCAACTGGCAGTGAGGTCGCAACAAGAATACCCAGCGGCCTGACACGTCTGTAGCTACCAAAGGGAGCGACTTGGGCGTGTTCTTACAAGCGGAGCCGGATGCAATTGCGAGGAAACTGAGCATACGGCCTCGCCAGTCAATTGGATTTAAATGCCCGGTAGAATTCTTCATGCCGGATACTTTTGATTTTAAGCTACATTACGGTGTAGCTTTTTGCATTTTGTACTTAAAACCGCCCCTGCTATAGTCACAAAACTTACCAAATTCTATCGCCAAAAGGAGATTTAAAATGGGGAAGATAGTTACCAGGAGAGAATTTATAATAACAGGCGCAACAGGGCTGGCTGCAATTTACGGGATCAGCGCATGTACTAAAAGTGATAGTCCATCAAGCATTTCAGAAAGTGTAAAAGTAGAGGCGATCGACCCGCCAGCAGGAGAGGATTTTAAAGACCCTCCTGAAATGCTAAATTTGAGCGCTAACGCGGGGGTTGTGGAGGTTGCATTAGAGGCAAAGACGGCAAAAGTAATGATCAACGGGGTAAATGCCGACCTTATGACATACAACGGCCATTTTCCGCAACAAACCATAAGGGTAAGAAGAGGTGACAAATTAAGCGTTAACTTTAAAAACTCCCTTCCATTGACGACCGATAAAAATATCCTTGGTTATACGAAAAATATCACCAACATTCACACTCACGGGTGGCATGTGTCGCCATCCGGGAAATCGGATAACGTATTCCTACATATCAATCCAGGTGAAGAATTCCTATATGAATACGATTTATCTAAACAAGAGGCGGGGACATTGAATTTCCTGCACTCTCATGGCCATGGCTTGGTTACTGAGCAGATGTGGGGGGGCCTTGCAGGATGCGCGCTGGTTGTTGCGGATGAGATCGATGGACTCTCAGGTTTTGAGAATCATATAATATCTTTACATGACATAGACCTCGCGGGAACTAACCCAGCGCCCTACACTCTTGAGGATTATATGAATGGAAAGGAAGGAAATATTGTCATGGTCAATGGCCAGATAAATCCTGTCCTGCCGATAAATCCTGGACAGGTTCAGAGATGGAGAGTGGTAAACGCCAGCACTGCAAGGTTCTACAAACTAAGTCTTGAGAAACACACCATGTATCTGATAGGAACCGATGGCGGGCTTCTCGATAAACCTTATCCATTATCAAATATTCTCCTCACGCCAGGGGAAAGGGTAGACCTTTTAATTAAGGCTGACCAAGGATCAGGAAATTATAGATTCCTTTCCATGCCCTATGACAGAGGCGGTAATGTGCCTCAGACCATAACGCTCATGACTGCTTCTTATCGCGGAAACGCTGTAAAGGACGAAATTCCTGCCACAATTAATCCCCATGCAAAAAAACTGAATGTGGATACCGCTGCTCTTCGCAGGTCACAGATAGCTCTTTCCATGGGAGTTAATAAGGGGTTTATAAATAATAAGAGCTTTGGAGACGATCCTTTTGTTCATACATCGAAGGTCGGGACCTTTGAATTATGGGAGATTCAAAATTTCAGCGGCATGGATCATCCGTTTCACCAGCATGTAAACCCGGCTCAGATAATTTTCATGAAAGGGGGAGAGAAGGAGTATGCATCTTTATATTCCAGTATCCCTGCATGGAAGGACACTATAAACGTACCAAAAGGCGGATCTATAACCATGCTCGTACCTATCAGGGACTTTTCAGGGCGGACTGTATTTCACTGCCATATCATTGAACACGGGGACTTAGGAATGATGGCGGTATGGGATATAGTTAAATAAATTTATTTTCTGAAAGGACATAAGGTTCACTGCTATCTGAAAATAAAAATGGGTTTGGCAACGTAATTATGCTCATCACTGCGAAGCAGTAAGTGTTGTCGCAGTTCATGAAAAAACTTGACTACTGCACACTATCTCCACAGTCTCGGCATTTATATGCTGGATTCAATGCTTTCACCCGGTATAGAAGCTCTTCGACTAACTGGTGGTTGCAACCAGGATGATTTATAGACCCGGCACGATTTATAAGTGAACTTTTCTTGATTTTCGATGTCCATGGAGTATGGAAAAAGAAGATGCCCGCAAGCAGTCGCGAGAAGTACTGCATGAACGACGCAAGCAAGTCATACGTATGCACCGCAAAGGCATGGTGGTGATGGAGATCGTGGTGCAGACGGGACTGAGCTGGACGGCAGTCAATACGGCGCTGCGGTTGTATAAGGCTGAAGGTTCGGGGGCACTCAAGCCCGGCGTTCGGGGTAAAAAACCTGGCAGTGGACGTCGCTTGACGGTTAGCCAAGAGCTGGCGATCCAACAAACCATCTGCGACAGACGCCCCGAACAACTCAAGATGGATTTTGCGCTATGGAGCAGGCCCGCTGTGCGCCAGCACATTGAGCTGGCGCACAGTATCAAGCTGTCTATTCGGGCAGTAGGCAACTACTTGGCACGTTGGGGTTTTACACCACAAAAACCCATTAAAAAAGCATACGAGCAGCGGCCTGAAGCCGTCCAGGCTTGGCTTGATGAACAATATCCGGCCATTGAAGCCAGAGCAAAAACAGAAGGTGCGGAAATTCACTGGGGCGACGAGACGGCGCTAGTCAACACGGATGTCAGAGGCAGGAGCTATGCGCCGGTGGGCAAGACACCTGTGACGTTCGCAGTAGGCGGCACGCGCCACAAGCTATCGATGATTGCGACGGTAACCAATCAGGGTAAAACGCGCTGGATGATTATTGATGAGGCATTTAACTCCGACAAGCTCATTGAATTTCTGGAGGCGCTCATCAAGGATACAGACCGCAAGGTGTTTCTGATACTGGACAACTTGAGAGTTCATCACAGCAAACCTGTAAAGGCTTGGGCTGCCGAGAACGCACAGAAAATCGAGTTGTTCTACTTGCCCAGCTACAGCCCTGAACTCAACCCCGAAGAAAGACTGAATGCAGATCTCAAGCACGTCATCACTTCAAAGGTGCCAGTGCGCACCAAGGCAAAACTCAGAGCTGCTGCGACTGATCACATGATCATGCTTGAGCAAAACCCCGAACGCGTGCGCCGTTATTTCGGCGACCCAAAAGTCGCCTACGCGGCTTCATGAATAATTTGTGCCGGATCAATAAAACAATAACGGCTAGATATACCAAGCCTGTTGGAACCTTTGAGACCTGTCATGCCTAATATCAATTTGCTTGCCCGTTCCCGTTCCGCCGTGTGGCACCCCTGCACGCAGATGAAGCACCATGAGACTTTACCGCTAATCCCTATCCAGCGTGGGCAAGGAATGTGGCTATATGATTTTGACGGTAAACGCTATCTGGATGCGGTGAGTTCGTGGTGGGTGAATTTGTTCGGGCATTGCAACCCGCGCATTAATACCGCCATTACCCTTCAGCTAGAGCAGCTAGAGCATGTGATGCTGGCTGGCTTTACTCATGAACCGGTGGTGCAGCTTTCCGAGCGATTGGCGCAGCTGGCCCCTGTCGGTCTGGGCCATTGTTTTTATGCCTCAGACGGCGCATCGGCTATTGAAATTGCGCTAAAAATGAGCGTACATTATTGGCGTAACAGTGGTCGGCCTCACAAGAGCAATTTCATCAGTCTGCAAAATAGCTATCACGGTGAAACACTAGGCGCATTGTCAGTGACCGATGTGGCACTATTCAAGGGTGCATATAGTGCATTGATCAAACAGAATGCCACAGTATTAAGCCCTGACTGGCGCAATGCAGAATCTGGAGAGAGCGCCCGAGACTATGCTGTACGCTGTGCTGCGCAGCTTGAAACACATTTGCAGCAACATCATCATAATATTGCCGCTTTCATTATCGAACCGTTAGTGCAGGGGGCGGCGGGCATGGTTATGTATCACCCGGCTTATTTAACTCGTGCGCGCGAGTTATGCGATCAATACGATGTGCATTTCATTGCCGATGAAATTGCAGTGGGGATGGGACGGACGGGAACGATGTTTGCTTGTGAGCAGGCAGAAAAGTCCCTCGGTCGGGATAGTACAGAAGAGGGTGTTTCGCCGGATTTCCTGTGTTTGTCCAAGGGTCTAAGCGGTGGCTATCTGCCGCTATCCGTGGTGATGACCACGGATACCATCTATCAGGCATTTTATGCAGATAAGGTGACGTGTGGTTTTTTACATTCACATTCCTATACTGGCAATCCGTTGGCCTGCCGTGCGGCATTGGCTACCTTGGAAATCTTTGAGCAAGATAATGTCATCGCAACCAACCGCAACAAAGCCGTTTATCTTAACCGCATTGCAGAACCCTTACGTGATCACCCCCGTGTAAAAAATTTCCGCAACACTGGCATGATTTGGGCATTTGAGGTGGATAGCTTGTATGACGATTTCGCGCAACGCTGCTTCAGCCTCGCGCTGGAGAAAGAACTACTGCTGAGGCCGATGGGCAATACGATCTATTTCATGCCACCCTATATCATCAGCGAGGCTGAAATGGACATGTTAGTTGAAAATACACTGGCAATCATTGCGGCGATCATCTAATTGAACCAAAGAAGTGCAATTCAAACTCGTCATTCCCGCAAAAGCGCGAATGACGGCAGTAGAGAGGTATTCATGAAGCTGCTTCACAAACTGATACTTATCTTTTTCTTCATTCCCAGTTCTTACGCCGCCATACTGCCGCCGCCAGTGGTGAAAGCGCTGCAGCTAGCGCACATTCCGCTGGACAGTATCGGTGTGGAGGTACGCGAGGTGAATGCGCGTATACCGCTTATTAGTGTGAATGCGAAGCAGTCGATGAGTCCGGCTTCAACCATGAAACTGCTCACCACTTACGCTGGGCTGGAATTGCTAGGCCCTTCGTATAGCTGGAAGACAGAGGCATATCTTGACGGCAAGTTGGAACAAGATGTGCTGCACGGCGACCTGATCCTGAAGGGTTACGGCGATCCCAAATTGACGCTGGAAAAATTATGGCTGTGGCTACATGAGCTGCGTAGTCGCGGTCTGCGTGAGATTCGCGGCGATCTGGTGCTGGACCGTAGTGTATTCCAGCTCGCTCCGCACGATCCCGCGGAATTCGATAACGAGCCGATGCGTCCCTACAACACGGGACCGGATGCGTTGTTGCTTAATTTTAACTCTGTGCGCCTGCGCTTTATTCCAGAGGGCGAAAAAATCAAGATTATCAGCATGCCGGAACTAGCGGGCATCAGGCTGGACAACCGCGTTATGGCAGCAACCGTACCAGTAAATTGCAGCGACTGGAATGATGCGCTGTCCATGCAATTGCAAGGCGATACGCTACGTGTACAAGGTGTTTTTCCGGCCCAGTGCGGTGAGCGTGAGCGACATGTCAGCTTGCTGTCCCACCCAAGCTATCTATATGCCGTGTTTCGTGTGTTGTGGCAAGAGATGGGGGGCGTGCTGCAGGGTACATTGCGTGAGGGTACGGTTCCAGATAATGCGATTCTGTTTGCAACACATAATTCCGCGCCATTGGCTGAATTGATTCGCGACATTAATAAATTCAGCAACAATGTTATGGCGCGTCAACTTTTTCTAAGCTTGGGCGGGACTGCCGAGATACCCGCCAACTTCACTCACAGCGAACGGACTATACGTAATTGGCTGACCCAAAAAAAATTGTATTTCCCTGAACTGATACTGGAAAACGGTGCCGGACTTTCGCGTCGGGAACGGATCAGTCCGCGCAGTTTGGCATTGTTGTTGCGTAGCGCGCAGCGCAGCCCGTTATCAATGGAATTCGAGGCCTCCTTACCTATCGTCGGGGTGGATGGTACCTTTAAAAAACGCCTCACGGACAGTGAAGCTGCTAACCACGCTCATCTAAAAACTGGTTCGCTGGAAGGCGTGCAAGCCGTTGCCGGTTATGTGCAATCCCGTAGCGGAAAGCAATGGATTTTGGTTTTTTTAATCAACCATCCCAATGCCGCAGCAGGGCAGCAAGCACAAAACGCGCTAATTGAGTGGGTACAACGACGATATTGAAGAAATTTTGATGTAACTTTTTTTAATTTCTGATTTGAATTCCCATTAATATTTGAGGGTTGAGATGGTTAAATCAGGAAGAGCTGAGAGGGCTATGTCAAATTGATACTATGCTGACTGCTATAATCCCTGTCCCCTTTATTCAACTCACGCGATCAATATGCATACGCTCATTTGTGGCTCCTTAGCCTACGACATCATCATGGTGTTTAACGACCAGTTCAAAAAACACATCTTGCCTGAGCAGATACACATCCTGAATGTCTCCTTTCTGGTGCCGGAGATGCGTCGAGAGTTTGGCGGCTGTGCAGGGAACATTGCCTATAATTTGAAACTACTCGAAGGCAATCCGTTGATCATGGCGACGGTAGGTGATGATTTTGGCCCTTACACGTCACGCCTGGAAAAATTAGGCTTATCGCAACAATACATTCGTCATGTACCGGACAGTTTCACTGGCCAAGCTTTTATCACAACCGATCTGGACGATAATCAGATTACTGCCTTCCATCCTGGTGCGATGAGCTTCTCTGAACAGAACCATGTATTCGATGCCAAAGATGTTACGCTTGGCATCGTATCCCCAGATGGGCGTGCAGGCATGTTGCAGCACGCGCAGGAATTCCATGCGGCAGGCATTCCCTTCGTGTTCGATCCGGGTCAAGGTATGCCGATGTTTAGTAGTGATGAATTATTGAACTTCGTCAAGCAGGCGGATTATGTGACGGTAAATGACTATGAGGCCAAGCTATTGCAGGAAAAAACTGGAAAAAAAATTGAAGAACTCAGCAAGCTGACACAGGCTTTCATCATTACCCTCGGCGCACAAGGGTCGCTCATTTATGCAGATGGCAAGGAGGTGCGCATCCCAACGCCCATGGCTGAGACATTGCTCGACCCCACTGGCTGCGGTGATGCTTATCGTGCAGGTTTGCTGCACGGCATTCAGCAAGGCTGGGATTGGGATACCACCGGACGTCTTGCCTCTTTGCTAGGTTCGCTGAAAATCGCCAGCCGTGGCGGACAGAACCACAATCCCACTCGCGACGAGCTCTCCACTCTATTTCACAAATACTTTGGCTATTCCATTAGCCTATAATTTCTTCTGCAGTGCGATCTTGCTTTTTCTTCCGTTTGGGAGGAAGAGCGAGTATTAAGGTCGGCTGGGTTAGGTGAGCTTTTTAATTTGGTGGCCGAGTCGACGACATAAATTATTTATTTGCCCGGCGGCATATAGCCGGAAGGCATTTCCGCGCCATCGCCAAAGAAATGGTTTTCCATTTGTTGGGCTAAATATTTGCGAGCATGAGCCTCTGCGAGATTCAAGCGGTTTTCGTTGACCAGCATGGTCTGGTGTTTGAGCCACGCGGCCCAAGCCTCTTTCGAAACCTGCTCGAAAATGCGTTTTCCCAACTCGCCAGGATATGGCGCGCGCTCCAGTCCTTCTGCTTCGTGGCCCAATTTGATGCAGTGCACCATTCTTGTCATTATTAAGTTCTCCGATTATTTAGTTTAAGGTTTTAATTCTGACATCAATCACCAAGACCCGCAAAGATTCAACTGCATTCTATGTACGATTTGATCATAGGTTTTTCAGAAATACCTTGGAGCGGCGCTGATAGTTGTAAAGCATTTTTTTCTGTGTAGGCAATTGCCCGACATCCGTTTCCTTGAAGCCCCGTTCAATAAACCAGTGAGCAGTGCGCGTGGTCAACACGAATAGCTTATGTAAGCCTTGTGCTTGGGCCTCGGCCAGGATGTGTTTAAGTAGTGTGTCGCCGTAACCTTGTTTGCGGTAGTTGGTTTGCACAGCGAGGCAGGCGAGCTCGGCGGTTCGCTCTTCGACGAATGGATACAATGCGGCGCAGCCGATGATGCGGTGGTCATGTTCCAGCACCACGAAGTGCCCAATTTCACGTTCCAGTCGCTCGCGGCCACGTCGTACTAGTATGCCTTCAGCTTCCAATGGTTGCAGCAGTTGCAAAATGCCGCCTACATCATTAATTGTGGCATCACGCAAAGTGTTGAGTGTGCTTCCCACCACCATGCTGCCGATACCGATATCACTGAAAAGTTCTTGTAAAATGGCGCCGTCAATATGGCGGCTGATCAGGTGCGTGCGTGCTACGCCTGCTTCGCAGGCGTGCACCGCGCACGGCAGGAACAGTGATACATCTTCTGGCAACTTGCCTTTTTCGGACAAGAGGGTATTGACATTGGCGACGGTTAATTCTCGCAGTAAATTGCCGTGCTTATCTTGCACGCCGTCCATCTCCATTAGAAAAATCAGTTTATCTGCGTCAAGCGCGATAGCGGTACGCGTTGCCACCTCTTCCAGAGTGAGGTTGAACACCTCGCCGGTGGGCGAATAACCAAGGGGTGAAAGTAAAACCACTTCATTGTGCTCAAGTCGGTTTTTGATCGCTACAACGTCTATTTTACGCACGCTGCCAGTATGCAGTAAATCCACGCCATGAATTACGCCCATCGGTTGGGCGGTGATGAAGTTGCCGCCCGCGACGCGGATATCGGCGTTAGCCATAGGTGAATTCGCCAAGCCCATCGACAGCAAAGCCTCGATTTCTACTCGCACGCGACCCACCGCTTCTTTTACGCATTGCATGGCTTCTGAATTGGTTAGGCGGATACCATGGTGATAGTGGTCTTCAAGATTGTTGCGCGATAAATGACGTTCGATTTGTGGACGAGCGCCATGTACTAATACGAGGCGCACACCCAAGCTGGAAAGTAGATTAAGGTCGTGGGTCAGTTCGACGAATTTACCATCTGCTACTACTTCACCGCCGAAGGCGACCACGAAAGTGCGGCCACGAAAGGCGTTGATGTAAGGCGCAACCGAACGAAACCAGGCAACAAATTCGGTGGGAGGTATGGGGCTGTATGGCATGTGTTGTTTCTGTGCTAGCGGATTGAAAATGGTATGGATTCAGTCGCTTTACGAATGATCTCAGGGTCGATTGGGTATGTTATGGCTCCATTCTATAGTTATATTTATGTTAGGTTGTTCATAACATTGCTGATGTGCTGCACAAATAGATCGCGGCTTATTAAGTTTAGTCGGTGTTTTAATTGATTTTTGAGAGGCATCATGGGCTTCAGCTATCCGATAAACGGATTTTTCATAGCAGCAGAATCGTGAAAACATTGTTGATCGATATTGCTATTACACATGATCATAACCAATAGAATTATTGTGTATGTGGATAGGCGGGAATTTGATCAAGCAGATTTTAAAGTGCGATTTTAAATCCAACCGGATTTCGCCCTATCTTTCTTCGATAACTTTGCCTACTTGTTGATTGCGGGTGTGCATGTCTTGCACTAGCAGCTGCGTCATGAGGGCTGCCAGATATTGCGCTGCTATGGATCAGCCCAAAACGGTCATTCAAGATTCCCGTGCAGGCCAAACTTTAAAAGCTAAAAAAGTAATGGTTAAAACCAGTCATAATTTTGATTACTGGTGCGCCCGGCGGGAGTCGAACCCACGACCCTTGGCTTCGGAAACCAATACTCTATCCAGCTGAGCTACGGGCGCTTTCCAAGAGTCGCAGTATAACGTACCCGTGCTGATCATGCACACTGCAGTAACTGCTAATGTGATATTAAGTTTGGAGAAATGATGTGTTTTAAACTGAAGCGATCCCGAAAGTCCAAATTGCTAAAAAACTTGCGTAATATAAATTGGCAGTGATAAAATTCGTCAGTCTAGAAAGACCATGAGCACAATAAGTTTTTTAACCAAAGCAGTATTGGAGAGGAGGAGAAGTTATGTTTGAGAATGTGACTACCGGCCAAGTTCTTTTGATGTATGTGTGTATTTTTGGATTTATTTTTGGTATGGCCGCGATCTTGTTTAAGAAGAATTCTTAATGAAACAAGGCTAAATAATACTGTGGATGGCGAAAATATTGTTTTTGGATGTCTTTCGAAAACATGGTGTGTCTTTACATAGTGGTTGAAAGACCAGCAACTTGTAAAGTTGTTAAGGGAAGATTAAATTGAAGAATTCAAGAAATAAGGGGGGGAAATGCGCAAATCTACATCCATGTTGTCGTCATGGCTTGCAATAATAGCTATCACTGTATTGGTATCAGGAACGGCCGCTTCTGCGGAAGCTGGAAAAGTTAGCGCGAATCCTGCTAACGGTAAGACCATCTTTACCCAAGGAAAAGGGGATGTTCCTGCTTGCCTGACCTGTCATGGTGAAAATGCATTAGGTAATGATGCCATGGGCGCGCCCCGTTTAGCCAATATTGGTTATGTTTATATAGTTAAACAGCTCACTAATTTTGCTGCAGATAAGCGAGTCCCCTCTGGGCTAGGCGCGGTAATGAACGGATTCGCCAAAGCATTGAGCGAGCAAGACCGCCGTGATGTGGCTGCATTTGTAGATAGTTTGCCCAGAAAGTTTGAGCCGTCTGATTTGAAAGCTCTTAAAGCAGAGGGCCAGCAGGTTGGCCAGCCGTATTTAGGAAAACTTCTGGTTCATAGTGGGGTAAAGGGTAAGGTAGCCTCTTGTTATTCATGTCATGGGTTTAATGGTCGCGGTGCTGACCCTATGTTTCCGGCAATCGGCAATCAAAAATATGTATATTTGGTTAATCAATTGAAAAGTTGGCGTGATGGCACAAGGAATAATGATCCTGTAGTTGGAGGGGTTTCAATGATGCAGGCGGTGGCGAAAACGCTTACAGATGACGACATTTATAATGTTGCTGCATATTTGACTACTGCTCAGCCAATTAATGTACGGGACGGACTTTTGATAGATAATCAAACCGTTTTGAAGGAAATTTTAGTTCGATAGAAGTATTTAAGTTATTGAATAGATTTTGTTTTTAAAATCCCCGCGTCGAGTTGTTCTGGACGCGGGGATTTTATCTATTGGAATGTATATTAAGTAGTCGGGAGTAATTCAGTATGGCAATTAGCAATATGAAGCTTGGAGAAAAATTGCTATTTGGGGGTTTTGCGCTGATTGGCATTATGGCTTTTGCCAGTTGGTTGGTGCTAGAAGTTGTCAGATTACGCTTGGATAAGCCGATGTATCCAGTACTTCAGTATGACTTTTCCACAAAAGGCTTGCGCGGGTCAGAATTATTTCGTACAGCGGGATGCACTGTCTGTCACCGCGCAATGCGCAACGGTACAAATATGGGGTTGGTTCTCGACGGTATCGGTTCCAAGCGTACCCTTGAATACCTTAACAAATTTTTAACCGATCCAGAAGCATCTTACCCTGGAACAACGATGGATCATGGCCCTTTTAAAGGAGCTGCTTTCGTAGCGAAATTGCCGCAAGCGGATTTGCAGGCGATCGCTATGTTTCTTTCCGAGTTACGAGCCAATCCAGGGTCTAATGCGTCGCGACTTCCTCCTGTGGGTGGAGAGTCCAAGTTTATTGATGAGATGGTTAGGATGTGGGCGCCAGATAGCTGGAAATCGGATTATAAGGATGTACGTGAAGAAGTGAAATTAAAAGCGAAAGAGAATCAGCATGATGCAGGAACCAAATGAGCCTTGGACTCAGGATAAAGAATATACCAAATATACATTGTGGTTTATTTATGCATGTATTATTTACAGCATAATTGGTTTTTCCTGGGGGGCGTTGATGGGCGGGATTCCCACCTTTAGGCACTTTGTTAATAGCGGGATACCCGGCCATAGGATCGTTTTAGGGCATACCCATATTAATTTGTTGGGATGGGTGGAAATGGCTATTTTCGGCGCGGTATATTATCTTATACCACGGTTGGTGCGTCGTTCCATCTACAGTCTGCGTTTGGTCAAGATCCATTTCTGGATGCATAATCTTGGCCTGCTGGGGGTCGTGGTTTTCTTCAGTTCTGCGGGGCTGATTGGTATTTTTATTGATGACGACGGAGAGTCGGTGGCATCACGTTTTATGTCACTCGCAGGAATTTTTGGTAGTGTGGTTTTACTGGCTAACATTATTTGGGGATATAATATATACCGTACTTGTAATGGATGGAACCGGCCCAAGTGAAAATAAGAATAATATGGCTGCTCGTTGTTTCCTGCCTGGTTTGTGGTTGCGGCGAACAGTTTTCCGCATGGAGCATGGGGGGGGCTTCAATGGGAATGTTGCAGAAAGGTATGCTAGCACCTAGTTTGCCCACCAAAACATTGGCAGATGTCGGCGGGGACATGAGTAAAATGACAACATATCGTCAGCCAGATGCACGCATGTACCAATACTCTTTGGATAAAGCATTAGCGCTTAATAAACCTATCGTCTTGGAGTTTGCCACACCTGGCCATTGCACCGTGTGTGATGGCCAGTTGCAAATAATGAAAGCGCTCTTGGAAAAATATCAAACCCAGGTGCTTTTTTTGCACATGGATCAATACCAAAATCCGCAAGCATTCAAGGCATATCGTGTGATGGGTGATCCCTGGACTTTCTTTATAGATGATAAAGGTTTTGTTAGCGGAGTTCAGCCAGGACGCATGTTGCATGGCGAAATGGAAGCGGGAATTAAAAGGATTCTCAAGGCGGGAACAGAAAGTCACGCGGGTTGATCTAGCATGAGTGATACGCGTTTCAATTTAGTTCAAGACCGCAAAGGCATGATGTGGGATTTACTGCTGTATGTTCCTACAGTGGTGGCTTTACTGTCAATGGTACTTAAATTTTGGTATGGCGGAGATGTCAGTTTGGCATATTTGTTTTCGTTTCTGGCCAGTTTCTTTTTTATTGCTGGTGCCAACCGCATATTGAAAACCCGGTTAATGTTACTGCCTGCTGCGCCTATCGCAATTGAAATAGGTAAGCAGGTAACTCGAATTATTTTTCGCAATGGAGAGCAAGTGGAGTTGGTGAAAGATTTGCGAATATACGCAGATTACTCAGGTCGTTCGTTCGGTCTGGCTGGTCTGAATAAATCAGACCAGCGCTTGCAATTTGTATTTCATAAAGGACAGTTTTCCAGTTTAAAAGATTACCAAGCAATTCAGGAAATGCTTAAATTAGTTAGTAGCTCGTCGGATTTTTTCTCAATTAAAAAATAAAAAAACCGACCAATCACCACTAGAAATAGCACAATTAGCGTTGTTATAAAAATAAGTTGAATATTATTTATTAAGTCGCTTCAAGCAGATCATATGTAACATATGCTGCCTATTCCCATCTTCGATGAACAACTGGCTACCGGAACATCACTTAGCGCGGTTTATCGTTGAGTAGAAACAAGTCGAGCATCAAGGCAAGCTGGACTAGCGTGAGGCAAAAGCAAAAAAGCGGATATAAACCTCACGGCAAACACCCTATTCCGCCAGAGGCGGATGCGCAGGACAAAGATTAAATCACTCTCACGGATGAGAAAAATTACGCGTCATGAAAGTATCCGGTGGTGGAATGCTACAACGGCCAGGTTGAGGTGGGTATGGACGTTAGCTGATCGTGACGATTAACACTGTGTAGGCGTGTAATGACAAGTAGCATCGATCCAGCAGTTCAAAGCATTGCTGGTTGAACTGGAAAGCCGGCTGACTTGGTGGCCCACACGTACTTTTCATTGGCTAACGTCAAGGCTTGCGTGGAACAGAACATCAGCCCGTGATTGCAGTGTGTAGTGAGTAACATGCTTACTGCACTACCGCTGCTGAAATAAGATGCTACGGAGGTGGGGCAGGCGGCATTTGTTACTGACGATCATGGGCCGGGCGCTATATGTAAAACGTAAATGCACGGTGGAACCGGTGTTCGGCATTATCTTACGAACTATCGTAGTTAGAATCGTCTAAAAGAACTGATGGAGAATGCAAGTAAGGTGCGTGGACAGAACAGAATATGCTAACGGCAGGTACAGTGTGGGCAGCGCTGTTTACTTATGTATTAATGTTAGCTGCGTTCCGATACGCTAAGCAACGTACGTTTCATGTACTGACAATGACTTCCGTAATTTTGTTTGATTTGGGGATGCCGATTTATCTCTATCTTTATAAGGGCTGGTATCGGCGTTTGATTGTGGAAAGCGAATTGACCTCAATTCTAGTGTGGATACATTTCATGATGCTCGTGATGATGTACGCGTTATATGTAATGCAAGTTAAAACTGCTCTGTGTTTGCTGCGTAGTGATAACAGCGTGCGCATCGATCATCGTGCGCAAGGTAAGGCGTTGTTGCTGGTGCGTGCCTTGGTCATTTTTACAGGTGCCCTACTTGTAGAGTCCTAGTCCTAGCTAGATAGTCAGTTTGTCACTGGTAAGCCTTCAAGACAGCCTCCCATCGTGTACTAACGCTACCATATAGTCGGCATTTGCCCGGCCCCCCGCGCGGTATGGGTAACTGGGGACTGCACCGCCTAAACTTGGGTATGGTCCCCGCGTATGCCCAATGGGACTGTGTCGGGAACCCGGCATGAATCGGTGATGGTGATGACTTGGCTCTGGTATTGTCGAAGAAAGCTTGGCGCATCGAGCGGGACTTTCAGGAACTCAAGCAGGACTTTTAGACTAAGGCACTACGAAGGAAGGGACTAACGCGGGTTTCACCATTACGCTGAGCATCGCAGCTTAGGACTCTTGATGGCGTCACGACTCAAGGCCGGACGCGATGGCAGCGGTTAAAAAATTCGCCGAACGCCAAGTAGAACGATTATGCTGGCTCGTGGCAGCCTAGTGTACGCAACAGCGTTACGTACCAGAGTAGTGTTACTTGAACGTCGCTTTCACAAGTGCCTTGGGCCATTGTCCGCATTGTAACCGGTAAGCTAAAATTACATTTGTAACAGTAAGATTAGCAGTCTGTCCGGCTTTGCTCAAAAACTAATTATATTGATGTATCGATTATTTATGTTGCCATGCAGCTCGGCAGGCTGCTAGTATTTTAAGCTGTGTGCGAATCGCTATTTAATGCCCTTGCGGCGTTGTGCTACATCCCAAGCCATAAATCCTATAGCCACTACACCAATGATACAAGTGATTAAAATCAGCAAGTACTCAGTTTTCTTGCTAACTAAGCCACCAACCAGCATGTGTACAGCATAGCTCATGATGAATAGAGAGCTAAGAGCGACAACCAAATAAATTATAATTTCTTGTATGAGCTTATTCATATCGTTAAATTAAATTTTTCTCCAATTGGGGCATGAGCCGACTAAATCAGGCTAATCTTAAGCTTTCGACGTCGTAGAGTTACCAGAAAATTATTTCTGGAAGGTTACGCAATTCGCACATAACTTTTCCTGATTAGCCACAATGTTCAGCCTCGCGAATGAGGCGCACAGGATAGGGCGAAGTGACGGATGATGCTCGAAGCAGTCTGACCAGAATGACAGACAGGTCGAAGCGGCGGTTGAATCGATATTGAAACTCGGCGAGGTAACGATGGGCGTACTTGGAGAAATCGAACGCATGGTAGGTTCCAGAGAACATCGTCTTCAGATTGCCTAAGAGGGTATTGACCGCGCGAAATTGCTCCAGCTTTACGCAGGCAGTACTGCCGCCGGTGACGGTGCGCTCGTGAGTGGCTCCAGATTCTGTGACGGCTCGGAAGCACCCCAATCCATCGGAAATGACATTAACCGACGCGCACAGCGATTTCTTCGCCCACTGGGCAATCGCGTCTTTGGTAAATTTCAGCCTGGTCAGGCAAACGAACAGCGGATGGCCAGTTTCAGTGGTCTGCACCGCAGCGATGAAGGGCACCTTGTTCTCCGAGCCCCGGCCGCTCTTGCCGCCGGGCAACTCCCCACCCAGATAAGCGTCGTCGATCTCAACGCGACCGTCGAGCTGGCGCGATTCTTCCCGCACCGTCATGACTTGCATCAGCTTGTGTTTCAACAGCCAGGCGGTCTTGTAGCGCACCCCCAAATGACGTTTGAGTTCCAGCGCCGATATGCTGTTCTTCGATTGACTCAACAGATGCATACCCAAAAACCAGTGGGTCAGGGGCAGCTTCGTGGCGTGGAAAATCGTCCCGCAGATTGCAGTGGTCTGTTCTCGGCACATCGAACACTGCCAGTAATGCAGTCCCTTGCGCTCGAAGGTGCTATGGTGCGTACCGCCGCACTTCGGACAAACAAACCCGGCAGGCCAGCGCGAAGCAACCAATGCTGCGTGGCATTTATCCTCCGTTCCGTAATTTTCCATGAATCCAGTCATCGACAGACCTTTTTGAAACTGAATCTTGTTGATCCCCATCGCGCATCTCCTCTTGTCGGTATGCGCTTATTATCCGCCTCTATTTTTTAGGTTAGCTGGTGTATTTATTTTTTAAAATGTAAAAGCACCCCGCCGGGCTGTAATGCGATAGTTTCAATGAACCCTCCACCAGAAATAGATAGGTTCCGGGCAAGTGCTGCATTGTTGGCTTGCCGTGGATTGAATAATAAGTGGGTAATGCTGTGCAGCATGGTGAGCTGAGTCTGCGGATCTCGCGCCGCTGGGGGTAAAGGCAAAGTATCACATTTACAGGCGATCATGGTACGGCTTGGCCATTGACTGGCAACACGTAAAGGAACAGGATTTGTTTCGCTTGTGTCTTCTTCAGCGATTTTACGGTTATTTTCAGCTTCTTCAACAAGAAAATGAATTAATTTATCCTCGTCGGATAAAAAGCCGGACTGTCGAATTTCGTAGTGGGTTTTATCCGCCCGCATAAAAACTGTGGAAAGAATGATAATAAACAGCAAAATTAAGCCACGTTGCTGTATAAATCCCTCACCTGCACGAACCTGTCGCGATTGTAATAATAAAGGGATGCCAAAATATAAAATAAGACTTAACGCAATTGTGGCCCAAGTGGAATCACTGGTTGTAACTCCTAGCGTCAACCCAATAAGAAAAGTGCGTCCAGTAAAATCTGACCATAGGTTGCGGTATTGTTTGGTGACGATGATTAGAAGCCCCGCAAGCATGAATCCTCCTGCTATCCAACTGACAGCAGATAATTCACCTCCCAAGGATGATCCAAGTATAGCAATGGTGAGACTTTTAATAGGGTTTTGGAACCATTCGACGTAATTCCAACCCCTTAAGATGAGTAAAGTAAAGAGAGCAACAAAACTTACCCCTATAAAAAAATATTTCTGTTGCTTCTGGTCTAAGGGATCTTTGTACCATGACCAAAGCAGCGATAATGGATAAGCTAGGCCAATGGGATGCAAGCTTACGCTGAAGGCGCTGACTAGTAATTGGGAAAAATACCAACCCCCACCCGGGCTAGGATTTGCTCGATATTCCGTATTCAGCCATGCACCTAATGCAAACGCTGGCAATATATAAATGCCCGGAGAAAGTGTATCAATTTGTTCTAGCATTAACGGCGATATAATTAGTAAGCCACTGGCAATTAAAGCACTTTCAGCATTGACATTGTGTCGGTTCCATAAATAAAGTAACCAAATAGCAAATGCTAGCAAAAGGGTAGTGAAAATTTTGGCTGCAAAAACATTACCTGTCCAAAGAAACGCCACAGGTAAAAACAACAATGTGCGCAAATCGGGCGCGCCAAAAGTTACAACTGAAGCTGCCACCTGATCAGCGATTGACCATACCAATAAAAGAGATTTGGCAGAACCCTCATCTAAATTGTAAAGGTCTTGGCGCAACAAAAAGAGAATCGCTGCACCCCATAATGACAACGAAAGATATCCCCAGTAACGAAGAGGGATACGCGACAGAAAGTTATTAATGTTCATAATCAATATTATTGTTTGGTTTAGGTGCGCTATGCCTTGACAAGGTTAAGCGTAGGGTTTTATTATATCACTGCATTTTTATATCACTGGATTTAGTAATTGCTGGTATCTACACTATTTTTTACCAGAAGGAATTCGGTTACAGCGTAAATTTGCTTGAAAACATCCGAGTTCCGTTTAAAAATTAGTAAAAATATCTAAATATTTTAGAAAAAACCGGGGAGGAAATACAAAATGCAGGCAAAGTCAATACCATCTAGATCCTTTTGGATTATTATAGTTGCGGGATTTGTGACGGGCATGGGTAATGGTAGTGTGTTCGGAGCTGCCCTTATGTGCTGGATGGGGCGTGGAGGATTCACAGATTGGGGTGGAGTAGGTGCTGGTTCATATATACCTACAACATTTAATGGTTTTATGAGTTTCTGTATGTTTGCATTTGGCCTTGCGTTTTCTTTAATGTTGGCACTTGCTTTAAAGCGTCACGATACGATTGAAAATTCCCGTCATGCTTAGATCGGTGCTCGCTTGCGTAAAACAATTGTTTTAAAAACTGACGACCTTAAATAAGGAGGGGAATATGCTTGTACTAATAGCGGGGGTGTGCTGTATGCTCTTGGCATTTTCGAGTATGTGGTTATCGTGGTACGTATTAATGCCGCATAAACGTATTCATTTGCCGGGGGGGGACGTTCTGGGGGACACGGTGGGAGGTACTGTGGGCGAAATAATTTCTGAAGAGATAGCTTCGATAGCGCCGCATAAAACGTCAAAAAAATAAATTGTTGAAATTATAGTGAAAATAACACTAAGTGCAGCAGCCATTGAGTCTGCTAGAGCTAAAAAAGGAGATGCAGCATGATTCTTAAGTATTTGTTTGCTAAAAATGAGGCTATCCCGGTCGGTTCGGCGGCGATTTTCTTCGGGTTTTCTTCCATTTTATGGTTCGTAATCGGGACTGGATTGGGGTCATTTAATGCGGCTAAGCTTGCGTTCCCTGATTTTGTAACTGGGACGGAAATGTTTGCTTTTGGCCATATGCGTCAAGTGCACGTGTTGGCAGTGATTTTTGGCTGGATTTCGATGGCATTTGCAATGGCCATGATGTATATCACCCCGATACTGGGGAATACAAAGCTCTGGTCAGAAAAGCTTGGCTTGTGGAACTGTATGATGTGGAATATTGCATTGGCTACGGGTCTATCTCTATTATGGATGGGAGTAACCTCGGGACGCGAATATTCTGATTTCCCATGGCCAATAGATTTGGGTATCGCTGCTTTTGTAACTATTCCTTTGGCGACTAATGTATGGATGACCATAATAAAGCGCCGTACCCAAGGTATTTATACGACAAACTGGTTTTTTGCAGCATCAACTTTTATGTTGTTTATCGTATTTTTGGTTGGTAATCTGCCAGAGTATTTCCATCTTACGGGCTTAACCGAAGCTTACATGACGTGGTGGTTTGCGCATAACATTCTGGGATTGTGGATTACTCCCGTTGCTGCAGCGATTGCCTATTACGTTATTCCAAAAGTGACCGGCAATCCATTGTATTCGCATCGTATAGGCCACTTGCATTTTTGGTCCATAGTTGTGTTTTATTCCACCCCGGCCGCGCATCATTTGATGTCTGCCCCCTTACCTGAATGGCTAAAGTCTTTTGCTTCGGTGGAAGGGGTTTTGATTTTGGTGCCAGCGATTGCATTCGTGTCAAATATACTTTTGACCATGCAGGGTAAATGGAATATGTTTGTTGAAAACATCGAAGTGCGTTTTACCGTGGTGGGCGTATTATTGGCGATTCCGCTTAATATGCAGGGCGGTTTCCAACAAACACGCTCGATCAATTGGTACATTCATGGTACTGGTTGGATGGTGGCACACGCACATCTTGCTTTGTTAGGATTTTCGACATTCCTTGAGGCTGCAGCTGTTTACTTGGGTTTGCAAACGTTGATGAAGCGTAAGTTGTACTCGCTGACGCTAGGTAACTTGCATTTCTGGTTATTATTGATTGGATTTAGTACCTATTGGATATCAATGACGATTGCTGGTTTAATTCAAGGCGCTGGTAAAATTTATGAAGTGCCATACATTGATGTCGTGATTGCCGAGCATCCCTATATGATCGCTCGTTGGTTAGGTGGTACCATGGTATTTTCTTCGACCCTCATTTGGTTATACAACATGTGGATGACTGCGCGTGAAGGTACTGTTATTCCGGCCGGACGCATGCCACACGAATTGGCGTACGAACGTTAAACCTATAACTTTAAGACAGAATCTGGGGAGAAAATTATGAATTTTAGAGAGTATAGAATCGGTTCCAGAGCGTTTGGGATGGCATTCGGATTGTCAATGAGTATAACTTTGTTTTTTCCAAGTTTTGATCTTGCGGCTTCAGTGGTCTCCGAGGTTGGTTTGGATAAGCAATTAACTTCAGGATGGGATTCGGGGTGGCAACTTGCAGATCCAGTGCTGAAGGGCTTGAATAAGCCATTGAAAGTGCTGGTCAGAAAAGATCCGAAAAGCGGTGAGTCAATGGAGCCAGTATATGCTTATGTATATCCTGCAGGCACGTCATTGCCCAATGGAGTGACGCATACGGCTAATTTGGGTAAAGGGGTAGAAGAGCTTAGTGTCAAGCAAGGTCGCGTAAATGAAGCAAAAAAAGAAAGCGGCGCCGTATTCCTAATTAAGAAAAGTGATGAATTGCAGACTTTTGAGGGTAAACCACTTTCATATATAGAAAATGCGACTGCCACGAAAGGCTGGACTCCAGACGAGGTTTTAAAACTTGCTGCGGATGCAGATATTTTACATGCCGGATCTGGAAAAACCATGTTTGTACGTGAGGGTTGTTGGTGGTGTCATACATTGTTGCCTGAACAAACGCAAGATTGGCAGGTGTTTGGTGCTCCCCCGATGCTGGGTGACTTTAATGGGGAATCTCCAACAGCATTTGGATCTGACCGCAAAGGACCAGATTTGTTGCACGTAGGATCGCGCAATTCGTCTAGAGAGTGGATGATGCTGCATTTCTTTAATCCGCGTTTAGTACAACCCCATTCTATTATGCCCCGTTTTGATTATTTATGGGGTGAGGTGGACGTAAATGGCAAAAAAATTGATTACAATAAATGGCGTTCTGAGTACGACGAATATCGGGAAGGAAAAATCACTACTCCCCCAGATGTGCCTATGTACGCTAAAGATAGCGAAATTCGAAACTTGATTGATTTTGTTATAAATCTGAAATAATTTAAGGGGGACATGAAATGACTTGGGTTTTTAATGCTCCACTGGTTAGTTTGTCAGTTGATAATACTGTAGAACGAAGTAAAGCACTTTGGGAAGCTGAAGATCTTGGTGGTATGACAGAGGATAACAATCGGTTACCGGTGCCTGTTGTTATTCTTGTTATGTTAACTGTCGTAACGGCATTTTTGACTACTTTCCCGCTTTGGGGACAGCGTCCCACAGCTGCGATCTATGCTGACTTTATTAAAGTTATGGATAATCCGGAAATCCAGTCGATACAAGAAGCTCAAGGCGATGATGCAGCAATGAAACGTATTATTGAGATTAATAAAGACAGTCCATTGAAAGGTCAGCAGGATCGACATCCGGTGACTATGAGTGATTTACGTGTTCTCAAACCACAAATCGAAGAAATAATGAAGATTCCAGATGTAGATCTTAAGGATTACACTGTTGTTGGTCCAGAGGTAAAAATCGCTAATTTTGAAGGTAATTATCGTGCTAATGGTAAACGAGAGCGTCAACAGCCTTGGTGGGATAAAGGATATTTAATTGACCTATTTTATCTTACGATGTTCTTTGTTGGCGTAACAGTTACTGTGAAGCGGTTGCCTCCATATACCTGGCAGCCTCGTCATCACGATCATGATCAACGTCACGGTGACAGACGACATAACGTTTAGTTTTTAAATGATATTACAGGAGGCACTATTATGATAGATTATGACTATGCACCTACCGTATTCGCGGCAGTAATTGCATTTGCAACATTTGCTCCATTTTTTTATAGCTTCTTTGTGGACGATTATGATAAGAAAAGTCCTCAAATAAGATCGAATAAGAGTTAATATTTCGGCTAGAAAGCTAAATGAATAAGGTATGCCGCCGTATAGGCGGCATAATCTTTTTATAGAGATTCATTCGGAATGAGTGGAGACAATTATTTATTCATTTCTTGAAAGATTAAATTTAGACAGTGTGTTACATATATTAGCTAATACAGCGTATTCACCTAAATTAGATTTAAGCATAGAAGGTATGCGCAGCCAACAATTTAGCGCGGGTGTGTTTTTTTTTATGCTGTTGGGAGTTTTAGTATTTTCTGGCATTGTTTATATGGTTATGTTCGGCAATCATGCACCAAAAACGATGAGATCTGGGGAGAAAGTGATGTTTGCATTAATAATTTTAGGCATCATAGTTGCAGTCATTTTTGGTGGGCTACAAATGCTAGGCGGATATCTTTATTAGACTAACTCATTAGGGGAGCTACCTAACGATCGATGGAGGAAATATGGAAAACTACTTGCAATCAATGGATGATGGATGGTCTATTTACCTTTGGCTTATTGTTGGCGGATTGATTATTATTGCTGTCATTTATTGGATTAGGTGGGGGGTGAAGAATGAGCAATTCGATGAAGACATCAAGTATTTAGTATTTGATGAAGGTGATAAAGAAAAAATGTCACCTCAAGAATATGCAAAAAGTCGCGAGGTAAATGCCACACAGATGCAAAGCCGGGAACGTGTATTAAAGCGTCAGGAAAAAGAAAAGCAATAGGACCAATGAAACTAGGCGAAAAAATTGTTTTTATAGTAATTGCGATTGTTGTTGTAGGTTTTATGGGACGTAATCTATGGCGTCTCAATACTATTCAGGAAGTCGATAAAGGTATTCCCTATTACAGCACTGCATCAGCTACTCTCGAACGCGCTGCTATGGATATTTATCGCCAGCAAAATTGTAAAAGCTGCCATTCATTGTGGACGGTGCGTGATCTTATGAAAGCCGTCCCGGCCCCAATATTGGATGGTATCGGTTCTTTGCGTAGCGAAGACTGGTTTTACCAGTATTTTTCAGCCATAAATCCTCAGGCAATATTGCCATCCCGTTTGAAGAGGGAATATCAAATGCCATCTTATGTGCAACTGTCGGAAAGTGAACGACGACTTTTGGCGCGCTATATGGCAAACCTGAAGGTGCAAGATTGGTATCTCGAAGAAACACGTAAAGCCGAACATGAAATACTTACAGGTCAAGAATATCGTCCATGAGTAGACTGCCGCCTTTGACCAAAGCCAGATTTTTCAGCGGGGTCGTGGCAGTTATCATGGGTTGTGCGCTGAATTACTTCGGCGACCGCTTACTTGGAGTAAAAATCGAGTTATTTCGCGGCATTCTTGACTTTAATGGGCTGTGGGTCATAGATATGCTGGTGTTACCTTTTTTTGTCGGCGTATTGGTTGCTGTTATTTTTGGACTTGGCGGCAAATGGTTGTGTTACTTCCCTCCGTTAATAGTTAAATCGATTAGTTACGTGGAAAGTATTTATTTCAATACAGTTCCGGAAGATGCATCGCTAATTCCTTTTGGCCTGTGGGGTTTGTTTGTAACTGTCGTTATGACCGCGGCAGCATTCGGTGGGGTCATGGGTGAAATTATGGTAAAAGGCACTTACGGACGAAGTCCGCGAGTTCTTTTATATAAGCAACGTTCCGACAACAAAGAAAGTGATATTTAGATGGCGGTTACTTCTGCAAACAGAAAAACTGTACTTCCTGCTGTAGATTATGCACGTCGTAAACGTTACTTATCGGCTACTTTTGTAATTTGCTTCGTCTTGTTAGCAATTGGAATTACCCTGTATGTGGTAAATCAGGGGTTCGAACGTATGGGTGAAATGCGCACGCGTGCAACTTACGAATTGAAAGATGAATCATCCCACATACGCGCTGCTGGTGAAGATTTAGTATTGCATAGTGTGCATGAGGCCGATAAAAATCATACGGTAGGATATAGTGCGATAGAAATTGAAAGTTTGCTCTCCAAAGAAGAGTGGCTGGAAGTAGATAGTATGGTATTAATCCCTGAGGGAGCTTTTTCGATGGGTACAGATTTAGAACGTGCAGATGTACAAAATCGTCCGCAGCATACAGTTAAATTACCTGCCTTCTGGATAGATAAATACCCTGTAACTAATGCACAATATGCCAAATTTGTAGTCGCTACTTCACACCGTCCGCCGCTAAACTGGAAAAAAGGAAAAATTCCTCAAGGCGAAATGTTGCGCCCAGTTACTATGGTGTCTTGGTATGATGCAACAGCGTACGCGAAGTGGGCAGGCAAGCGGCTTCCTTCTGAAGCGGAATGGGAAAAGTCTGGGCGTGGAACGGATGGTCGGCGGTGGCCGTGGGGTAACAAAATGGAACCGGAGCGGTTAAATACTTATTACAATGTAGGTTCGACAACCAACGTGAATGCTTATCTCAATGGAGTTAGTCCATATGGAATAATGGATATGGCGGGTAACGTAAATGAGTGGACAGCGGATGATTTTGCACCCTATCCTGGATCTGACGCGCCGTCGGATTTGTTTAAAGGAAAAGTCGTGCGGGCGACAAATAAAAAAGAGGTTGACGTTGTGCCGACTGGGGGAAGCTATAAAGTATTGCGTGGTGGCTCATGGAAGGGGGACCCATTCTCCTCCGCAGTATTCCATCGAAATTTCGCTTTTGCAAACTATGCTTCTGATTTTTTTGGATTTCGCTGTGCGAGTAATCTCGAGGTAAAGGATAAAAAAGGGTGAGAGTGCTCAAAATTTTGTGGCGCCTAGGAATGGTTCTTGGTCTCACATTGTCTTCGGTAAAAATGAGCTATGCAGTGGATAGCTACCGTTTTCTTCATGTGCATATTGATACGCTCTGGTTTATTTTTTTATTTCTGCTGGGTATTCTTTTTGTTCCTTTTATTCTGATTGCGGTGTTGACATGGCATTACGCGGAAAGCAAAACCGATCCGAAAGAGCAGCAGGCAGTTTCAGTCGAGAGTGATAAATAATGGCGAGTGCAAAGGGTAGCTCTTATCCATGTCTATTAGCATGTTGGCTGATTACAGCGGTGTTATTTTTGATGCTTGCTCTACCAAACGCGCGAGCTGAAGATAACGATCAAAAAGGCGATAGTTCTAAGGTGATGGAGGCGTTTGAACAGCAAGCCAGCCAGATTAAAACAGATAGGCCCTCAACCATCCAAAAAAAACATTTGACGATGTTTTTGTTGGGTGTGCCATTGTTAATTTTGCTCCTAATTACTGGCGCGCTGGGCATTGCTATGGGGATATATGGTAAGCAAGTATTCGTGCTACATATGATTTCTGCCGGGCTTACTATTACACTGGCTTTTGTACACGCAATTGTCGGCGTTATTTGGTTTTATCCCTTCTGATTCAATTACAAAACGATGTGGCCTATTTTTGTCGACGCTTAGCCCCGTATCTGTTGCTTATCAAACAATTTCAATGAAACACTATTCATGCTTCGATATTTTTTAGTTTGTTTTGAGCGTTGCGTTGGTGCGTGTTGAACGATGTTTCTGCCCTGCTCCCACTGTCCGGTTAGCTGGATCTTCGATGAATTTGCTGTGATAGTAGATGCATTCTCCTTGTGCACCAGATGAAACTCAAAATCAGTTTGGTTTGGCGCATCAAAAAAAATTCATCGAACGGGTGTTATCGCTACACCGCAGTGATACTTCGATGTGTAGATGGTCAGTGCGAATTCATAGTCTATTAGAACCAGTCAAAAAATAACGTGCATGCTGCACCTGCAATTATAGAGCGTGCTAAATTTGGCTCGCCATTTCATCAGTAATGCGACTGACCAGGGCTTCAATCCAGGCGATTAAAGCAAACGCATGTGGACTCCCGTAATTCTCAGGGCTATCCCATCCGCAAGTTGTTCCACTGCGGGAAAGCTAAAGATATTGCCGCTTATATGAAGCTCACTGGAAACTATGCGGATATACTAAGTTGTTACTTAACAATTAAAATTGCACATTTTTGCGCTGTTATCAATATTTGTTTTAATTATATTACAGTACATTAAGGTTAGTTCATGCTGGTGAAAGAGTCACAATCATTAATCCCAAAGCGTAATTATTGGCCACTGGCAGCGCTGTATGGGTTATTTGGTATGACTAGCGTGGCATACGAAGTATTGTGGGCGCGCATACTTTCTTTGCAATTCGGTGTGAGTATTTTTGCGGTGGTACTGACTGTCGCCGCATTTATGGGAGGGTTGGGAGCGGGAAGTTTATTTGCGGTACACCGGGCTTCCCAAATCAAAAGACCGTTGTTGTTGCTTGCTGTATTGGAAGGGGGTATTGCTGTTTACGCCTTACTCTTGCCCCTGATTCTGCAAATGACATCGGTGGGAATGGAAGGCGCGGCTGCTCAATTTTCGTTATTTCAATGGTATGGCCTTATTGCTAGTGTTGCATTGTGTTTGTTGCTGTTCCCAGCTTTTATTATGGGAGCAGGGTTTCCATTGATTTTAGCATCATTGGGAAATAGGCCAGAGCGACTGGGGAAGATTTATGGTTTAAATACCCTAGGTGCTGCTTGCGGCGCACTGTTACCACTTTGGTTGCTGCCTGCTTTGGGCTGGGTCTGGGCAGTCAGAGTGGTTGCCGCGATTGGGTGTTTGGGAGCTGTTGCGCTGTTGCTGCTTTCATCGCGGTACACCACAGTGCAGGTTACCGAGAGAAGTGTTAGGGCAAGTCGACCACGTCTAACTTTTCTGTTCGCCTATGCCGCAATCGGTGCGGCAAGTCTGATCTTGCAAATAGCTTGGACGCGCCTGTTCGGCATGGTGATGCTACGCACCGAGTACGTGCTGGCAGTGATTTTGGCGTCATTTCTGTTGGGCATTGGTAGCGGCAGCTTGATCGTGCCACGCCAGCACAGGCAAGTATGGTTTGTAATCTTGCCCATTGCTGCCGGAGGATTTACCGTATTGAGTTTGTGGTTGTTACCTGCACTTTCGGCATGGGTGGAGCGAGCTGAGTTTGCTTCTTTATTTGAAGCATTGAGAATGCAGGGGTTATTACTCATGCTGGTAACTCTGCCAGTTACCGTGGCACTTGGAGCTTGGCTGCCTTTGTTAAATGGCCGCTCGAATGGCGGTGGGGTATGGTTGTATGGAGCTAATTCATTGGGTGCCGCGTTCGGCGCGGTAGTTGCAGGGGTGGTATTGATTCCGCTTTGGGGCAGCGCTGCTACGGTGGCGGTGGCAGCTTCGGTATTGTTGATTGTGGGTTTAACTTGGGCGCAGTCGCGTATCGCATGGCTTGCCGTACCAGTTTTTTTAATGGCAGCATGGCCAGTTGTAAAGTTACCGCCAGTTAATATGTTATTGCCGCAGGCGCAAGCGGGAAGCAGAGATTTATATTTTTACGAAGACGCCATTTCGATGACTCATGTGGTGGAGCAACAAGACGGGCAGCGTGTATTGTTGACTGACTTACAAAGAATGGATGCTTCAACTGATCCTACGGCGGTATTCGTGCAGTCCAATCAAGCGCGTCTTCCGTTACTGTTGCATGAACAGCCTCGTTCGGTGCTATTTCTCGGGCTAGGTACTGGAATTTCTGTGGCTGGTTCGCTAGCGTTTCCAAATTTAAAGCGTAGTGCTGTTGAACTATCACAGGGTGCGATTGAATCCGCAGTGAGTTGGTTCGCCCCATTAAATCGCAACGTGTTGCGTCAAACTAAAGTGGAACGTGACGACGTACGGCATTTTTTAAGCGCGAGTCGGGATCAATACGACGTCATAATCGGCGACGTGTTTCATCCGGATTTGGCAGGTTCAAGTTCTTTATTATCAGTCCAGCAATTTCAGCGCGTGCGTAATCGCTTAAGCGAAAATGGACTATTTGTTCAGTGGTTGGCACTCAATCAATTTGACAACAAATCTTTGAACGTAATTTTTAATAGCTTTCGACGGGTTTTTCCAGATGCGCAAATATTTCTCGATGGAATGCATCTAGCCTTGGTCGGTCCACAGCAGAAGTTTATGGGGGCGCAGGGGTTGCTGCATAATTTGCAGCGTTTGTCCTTGGGGCAACAGGATGAGGCGACTGCTGGCGAAGGGGGGTGGACTTGGCTCGGACGCTATTGGGGGCCACTGCCGGTTAGTCAGGAACAAGTGCAAGATGAGTGGTCGCCAGTGATTGAATTTCGTCTGCCACGCGCGCGCTACGCTGGTGAATTAGATGTGGCAAAATTATTACAGATTTTGCTTAAAACCAGGCCGAAAATGGAAGCTGCTGCAAATTTGCTTGGCATTCGTGACCACGATAAAGAGGCTTTCGAACGCGCTTACGTAGCCAGCGAGCTGATGACGCGAAGCTGGCTTGCGGCTGCGCGTGGCGCAACGCAACAGGCTAACCAGCTGACGCATCTGGCTTATAAGGCGAATGCAAAAGATCGCTGGATTGCTTATGCGTTGGCTGATAATATGTTTTCATCTTTAGCACAGGCGCGCGAGCATGGATTGAGTGAGAAAGAGGCGTTGCAGAAAATTTTGCGTCTTAATCCATATCACGTAGAAGCGGTGCGTGCATTGTGGCGAATTGAGCGGAATGCGGGTGATGCACACGCGGAATTGAGTCGTGCGCACTTGCTGGAGCTGAGCCCGCTTGACCGTGAAGCAAATACGACAGGGAATTAATTGAATTATGGCCAGCGGCGTCAAGTATAAATCCATTTCCAGTATCCCGGTCAAGGTTATCGGCACGGTCGTAGGTTCCAAGCCAACTCATTCCGAATTCCGTTGGAAGCGGCGGTTAGTGCAGATGCTGGTACTGGTACTTGTTGTACTAATTCCGGCTAGCGGCCTATTCCGGATTGATCCGGGTGCGGCCGCTTTTGTTGTGCTTGATAGGCAAATCTGGCTGGCTGATTTTTCCTTGGTAACCGGGGCATGGCTTTTTTTGGCGAGTAGTTTGGTGTTACTGTACTCGACTGCAGGTACTGTGTTTTGCGGTTGGGTTTGTCCTCAAAATAGTATGGCCGAGTGGGCTAACAATCTTACGCACAAACTATTAGGTAAGCATGCCGAGGTAAGCTTAACTGGCGAAGCGCCGCGCGTGGCGGGTGCCAAGAATAAGATCATGAATTGGATGTTGCTCGGCGTTGCATTTTTTGGGGCGGCTATGTTTTTTGCGCTAATCCCATTATTTTATTTCTATCAGCCAAGTGTGGTGTGGTCTTTCGTAACACTGCAAGAAAATACCCAGCTAGCGGGATCGTTGCATTGGATTTATGCGGTATGTGTCGTGATCGTTTTCATAGATATTGCGTTAATAAGACATTTCTGGTGCCGCTACGCCTGTATTTACAGAGTTTGGATGCATTCGTTTAAAACCAAGCAGACTTTGCATATAGCATACGATGCCAGCCGCAGCGATGAATGCGCCAAATGTAATTATTGTGTCACTTCTTGTTTTATCGATCTGGATCCGCGCAAAACTGATATTTATGACAGTTGTATCAATTGTGGCGATTGCGTTGATGCTTGTAATCGCTTGCATAATAAACAAGGAGTTCCTGGGTTATTACGTTTTGATATGCTTGAACGCACGAATAAAAGTGTAAATAAATTTCGTGGCGTCGCAATTTCTTTGTTTGCCCGAATGGGCTGGACGTCCCCCTTCGTGGTATTGGGTGCGGTGATGTTTATTTGGGGATTATGGTCATATCAACCTTATCATGTAGTAGTGGGCAATGCGGATATCCAGCAAGGTCGTACGGTTCAAGAATATCGCATTGCGCTTTCCAACAAACTGTATCACTCAGCGGAGCTACACGTACGTGTGTTAGGCTTGCCGCCGGACAGTTATCGGCTCAGCGCTGAGAACGTTAAATTACCACCAGTCGGGCGAGAATCGCTTATTCTTTCCATCGCGCAAGATTTGCCACGAGGCTTACATTCTGTTGTAGTTGAAGTTTCTGCAGGTGATACCTGGATGGGCCGATTCCCTGTTCAACATTTTTCCGAACAAAGGAGAAAGCTATGATCGCCAGCGATATGGGTGAAAAAGATCGAGGTTTATCGCAAGTAGATGAGCCGCGCTGGGGTGAGAAGCCGGATGACCATTTTGGGTATGCTTCTGATGAAGAACGTATGGCCAAACGTGGGCTTGAAGATTGGGAATTGGTAGAAACCATCCCTGAATCGCAAAAAAAGATACCTTATTGGTTTGTAGGAGTGACTGTTGCGGTGTTACTGGTTGCGGTGGGTTTGAGTTTCCCATTTTGGGGTCTCCGACCGGGTGATGAGCGCCCTTGGGTGGACTGGGGGTTTATCATCGCTTTATTTTATGTTGCTGCCGGAAGTGCATTTGTTCGTTTCATGGTAAATCTATATGGATCGTCTATGGGTGGCAAGCTGGATTCAGATAAAAATAATAAAGAACAATCCCATGAGCTCAATGCAGAAAAATAATTCGCATACCCCCGTTAGCCGACTGCGGAGTACATATGTAAAATATATTAAGTTGTTTTTTTTGGTGCTGCTAACCGCATGTGGCAGAGACCAAGTTGCTGATACGCAACCGCAAAAATGGCAGGGTGCGGAGGTACGAGTTGAATCAAGGCCCAGTCCACCGCGTCCTGGAATAAACGAGTTTTTGGTGATAGTGACTGGTGAACGTGGACCAGTCCATGACATTATGGTTTCGGTGCGCACTGACGACCAAGATCAATGGATACAAGCAATACAAGATGGGGAAGTAGGTGTTTACCGCAGGGCGGCTAAAGTTACCCTAGGCACCAGGTCCGTGTTACAGGTGCAAATAAAACGCAACGGCGCTGAAGGAGTTCTGCGCTTCCCGCTGAACTTATCGCCTTAGCAATAAATAGTTTTTAAGGATTCCGGTCGTTATTTTTAAGTGTGAGTAAGACATTAGCAAGATAGATGCAAAAACCTGTCGCCATGATCATTCCTGAACTGGCTACGATGGGTCCATAAAAGCGGTGTACTTGTGCCATAGCTTGCAGGTTATTTTCTAGTAATAAATTTCCTTCCAGGATGCCAAATACTACTTGCGTAGTGTAAAAATAAAATACTCCGATAGTTGTCCACCAAAACGAATGGTTTATCAAACGTATAGAGTAAATTGCTTTTCCGCTAATAATGGGGAGCAAATAATACATGGTTCCCATTGCCAATATCACTAGCCCTCCGATTAAGTTTATGTGTGCATGTGCCAAGGGATCTATCATGTGCCCAGGGCCACCGTAAGGGCTGCCGATAGAATCCAGCCAAGCTCGTATTGACGGAATCACTTGCAACATGCCATGCATTGCACCGAAGAAAAAAGAAATTGTGGAAACCAACAAAAACTTAATTAAGTGGGCGAACTCAGTGTTGTTTAAACGCATGGGAAGTGTCGGTGTGATGCTTCAATAACGAAAGCACGGCCGCATATGGCCGTGCTTGAGCGAATAACAGGATAACGATTTTTATCGTTTTGAGAATTTGTATTTGTAATAGAAGCTGAGTAATATTTATTTATTACCTTTTTGACCTTCTATAATCCGTTCAATACCTAAGCCAGCCAAGATTGTGGCGACAATAATGCCAGTGCCGAAAAGCACTATGGGAACCAATATTTCCATGATATTACTCCTTATGTATCGTTATTTATAATAACCATTATTACCTAATAGTTAAGTGTATCTAAAAGACATTCGACGCGCAAGTATTTCTCACAACCAGCATTGCATGCCTGACTCAGACACAATATAATATTTATGTAAATTATATTACTAGTTTAATTCTGGTCAGTATATTTCTCTCTTGGTGATACTTCGTCACGGTTGTGTTCCTAGCGGGGTGTTATGCAACTAAATGTTAAGATATAAATTATTACTCCTACCGTAGGAAAAAAATGTCAAACGAAAAACCATTAAGACCAATAGCTTCAGTTCGCACATATCCTACCGATACAAACAATGTAATTTGCCTTGCACTAACAGATACTAATGGCACTGAAACAGAATTTATTATCAACCCAGAAGGATTGAATGCTCTTATATACCCAGTTCTTGGACTTGCTTCGAAATGGGCAAAAGAACCGGATTTAAAAGTACAAACTTGGTCTGGTCCAAAGAATGCACTCCCAGCACAGCATATCGAATTAGCTATTGGCCGAACTGCTACTGAATGCGCTTTACGGGTGTTTATGGGGGAGGTTGAACTAACATTTATTATTCCTCTCGACGATGTGCTTAAGGCTGCTGCAAAGCTTATGCAACATCTCGATAAAGATTCTGGAAGTTCAATACATTGAGTTGTGTAACTTCTGATCTTCCATGTTAAGCGTGGGTCTATTTTGCTTTAGATATGCACTTTAAGCTCTTCTCAGTAGCAAATTTGCTCTGTTTCGATACGCGCTCATAGCATCCCTCAGAATAATGCTAATTCGCTGAGCGCCTTTGTTTATCCGCTAGGCTAGATGTACTTCAGATTGTGCAACCCCCATCAATCAGATCGGAGAGGGCTAGTCGACCTTTCTCCGGGGAACGGGTTGACAAACTGTTCGTCTGCCCTATCTTAATATTCGGCTTGTCAATTCCTACAGGTCAAGGTGCCGATTCAGTTATCTCTTTATTACCTATTAAAACAAATAAATACGCAATTTTTTCTGGTTATTCAGGGTAGCTAATCTTAAACAAAAATGCGCCAACCTATTAAAACGTAACGCTCCAACAAAAACAGCACAACAAATATCAACAGCATGAAAATCACGAAGCGTACTATCTGCCACGCGAGATTTAGATAGCGGCGATTGCGGGTAATCATGTACGCTCCACCGGAAAAGATAATGAAGAGAGCGGCCAGGACGAGTAGCAGACGCAAAATGAGCAAAGTATTTGTCCTTACAGTTGATTCGGTGAATTTAACTTCCCTAATCTTTACTCAGCTCGTCGGTGAAGGGGCGGTTGCCTGATGAAGAATCAGGCAGTCTGCAATTGTAAACGCAGGAATGCCGGCGCTTCCTCAGTCTTGTTGAAAGTCACGAATTCCCACGCTTGTTCATCAGCAAGCAAGGTGCGTAGCAAGGCATTGTTCAGAGCATGGCCAGATTTATAACCAGAGAAAGCGCCGATCAGCGGATGTCCGAGCAAATATAGATCGCCAATGGCATCTAGTATTTTGTGCTTGACGAACTCGTCCTCAAAGCGCAACCCATCTGGATTGATGACGCGATATTCATCCATCACGATGGCGTTGTCCAAGTTGCCACCCAGCGCCAATCCCTGAGCCCGCATATTCTCAACGTCATGCATGAAGCCGAAGGTACGGGCGCGGCTTACTTCTTTGATGTAAGAATGTTCCCCCAGATCTATCGTTACATGTTGTTTAGTAGAGGCAAATACAGGATGGGAAAAATTAATAGTAAAGTTAAGTTTGTAGCCGTTGAATGGTTCGAAGCGCACCCATTTGTCACCGTCTTTGATCTCTATGATTTTTTTTATGCGGATGAATTTTTTTGCCGCAGATTGTTCGATGATGCCTGCAGATTGCAAAAGGAAAATAAATGTTCCGGCGCTCCCATCCATAATGGGTACTTCTGCGCTCGTCAAGTCAACAAAAGCATTATCCACGCCTAGCCCGGCAAAAGCGGACATTAGGTGTTCTATAGTGGCTATACGCGTGCCGTTTACTTCCAGGCAGGTGGACAAGCGGGTATCCTGCACCACATGCGCTTCAGCGCGTATCACCACCACCGGCACAACATCAACCCGGCGGAATACGATGCCGCTGTTTGCAGGTGCAGGAGACAAGGTAAGATTAACTCGCTCACCAGTATGCAGCCCAACCCCAGTAGCTTGCACCGAATTTTTTAATGTGCGTTGGTTAACCATGTTGCTTTAAAAGGCTTATAAATAATTTTAAATTTTAACATAGTTCATTCTGGCACCGGTTTATACCGGTGTTATACAAGAACTTCTAAACAAATCGCGCCCATATTGCAGTGTGTCAATTCGATACGCAGATGAATCAAACGCAGGGAAATTACCATAAAGTGATTTCCCATTCTTTGAAGCAAGTCTCTTACTCGTTATTCTGCCTTTGTGTCTACTGATCGCAACGCCCAATTAAAGATGGGATGCTCGCGCTCCTAGAACGGTATTAATCTGCTTGCTTGCGCAGAAAGGATGGAATATCCAGTGTGTCAACACCAGACTGTTTCATCGCTTCGACTGCTTCGCGGTGACGGCCATTACGGATTACTGCCGGCATTTCAAGCTCTTTATAATTGACCGCGAAGATTGGTTCGTTATGCGTGCCTGTGCGTTGCCCATATACAAGTTCGGGCTTACTTTGCTTACGTTCCAGCGGCGAGCCCAAGCCAGTTGCCACAATGGTCACTCGCAGTTCGTCACCCATGCTCTCATCGAACACAGAGCCGACTATTACGGTGGCTTCTTCAATGGCAAATTGCACGCTGTTGGTAATTTCCCTGAATTCTCTCAGGGTGAGTTTGCTACTGGAGCTGATATTTATCAGCACACCGCGCGCGCCTGCTAAGTTCACATCCTCCAGCAAAGGGCTGGACATGGCGCGTTCGGCCGCAACTTTAGCGCGATCAGATCCAGAAGCAGTAGCCGATCCCATCATCGCCATGCCGTTTTCAGACATAAGGGTGCGCACATCGGCAAAGTCCACATTCATCAGGCCGGGTACATTAATTACCTCGGCGATGCCCGCCACTGCACCCTGTAACACACTATTGGAGGCGCTGAATGCATCCAGTAAACTAGTGTCTTCGCCCAGCACGGTCATCAATTTTTCATTTGGCACGATAATAAGTGAGTCCACAGACTCGCACAGTGCTTCGATGCCAGCTAGTGCCAAACGCATGCGCTTGCCTTCGTGAAGAAATGGTTTGGTCACCACGGCCACGGTGAGGATGTCCATTTCCTTGGCTATCTGGGCTACTACGGGTGCCGCGCCGGTGCCCGTGCCGCCACCCATTCCTGCAGTGATAAATATCATATTGGCACCTCGGATCAAATCGGCAATGCGCTCGCGATCTTCCTCGGCAGCGGCTCGTCCAACGTCCGGAATGGCCCCCGCACCTAGTCCCTTGGTAATAGTGGCACCTATTTGTAATTGAGTGCGTGCTTTGTTGCGATTGAGTGCTTGGGCATCGGTATTAATGACGATGAACTCTACGCCCTGTACGCCTTTTTCAATCATATGATCCACTGCATTGCCGCCGCAGCCGCCCACGCCTATAACCTTAATTACCGCGTCCTGAAGTTGTACATTCTCGATTTCAAACATTGTTTTCTCCCTTTTGTTTACGATATAAATTCAAACACTTAATGATCTACTTGGTTATGCTCAGCTAGAAATTAGTCCACTAAAAATTTCCTTTGAACCATGCTTTCATGCTGTTCAGCATCTCGCTGAAAGAATTCGAGCGCTGACGCGCAGCCTGATTGTGCTGGTACTGCTCCAATCCATAGAGCAGCAAGCCAACACCGGTGGAAAAACGGGGTGTTTTCACCACATCAGATAGTCCTCCTATATAGCGCGGCAGTCCTAAACGCACCGGCATATGGAATATTTCTTCACCCAGTTCCACCATGCCCTGCATGGCGCTGCTACCTCCAGTGATGACGATGCCCGAGGACAGCAAATTTTCGAATCCACTGCGACGTAACTCAGCCTGCACCAGCATATAGAGCTCCTCCACGCGTGGCTCAATGACCTCTGCTAAGGTTTGCCGCGACAACATACGTACACCTCGCTCACCGACTCCGGGGACTCCGATCGGGCCATCGTCAGCGAGCTGGCGCAGAGCACAGCCATATTTGATCTTGATGTCTTCGGCATCGGTAGTCGGAGTGCGCAAAGCCATTGCGACATCATTCGTAATTTGGTCACCTGCAATCGGAATGACGGCGGTATGACGAATCGCGCCACCCGTAAAAATCGCCACATCGGTAGTACCGCCGCCGATGTCCACTAAGCACACGCCTAAATCTCTCTCATCGTCCGACAGCACCGCCTTGCTGGATGCCAACGGTTGCAGGATCATTTCTCGCACCTCCAGCCCGCAACGGTGCACGCATTTCATGATGTTCTGTGCCGCTGCGACCGCACCAGTTACGATATGCACCTCGACCTCAAGGCGCATACCGCTCATACCCAGCGGCTTCTTGATATTCCCTTGCCCATCGATGCTGAATTCCTGTTCCAAAATGTGCAATATCTGCTGGTCGCCAGGCAAGCTTAGCGAGCTGGCGGTTTCAACTGCTCGGTCGATGTCAGCCTGCGCAACTTCTCGATCTTTAATCTTGACCATGCCATTGGCATTGGAACTTTTAATATGGCTGCCCGCGATACCCGTGTAAACCTCACGAATTTTGCAATCAGCCATTAACTCGGCATCACCCAGTGCTCGCTGGATCGCTGCCACTGTCGCATCAATATTGACCACCATTCCCTTCTTCATGCCGGAGGATTCGTGCATTCCTACGCCAATGACTTCCATGGTTCCTTCCGACTTGACCTCGGCGACGATAGTGACAATCTTGGAAGTGCCGATGTCCAGCCCTATGATCAAATTCTTGTTTTCCCTGCTATTACTCATTACATTTCTCCACTGCCTAAACTTTTTGCGTTGTGTTGTTTGGACGATGCATGTACTAAAATACGCGTTCCATTATGAGAAAAATCCTCTGTCGAATTTAGCTTCGCCCTACATTACTTTTTTTCCCGACCATGCCCAGACCGTTTGCTGTACTCGACAGGTAAACGGCAAAGCCATTGCGATAACGCAAATCCACATATTCTGCCCTGCGTTGCAGTCCATTTTGATGCGGAGCTTTTCCCGCATGTAAAAGTTCGTAATTTTGTTGCATGGGCATCAGGCTATATGGATACACTGCCACAAAGCGCGCCAAGCGCTGCTTTGACTGCTCACGCCCCAATTCCAGCAGCATGCCGTTGTTCAGGCGCAATCGCCAGGAACGGCGCGGGGACAAGCTGATTTCTGTAATTTCCTGCTTAAGCGGTGCAAGCTGCTCAGTCAATGCGACATACATCTGGGTCACTTCGGCTGCGCCATCGGGCTGCCCGATGAATTTCGGCAATAGCTTGTCCGTTTCAGCCGAAAACACTTCGCCGTGGGTGCTTACCAACCCTGCATTGTTCCAGTGTGCCAGCGCTACATGCTCTTCCAAGCTTATCTCAAGTCGCCAGGGGAAATGGCGCCGTATGCTTACTTTACGCACCCAGGGAATGCTCTCAAAAGCCCGCCGCGTACGTTCCAAATCTAGAGTGAAAAAATTACCGTGCAATTCATTGCGTACCATAGCCTCAATCTGAGCAGGAACCACCTGGCGCGGCGCTGTACTAATAGATATGACGCGTAGCGCAAACACTGGCATGTGCAACGCATAGTGCAACGCGCCATATGAAACCAGTACGAAGCAAATGCCGAATAGTGCGCTGGATATCATGCGTAACGACTCCGGCTTATCCCACATGGGTCAAATCCAATATGGTTAGCACCAGTTGTTCGAAACTCATTCCTGCCTGACGTGCCGCCATCGGCACCAAGCTATGGTCGGTCATGCCGGGCACGGTATTGATCTCCAGCAAAAAAGGCTGTCCAGTCTCATCCGTCAAAAAATCCACACGTCCCCAGCCGGCGCCTCCTATCAGTGCAAAGCTTTGTAGTGCCAGCCGTTGCATCTCGGCTTCATTTTCTTGCGACAAACCAGAGGGACACAGATAGCGTGTATCGTTGCGCAAGTACTTTGCCTCATAGTCGTAAAATTCATTGGCTGGCTCTATCTTAATTACTGGCAGTGCCTGCTCACCAAGGATGGCGACCGTGTATTCGCCCCCGCTAATAAATGCCTCCGCAATTACCAATTTGTCGTGTTTCGCCGCTTCTGCATATGCAGCTTGCAGTTCACTGGCCTCTTTCACTTTACTGATGCCCACACTGGAACCTTCATTGGCTGGCTTGATGAATAGCGGCAACCCCAGCCGTTTCACTATCGCAGCCAAATCGCTGGCTGCATCGAGCATCTCATAAGCCGGAATAGGCAACCTTGCAGCCTGCCACACCAATTTGCTGCGCCACTTATCCATGGCTAGCGCTGAAGCCAACACCCCGCTACCGGTATAGGGTATGTTCATCAATTCAAGTGCGCCTTGCATTGTGCCGTCTTCGCCAAAGCGTCCGTGTAGCGCAATGAAGGCGCGTTGAAAACCATCCTCCAGCAGCTTATGTAAATCCTGTTCGGCAGGATCAAATGGCTGGGCATTAACCCCACTTTTCAGTAGCGCGGTCAGCACTGCTGCACCACTCTTGAGCGAGATTTCGCGCTCGGCAGAGCGCCCGCCACACAAGACCGCAACTTTTCCATGTTGTGCAGGGGGCAAGGAATGTGGGAAAAGGTATTGGTTATTCATGAGTGTTTGCGTACTCGCCGATAATTCGCACTTCCGGATGCAGGCAAATGCCGGTCTTGTGTTGCACACTCACCTGTACTTTGTTAATCAGATTTTCAATGTCTTCCGCCGTGGCTCCGCCCACGTTTACGATAAAGTTGCCGTGCTGTTCCGATACGCGCGCACCGCCGATCTGCAAGCTTTTCAACCCGCACTGCTCGATCAGACGTGCCGCATAATCATTTGGCGGATTGCGGAACACTGAGCCAGCATTCGGCAGGTTTAAGGGCTGGGAGGCAATGCGCTTGGATAACAGCGACTTAATCTCGCGGCGAGCGATTTCGCCGTCACTAGCTGGCAAGCGCAGTCTCGCGCCGACGAAAAATTCCTCTTGGTAAAAAGGCAAGGAATTAGGGATGTGGTCGTCGTGCTCAAGATATTTACCCTTCTTTCGCAACACAACATGCCGATAGCCAATCTCATAATCATCCGGCTCACGTTCCAATAGTTTTCCGCTACGCATTAGCGTCTGCGCATTTGCCACCACATTCCAAGTTTCGCTACCGTAGCAGCCAGCGTTCATTGCCAACATTCCGCCCAGTGTGCCGGGTATTCCGGCGAAAAATTCCGCACCCCTCAGGTTATGCTTTGCTGCGAAGCGAGCCAGCTTGGCACCGGATACACCAGCCTGCACATAGATCGATCCATCCGTTTCTATACGCATTTCGGTGAGCGCCGCATGTAACAGCAGCACCGTGCCGCGTAGACCTCCATCACGCACCAATAGGTTGCTGCCCAATCCCACTGCGACTACCAGCTCATCTGCTGGCAAGGTACGCAGGAAAACAATCAAGTCGGCCAAATCAGCGGGTTGATAGACTCTTTCAGCATGGCCACCAGCACGCCAACTGGTGTGGTGGCACATGGCGACGTTGCTGCGTAGCGTTCCGCGCAACGCTTCTGTAATAAATTGTGCGGGCTCGATCATGTTCATTTAGGAGATGCGCCAATACTTGTGGCTATATTTTTTAGCGTGTTCGCTACTCCACCGATCGAACCCGCTCCCATCGTTACGATCACATCACCGGCTTGTGCCATATTCAGAATGGCCTGCGGCATATCTTGAATTTGTTCCACGAACAGCACCTTGTTTTGCCCGGCCACACGTAACGCGCGTGTTAATGCTCGCCCGTCAGCTGCTACGATGGGTGCCTCACCTGCGGCATATACTTCGGCTAGCAGTAGCACATCCACCCCGCTTAATACCTTGACGAAATCTTCAAATAAATCACGCGTACGCGTGTAGCGATGGGGCTGAAACACCAGCAATAAACGCCGCCTCGGAAATGCCCCGCGCACAGCATTTACTGTCGCCAGTATTTCGATGGGATGATGGCCGTAATCATCGATCAGGGTAAAGGTACCACTGCCCGCTAGTGGAATTTCGCCATAGCGCTGAAAACGCCGCCCCACGCCCTCGAATTCACCGAGCGCGCTAATGATGGCATCATCTGCTACGCCGACTTCCAGCCCCACGGCGATTGCTGCCAGCGCATTCTGTACGTTATGCTGCCCGGGCAGATTGAGTATGATATCCAGATCGCGTGGCTGCCCGTTTTGTCGGCATAGTGCGGTAAATCGCATCTTGCCATCTTGGTGGCGCACATTCACCGCGCGGATTTGCGCATCTTCGGCAAAACCGTAAGTGGTAACTGGCTTGCTAATGCTGGGCAGAATGTCGCGTATGTTGGCATCATCCACGCACACCATGACCATGCCATAGAATGGTAAATGTTCGACAAAATCCACGAATGCCTGCTTCAACTTCGAGAAATCATGCTCGTATGTTTCCATGTGATCGGCATCTATGTTGGTAATCACAGCCAAGATGGGTTGCAGGTACAGAAACGAAGCATCCGATTCATCGGCTTCCACTACGATAAACTCACCAGTTCCCAGCTTGGCGTTGGTGCCGCTACTGTTAAGCTTCCCGCCAATTACAAAGGTCGGGTCAAAACCACCTTTGGCTAACACGCTCGCGGTCAGGCTGGTTGTGGTGGTCTTGCCATGTGTACCGGCCACGGCGATTCCCTGGCGTAAACGCATCAACTCTGCCAGCATCATTGCGCGCGGCACCACTGGAATATTGTGCGCGCGCGCGGCCACTATCTCCGGGTTGTCTGAATTCACTGCGGAAGACACTACCACTGCATTAGCATTCGCTGCATGACTATTGGCATGTCCTAAATACACTGTCGCGCCGAGTTGTTTCATACGCTGTGTGATCGCGTTGTCAGCTATATCAGAACCACTCACCTGATATCCCAAATTGAGTAATACTTCGGCTATTCCGCTCATGCCGGAGCCGCCTATGCCAACGAAGTGAATGTGTTTAACTTTATGTTTCATCCAGCCAACTCCATACATACTTGCGCAACGCACAGTGTTGCTTCCGGTTTGGCCAGTTTGCGTGCGCTTTGCGCCATGTTCAGCGCGCGTTCCCTGGTTATTCCCTGTAATAAATTTGCCAATGGCTGCGGTTTCAATTCAGTCTGTGGTAGTAGGGCGGCCGCGCCGCGCTCGCTGAGAAAGCGTGCATTGCCGGTCTGGTGATCATCCACCGCGAACGGAAATGGCACCAGTATGCTGGCCACGCCGGCTGCTGCCAGTTCGGCGATAGTCAAGGCTCCAGCACGACAAATTACTACGTCCGCCCAGGCATAGTGCTGTGCCATATCATCCAGAAATGGCTGAGACTCGGCGTTTACTGCCGCCTGCTGGTAGGCGGTGCGCACCGCCTCCAAATGCTGTTTGCCAGTTTGGTGTAACACATTGTGACGCGTAGCCTGTGGCAATAATGCCAATGCCTGCGGCACGCATTCATTGATTGCCTTCGCACCTAAACTGCCACCCAGCACTAATAGGTTAAGCACGCCGCTACGTGCGGCGTAGCGTATAGGTGGCTCGGGTAGCATGGTGATACTGTCGCGTACTGGATTGCCACACCATTCAGCTGCGGGCAGTACGTGCGGAAAACCGCTCAGCACTCTTGCGGCCAATCGCGCCAGAACTTTGTTGCTCAGTCCGGCAATAGAGTTTTGTTCGTGAATCAACAATGGACGGCGCATCAATGCAGCCATGATTCCGCCGGGGAAGGTGATGTAACCTCCCATGCCCAGTACTACGTCGGGACGATGACGAAACAATGCAGCACCGCTCTGCCCCAATGCCAGCAGCAGATTGAGTGGCAGCATCAATTTGCGCAACAGTCCCTTTCCGCGTAGACCGGAGAAACGCACATTGGCCATTTCATAACCATGTTGAGGTACCAACTGTGCTTCCATGCTTTTGGGCGCGCCCAGCCAAATGATGCGCCAGCCTTTTGAGCGTAGGTAGTCAGCCACAGCCAAGGCTGGGAAGATATGGCCACCCGTTCCGCCAGCCATAATCAGGATCTTACGCGTCATGATTGGCAGCTCCGGCACATAGACGGTTTAATCCCGACATAACATTAACTACGCGAATGTTGGCTTTTACTGAAACAGACGAAAGATGGGAGGTTCTGGTAATGATTAAAGTCATATTGGCAGACCTCTCAACATTCGTCTGTTTTCCCAATCGATGCGGAGTAGCAGCGCTGCCGCAATGCAACTCACTACCACGCTGCTGCCGCCAAAACTAAGAAAGGGCAGGGTTAACCCCTTGGTGGGCAATACTCCCGTATTTACGCCAATATTAATCATTGCTTGCACGCCCAGCCACACGGCAATACCCTGTGCCACCAACGCGGCAAACTGGCGATCGAGATTGGCGGCTTGACGGCCGATGGCGAAGGCGCGAATGATCAGCCCGGCAAATAACAGGATAACTATGCATACACCAACGAAGCCCAGCTCTTCAGCAATGACCGCGAGTAGAAAATCGGTATGTGCTTCTGGCAAGTAGAATAATTTTTGCAAACTACCGCCCAGCCCCACGCCGAACCACTCGCCGCGACCAAATGCGATCAGCGCATGGCTTAACTGGTAACCCTTGCCGTAAGGGTCAGACCATGGATCCATAAAGCCGACTACGCGCTGCATGCGATAAGGTGATGAAAAAATAAGGGCTGCAAATGCGATAGGCAGGGCAATCACCAATCCGGCGAACACTTTGATATTAAAACCACCAAGAAACAGAATAGAGATCGCGACAATACAAATCACCACAAAAGAACCCATATCCGGTTCGAGCAATAACAGGCCTCCGACCAGCGCCATCACCGCGAACATCGGTAGAAATGCTTGGCCCCAGTGATCTTTGAGCAAACCTTTGCGCACGGTGTAATCGGCTGCATACAGCACGGCAAATAATTTTATGAGTTCAGATGGTTGGAGATTAATGACGAAAAGTGAGAGCCAGCGGCGGCTGCCATTTACTTCGCGCCCGATGCCGGGGATAAGCACTAAAATGAGTAGTGCCACGCCAAGCAGAAACAGGTAGGGCGCCAATCTCTGCCAGTTCTGTAGCGATACTTGGAACGCCATTACCCCGGCCATGATACCTACGAAAATATACAGGCTATGCCGCACCAAATAATATGCAGGCTGAAAGCCAGTGAACTTGCTTGCTTCGGCAGTGGCGATGGAGGCTGAATACACCATTACTAGTCCGAACGACAGCAACGCGATGGTTATCCACGACAGTGTCTTGTCATATTCCACTAATGCATGGTGGCGGCTGGTCAGGCTTGCGGCGAGCATGGCGCATCCCCTTGCAAAGCATGCACTGCGGCGATAAATGCTTCCGCACGATGGCTGTAATTACGGAACATATCAAAGCTGGCGCAGGCTGGCGATAACAGGACTGCGTCGCCCGGCTGTGCCAGAGAGGCACTCTGACGTACTGCATCGGCCATGGTCTGTGCATGAACCACAGGCACACCACAATTCTGTAGCACCGCTGCAATCTTGTCGGCATCGCGACCGATGAGCACTACTGCGCGCGCATACTGCATCACTACCGGATAGAGCGGTGCAAAATCCTGTCCTTTGCCCTCTCCGCCAGCAATTAACACGGCAGGCCGTCTTAAACCCTGTAGCGCCGCTATGGTAGCGCCGACATTCGTTCCTTTGGAATCGTCGTAATAAACGATGTCGTTGATTTCTGCGATGGGCTGCACGCGATGAGGCAAACCCTCGAAAGCTCGTAATGCATTCAGTAACGGTGTCAGCGGCAAATCTATGCCATGGCACAAGGCCAGAGCAGCCAGTGCATTCGCCACATTATGTAGCCCCGCCACTCGCAGTTCATTGGCATTCATTACACGCCGCTGGCCATGCATTAACCATACATCTTCGCTGCTGCTATCTATGCCCCAGTCATTATCGGTGGGAGGCGGTGTATTCAAACCAAATGAATTTTGTATGCGTCCTGATAACGCCATGCCAGTACTGTTTTCATCATCGCGATTGAGCACTTGCACGCTTTTTTGTCCATTGTTACGGAAGATGCGCGCCTTGGCGGCTATATATTCGTTGATGTCGGAATAACGATCGAGATGGTCTTCGCTGATGTTGAGTACCGTGGCTGCATCTGCACTGAGAGAGGATGTGGTTTCTAATTGAAAGCTGGAAAGTTCAAGCACCCAAACATCCGGTTGCTGCCCTTGGCGTTGTAATAGCACATCCAGCACTGCGGGCGAAATATTGCCAGCTACTTCCGTGTCCAAGCCTGCCGCACGGCACATTGCACCGACCATGCTGGTTACCGTGGATTTACCATTGGCACCGGTGATGGCAATAATTTTCGGGCAATTATCTTGTGGCAATGATCTGGCAAATAATTCAATATCTCCCATTATTGGAATGCCACGTGCCACCGCCTGCACTACCAATTGATTGCTTAATGGCATACCTGGACTGATAGCGATCAAATCGATACCATTGAGCAATTCGCTGCGAAATACCCCGCAGTGCAGCTCTGTCTCGGGAAACTGAGTGCGTAATGCATCCAGAGAGGGAGGGAGGTCACGGCTGTCGGCAGCACGCACCCGCGCACCCTGTGCACTAAGCCAGCGCACAAGCGATAGTCCGGTCTCGCCGAGACCAAGCACCAGCACTGATTTATTTGTTAATGGCATCATCGTAATTTCAGCGTAGTCAATCCGATTAATACCAACATCATTGAAATAATCCAAAACCGCACAACTACTTGATTCTCTTTCCAGCCCTTCAATTCATAATGATGATGGAGCGGCGCCATGCGAAAAATACGCTTGCCAGTAAGCTTGAAAGAAGCCACCTGGATGATCACCGACAGCGTTTCCAGTACGAATACTCCGCCCATGATAAGCAGGACAATTTCCTGGCGCACGATCACCGCCACCGTGCCCAGCGCAGCGCCCAGCGCCAGCGCACCTACGTCGCCCATGAACACTTCTGCCGGATAAGCGTTAAACCACAAAAAAGCCAACCCCGCGCCCGCAATTGCGCCGCAGAATACCGCCAATTCGCTCGCGCCAGGAATATGCGGCATGCCAAGATACTTGGCGAATACTGCATGGCCCGCAACATAAGCGAAGATCGCCAGCGCACTGCTGATCATCACCGTGGGCATGATCGCCAAGCCGTCCAGACCATCGGTCAAATTTACTGCGTTACTGGTACCAACGATAACCAGGCAGGCCAGCAGAATGAATGTGAATGCCGCGAGCGGAAATACCAGATGCTTGAAGAAAGGCACGATCAGTTCGGTATGCGCAGGCAGGCTGGCGTGTTGCCACAGGTACGCGGCCACGATCACTGCAATGATGGATTGCCACAATATCTTGGCTTTGGCAGATAGCCCCTTGGGGTTGCGATGAACTACTTTGCGATAGTCATCGACCCAGCCGATCGCCCCGAAACCCAATGTGGTGAGCAACACCACCCATACATACCTGTTGCTCAGATCGGCCCACAATAACGTGGTGATGGCTATCGAGGTGAGAATTAACGCGCCCCCCATTGTTGGCGTGCCAGCTTTTATCAGATGTGTCTGCGGGCCGTCATCCCGTACCGCTTGGCCTATCTTATAGGCGGTTAGCTTGCGTATCATCATCGGTCCGACCAGGAAGGAAATAGATAACGCAGTTATTGCAGCCAGCACAGCGCGCAGTGTGATGTAACTGAAAACGCTGAATACACTGACATATTGCGATAACCATTGCGCGAATATAAGTAACATTTTGCTTCTTTCGCCGGGCGATTAGGAGGAAAGGGTTAAGGAAGGATGGTGAAGCTTGTGCATGGACTCTTCCTTGCTTCTTTCTTCTCTTACCTGATTCGTTCGAGTGCAGTGCTGCACCACCCGCTCCATGCGCATGAAGCGCGAGCCCTTCACTAGTATTGTGCTATCACTATCCAAATTCTTATCCAGCACGGCGAATAAATCCTCAATGCGTTCAAAGTGACGAGCGCCTGGGCCGAACTCATGTACCGTATGTGGTGTCAATTTACCCAATGCTAATAGTTGGTTCACCCCAAAACGGCGGGCTTCTGCGCCAATTTCACTATGCAGGTGTACAGCGTCCTCTCCCAACTCTCCCATGTCGCCCAGTACCAGGATTTTTTTACCGGCGCTCTGCGCCAATACCTCGAGTGCGGCGTGCAGTGAGGCCGGATTGGCGTTGTAGCTGTCATCTATTAGTATCGCACCCTGCAGTGCAGTTTTACGCTGCAAACGAGCGGTCACGCCAGAAAACCGTTCCAGCCCTGCTGCAATCGCTGGCACGAGCACGTGCAAGGCCAGCGCTGCCGCAGTAGCGGCCAGCGCGTTGCGGACGTTGTGGACCCCTGGAACTTGCAACTGTGCACTGAAGCTACCCTGCGGCATACTCACTTCGATATGCGCGCCATCGTCCCTTACTTGCCATTGCGCATGTACCGCTACACTTTTTCCCAGACCGAATTCAATAATCGTATGGCCGTCTGCCAACTCGCGCCATAGTGGTGCATAAGCGTCATCTGCATTAATGACCGCAGTGCCTTGAGGCGACAACCCTGTGAAAATTTCTCCTTTAGCGCGTGCCACTGCGTCCACTGAACCCAATCCGGCCAAGTGTGCGCTGCCCGCGTTGTTGACGATAGCGACATCCGGCCGTGCCAACCGGGTCAAGTATTCAATTTCTCCCTGATGGTTCATACCCATCTCGATCACTGCATAGCGATGAACGGCTCGCAGCTTAAGCAAAGTAAGGGGCATACCAATGTCATTGTTGAGATTTCCAAGCGTTGCTAACACTGCGTTGTCATCACCCGTTGCTGCGCGCAATATGCTTGCCAACATTTCCTTCACCGTGGTCTTGCCGTTGCTGCCGGTCACTGCTATCACGGGGATGTCGAACTGCGCCCGCCAATGAGCTGCCAGACGACCTAATGCCAGGCGTGTGTCTTCCACCAGCAGCAAAGGGCACGGTGACTCAACGTTTCGATAATTTGTAGCTGTTACCAATGCAGCGACTGCACCGCTTTGAGTCGCACTGGCAACAAATGCGACACCGTCGTAATTTTCTCCCTGCAACGCTACAAACAGATCGCCTGCATTGATCGCTCGACTATCGCTGGACACGGAGGTAAACAATACATCGTGGCCGACAAGCTCGCAGCCCAATACTTGTGCGGCCTGCGATAGCAGCATCATGCCCGCGCCTCATTGCGCCAAGCCAACAACGCGCGCTGTGCAACCTCGGCGTCGCTGAACGGATATTTGATACCCCTGACTTCCTGATATGACTCGTGCCCTTTACCGGCAATCAGTACGATATCCGTCGCATGCGCGCTGAGGACTGCTTGTGCGATGGCCGAGGCGCGATCTTCTATGATTTGGTATGTGCCGTTCGTTTCCCTTCTTCCTGACGTAATGCCGGATACAATGGTTGCGATTATGTCGAGTGGCGCTTCACTGCGCGGGTTGTCGCTGGTAATAATAGAGATGTCTGCCAATTTGGCTGCGATAGCCCCCATCATTGGGCGTTTGCCGCGGTCGCGGTCGCCACCACAACCGAACACACAAATCAGTTTGCCGTTATCAGCTCCGACTATTGCATGTCCGACCAATTCACGTAGGGCCTGTAACACTTTTTCCAGTGCATCCGGGGTATGTGCATAGTCCACCACCACAGTGGGGCGACCGCCCTCACTAAAAGTCTGCATGCGTCCGGGCACCGCGCTGATATGCGACAATTCGTGCAGCGCATTGCTTAATGTCACTCCACTCACCAGCAACACCGCCATCACGCCCAACAGATTGGCAACATTAAAGCGTCCAATCAGTGTGTTATGCAGTTCACCACCGCCCCAGCTGGAATGTATTTGCAGGCTGAACCCCTGCCTATCCATACGTAATGCGCCACCGTAAACCATGCGTAAACCGAGGCGCTCGGCCAAGGCCAAAGCGGCATCGTTTAGACCGTAGCCCACCACTTCCACCCCTTTGTCCTGTAGTTGTTCGGCAATCTCGGCACCGAATGCATCATCCAGATTGAGTACAACGTATTTAAGTTGTTGCCAATCGAATAAGCGGCGCTTGGCCGCCGCATAGCTATGCATGTCGCCGTGATAATCGAGATGGTCTCGGCTGAGGTTGGTAAGCAGCGCTACATCGAATTGCACCCCATTCACGCGCCCTTGTTCCAAAGCATGAGAGGACACCTCCATTGCTACAGCCTGTGCGCCCTGCGCGAGATAATCGGCTAATAATTCATGCAGGCGGATGGCATCGGGTGTGGTGTTGAGAGTGGGCTGCAAAGCAGAGTGAAAGCCGTTGCCCAAGGTTCCGATCAGCGCAGTTTTTTTGCCCAGCGCGCAAAATGATTGTGCAATCCAGTGGCAGCATGATGTCTTACCATTGGTGCCGGTGATACCAACTACCCACATTTTTTGCGAGGGACTGCCATAGACATGGTCAGCAATCTCTCCGGCATGATGGCGCAGATCGGCGACTGCCAAATTGGGGAGTTGCCATGCTCCGTTCCAGCTGAAGCCGAGCGCTTCCCAGATCACCGCATTGGCACCATTTGCGATAGCTTGCTTAATGAACTGACGCCCATCTGCCTTGCTACCGGGGTAGGCGATGAATGTATCACCTGGCGCAACCGCGCGGCTCTCCGTCGCTAGCCGCGTGACTTTTACGCCGAGGGAGGAAATGAGGTCGGAATGGAAGCTCACACTTCTTCCTTTACAATATCGACAGGTAGCGGCATTAATACATTTCCGAGCTGTGTATCGTTAGGCACGTTGAGCAGCCGCAGCGTAGCGCCCATCACATTACTAAATACGGGTGCTGCGACCATACCGCCGTAATATTGACCGTTGTTGGGCTCGTTGATCATCACTGCCACGACCAGGCGTGGGTTGGACGCGGGTGCCAATCCGACAAAAGAAGAAATATAACGATTGATGTAGCGCCCCCCCTCTAGCTTGTGCGCAGTGCCAGTCTTGCCTGCTACGCGGTAGCCATTGATCTGTGCCAGCGGCGCGGTGCCGCCTGGCAGAACCGCCAGTTCCAGCATAGCGAGTATTTCGCGCGCGGTGGCATTCGAATATACTTTTTTGCCGTTCACAGGTGCATCCAGCTTAAGCCACGACACTGGCCTCAATTCACCATTGTTTGCAAATATGGTATAGGCGCGTGCCAGTTGCAACAGGCTGACGGAAATGCCGTGGCCATAGGAAAGGGTGGCTTGCTCAATGGGCCGCCACTTCTTGTAATCGTGTAATTTACCTGCCGCCTCACCGGGGAAGCCACTGCCGGTCTGCATGCCAAAACCACTTTCGTTCAGGCTTTGCCAGATTTTTTCCGGCGGCAAGGATAGTGCAATCTTAGCCGCGCCCACGTTACTGGATTTCTGAATTACTTGTGCCACTGTGAGCGCTTCTTCGGGATGGGTGTCATGAATTTTGTGTTTGCCGACTAGCATTGTCCCATTTTCGGTATTGATAATGGTTTGTGGCGTCACGTTACCCGTTTCCAGCGCGGCCGCTACGGTGAAAGGCTTGAGCGTGGAACCCGGTTCGAATAGATCAGTCACAGCATGGTTGCGCAGTACCTGAAGGTTGGACTTGGCACGATTATTAGGGTTGTAACTTGGCCAATTGGCCAGCGCCAACACTTCGCCGCTTTTAGCGTCTAACACTACAATGGAGCCGGCTTTGGCATTATGGTGCTCGACCGCCAGCTTTATTTCTCGGTAGGCTAAATATTGGATTTTGCTGTCTATACTTAGCGCCAGATTGCTGCCCGGCTTGGGCGCGCGAATGCTGGCGACGTCTTCGACAATATGGCCCTTGCGATCCTTGATTACGCGTTGGCTGCCCGCTTTGCCACCGAGCTGATTTTGTAATGCCAGCTCCAATCCTTCCTGACCGTTGTCGTCCACGTCAGTGAAACCGAGTAGGTGTGCTGTTATGTCTCCGCTTGGGTAATAGCGGCGATACTCACGCCGTAGTGACACACCGGGCATGCCCAGCTTGACGATTTTTTCCGCCTGTTCGGGTGGTAACTGACGCTGGAGATAAACGAAGTCACGCGTAGTGTCGAATAAACGATTCTTCACTTCTGTGATATTCATGCCCATGATCCGCGCTAACTGATTCACTTGTTGTGGAGTCGCTTCTACATCTTGCGGGCTAACCCAAATGGATTCTACAGGCGTGCTGATGGCGAGCGGCTCTCCATTGCGATCGGTAATCATGCCGCGGTGCGCACTAATATCGACGACACGGTTGGAACGTGCATTTCCTTTCTGTTGCAAGAAATTATTGTTGATGCTTTGCAAATAGACTGCCCGCACGATCAATGCACCCATGCCAAATAGCAATAGGGCAAATAACAGCTGAGAACGCCACGGCGGTAATGTTGCAAGCTTGGCGGCCTGTATATTGCTGGGATAATTCATGGTTGCGTTAAAGATTTATTCAGCTCTTCAGCACGAATAAATTGGATCTGTTGGCTTTTCGGGAGCTGCATTTGCAACTTGTCGACTGCGATTTTCTCCACCCGCGCTGGCATCGCCCAGGTACTTTGCTCAAGTTGTAATTGTCCCCATTCCACTTCCATTTGCTGCGCGCGGTCCTTTTCCTTTTGTAATTCCGCAAACAATTTGCGCGCCTTGTCTTGTGAGGTCACAACACCCAGCGCGCAAATGATCACCATAAGTAAGAGCAATAGATGCACCCTAGTCATCTGCCGCGCCCATCCGTTCTGCTACGCGCATCACCGCACTGCGCGCTCGCGGGTTAGTTGCCACTTCCTGCGATGTGGCGTGAATTGCTTTGCCGATTAGGCGCAGCCTTCCTTTTGGTATATCTGCAGCGCGAATGGGTAAATTACGCGGTAACTTATCGCCCTGCGCCATGTTGCGCAGAAAATGTTTTACCATCCGGTCTTCCAGCGAATGGAAACTGATGACCACGATACGTCCTCCTAGTCTTAGGCAATCCACACATTGCGGGAGAACCCGCGCAATTTCTTCGAGTTCTTGGTTGAGATAAATCCGTATAGCTTGAAAGGTACGTGTCGCCGGATTTTTCCCGGGCTCACGTGTACGCACGGCCTGAGCAACAATCTCGCTGAGCTGACGCGTAGTGGAGATAGTTTTCTCTTGGCGTGCAGCAACAAGCGCTCTTGCAATCTGTGTAGCAAACCGTTCCTCGCCATAGTCACGTATTACCTCTCCAAGCAAACTTTCATTTACGGTGGCCAGCCATTCTGCGGCGGTTTGTCCGCTGCTGGTATCCATACGCATGTCCAGCGGCGCGTCGAAACGGAAGCTGAAGCCGCGTTGCTCATCATCCAGTTGCGGCGAAGACACCCCCAAATCGAGCAACACCCCATCTATTTTTTCAACCGCCAGTTTGTTCAACAATTTAGTCAAGTGTGCGAATCCGCTGTGCACCATGACAAAACGTGAATCAGTAATCGCCTGCGCCGCAGCTACTGCCGCAGGGTCCTTATCCAACGCAATTAAACGACCCATCGCGTCCAGCTTTTGCAGTATCAGCTGACTGTGCCCCCCTCGCCCGAACGTGCCGTCCACATAGACACCATCCGGTTTAATCTGCAATGCCTCAATGGCTTCGTGCAATAAAACTGTTTCATGCAGCAATATGGGTGTGTGAGATAAGCAACCACTCACAACGTGAATCCCTCCAGTTCCGGGGGAAGCTCGCCATGGGAAAACGACAACGCTATTTCTTGCTGCGCTGTCCATTTTGCCTCATCCCACAATTCGAGTTTATTGCCTTGGCCAATCAGCATTACGCGCTTATCCAACATGGCGTAGCCACGCAAGGCGGGAGAAATTAGTACACGTCCCGCTGCATCCATTTCGACATCTTCGGCGTAACCAATCAGGCGGCGCTGTAGCGCGCGTATGCGGGGATTAAGAGAGGATAATTTAAGCAGTTTGTCGCGTATCGGTTGCCATTCAGGCTGCGGATAACACAGTAAGCAACCATCCGCATCAGCAGTTAGCACTAACTGACCAGCGAAATGCGCGAGCAAGATATCACGATGCCGAGCTGGTATCGCGAGCCTGCCTTTGCTATCCAGACTGAGTTGTGTCGCTCCCTGAAACATTATCGCAACCCTGTACTTGCCAACCCACAAAAACCCACTTTTCCCCACTTCGCTTCACTATATGGAAAAAAGTAGGCTGGGTCAAGCAATAAAATTAGATTTTTCTTTGCGCGACAAGCAGTTAGAGCTGAAAGTTGATGTTGTATTAATTTCTTTAATAAATAATGGATTGCACAAAAATGCTAAAGCTATTTATGATGTTTGTTGGGTTTGTGAGGAGCAGAGCGTGATGGTGCTAGGCCTGCGGAATTAAAAGAGGTATTTGAGGTGTTTTAGTTTCATGTCAATGAAAACAAAAACTTGGTAGAAGCTACCCTTTTGGCAGCGATAGTTTTTATGCTGGCCTATATTCAAGCCGTTTTCGCTCGAATTATCATTCTTGGATATTTATCGAAATCAAGTGAAGCTAGCCGATAAGCCGGGTTCTGTCGTGGACAGTCATTCCTCTAGGCGTTTCGTTACCTGACGCTCAAGCGACCTACCCGCAGGCGACGCGAGCCACGTCATTACCTGCCTATTTGGTCTTGCTCCAGATGGAGTTTACCGTGCCGTCCGTGTTACCACGTCCGCGGTGGGCTCTTACCCCGCCGTTTCACCCTCGCCGTTTCCTTGCAGAACTTAGGCAGACTATTCTCTGTGGCACTTTTCATCACCTCACGGTGTCCGGCCATTAACCGGCATCTTGCTCTACGGAGCCCGGACTTTCCTCCCCGCCCATACTTGCGGACGCGGCGACTGTCTAGCCAGCTTCTCGGCGAGTTTAACACGGTATAGAAATTAATCTCGCTAAATAGATCAAGTGAGCGGGACTCGTTCAGTAGTAATGTTCGGCCATAGGTATTTTTTGAGGGCAATATTCAGATTGCCCTGCCAAGAACGTCAATACTTGCGCTATCGTGTGCAGATTTGGATCATCCAAAACCATGCCTCGTATAATTATCATTTATAACCCGAGTCATTTAGACTCGTTCCATATTGGACGAGGCTGGGGATATGAATCTCTAATAAAGAGGTAAAATTATACTTGAGAGCTAATTTATGAATTAGCAATGCAGGCCATCTTTAAATTTGGTAACTATAGTAGAGGGTTGGTGAATTTTTGATGAATTTAAATAAAAATATAATATAAAATACTTTATAAGCTTCAAATCCAGTCTTGGACTACCCATGCCACAATGTTTTTACAGCTATTACAAAGTTATTTGGTGATTAGCCAGCCTGTTTTGCGCGAAACAAAGAATTCATATTGCATTATTTAGGAGAAACCATGAACTCAGTAAGCTTCTATGTCAACGCTTGGTTTGCCCAAGGCGTATCCTGTGACAATCTTAAACAATACGAGGAGGCAATTGAGGCATATCGGCAAGCACTGCGCCTTCAGCCAGAGTATGCCGATGCTTGGTATAACTTGGGTATTACTTATGGAAATCTTAAAAAATACAGTCTGGCGATTCTGGCGTATGAGGAAGCGGTGCGTATTGAGCCAGAGAAGGCTAGTGCCTGGTTTAACCTAGGCGTTGCTTATTATTTCCAAGACAAGCGGGAAAAGGTGCGGGAAATTTACCAGACCTTGCGCAAGCTTGATTTAGCTATGGCGGATGAGTATTCCAACGCTGTATTTACTGAATTCAAAATAAACCCTGGCTCACACTACAGTCCACCGCCCGACATTTGAATGTGCTGCGCTAACTCTTCGTGGGGATATCATTCCTCGCATCGTTGCAGTGCAAGATGGATGTGAGCTCGTCCAATATTATCGCCTTTCTGCGCAGTCGTCTATTGTTGTCTTATCTCTTTGAGACCGATATAAATTGTCGTTATGGCATCCACCAATAGGCAGTCTGTTAAAGATGAACTAACTGCCCAGATAGGCGCGACGCACCACAGCGCTCCCCAGAAGATTGGCGGCGCTGTCGGATAACGTAATCAGGCCGCTTTCCATCACATAACCGCGTTGCGCCACTTCGAGGGCAAGCTTGGCGTTCTGCTCAACCAGCAGAATTGAAACACCCTGTGCGGAAATGTTGCGGATGGTTTCAAAAATTTTGACCACCATCATCGGTGCCAGTCCCATGCTGGGTTCATCCAGCATCAATAGTTTGGGGCGGCTCATCAACGCGCGTCCCAGTGCCATCATTTGTTGTTCGCCGCCGGACAACGTGCCGGCCAGTTGCATATGGCGCTCGGCCAAGCGCGGAAACAACTTGTAGATGTGTTGCATATCCTGCGCAATGGAGAATTTGTCGTTGCGGCAATATGCACCCATCTGCAAATTCTCTTCCACCGTCAGTCGCGCGAATACGCCACGGCCTTCCGGCACTAATACTAATCCTTCTTGTATAAGTTGATGTGCGGCGTGGCGTTGTAAAGATATGCCGCGGTAATGTATTTCGCCTGCAGAGGGGTGTAGCAAGCCAGCTAACGCCTTAAGCGTTGTGGTTTTACCGGCACCGTTGCTGCCGATGAGTGCGACCAGCTCGCCCGGTGCTACGTCGAGATCAATGCCTTTTAGTGCCTGAATGCCGCCGTAGGCTACTTTCAGATCGCGTACCTGCAACAGTGATCTTGATTCAGGTGCAATCATGGTTTTGGTATGCTCACAATATGAAGCATCTTTTTCTTATGATTGGATTCCTGCCTGGGCAGGAATAATGGGTTCTGTTCCCAAATAAGCCGTGATCACCGCCGGATCGCATCGAATTTTTTCCGGCACGCCCTCGGCGATTTTTTTGCCGTAATCGAGAACTGCCACGCGGTCGCACAGGCCGAGAATAAATTTTACGTCATGTTCGATGAGCAGCACTGTAATGCCGCTGGCGCGTATGGATAGTAATAATTCCTTCAGGTTTTCAGTTTCAGTGGCATTCATGCCTGCCGCTGGTTCATCTAGCGCAAGTAATTTTGGATCGGTAGCCAGCGCACGGGCAATCTCCAGCCTACGTTGTTCGCCGTAGGATAGATTTTTGGCCAAAGTTTGGTGCGGGCGGTCTATGCCTACATAGCTCAGTAAAGTACGTGCATGCTGCACGATTTCATGTTCTTCGACGCGTGCTCTAGCATTGCGAGTCAATGCGCCCCAGATGCCGCTGCTGGTGCGCAGGTGACGACCGACCATGACGTTTTCTAGTGCAGTCATATTCGCAAACAAGCGAATGTTTTGGAAGGTGCGCGCAATTCCTGCCTGCGCTAACACATGTGGTTTGCAGCGGCCGCTATACTCCATGTTGTTAAACGTGAAACGCCCACTATCCGCCTGATACAGCCCAGTCAAAATGTTAAAGAGTGTCGTTTTACCCGCACCATTTGGGCCGATCAAGCCATAAATTTCACCACGCCGAATGTGCAGCGAAATATCGCTCAGCGCAGATAGGCCACCGAAGCGTTTGGCTACACCGGACAGTTCGAGTAAATTGATGTCGAATTCAATGGGTGTTGTCATGCCCAGGTATCCTAATTACCGCTGAGCTGCATCATTTTCGGCAACCAGTTCGCGTCGGCGTTGGTTAGAGGGCCATAATCCGGCAGGTCGCCATAACATGACCGTGATCAGCGCTAGTCCAAATAACAGCATGCGCAAGCTTTCCGGGTCGATAAGGGTCTTGCCGAACAGTAGTTGCTGTGCCGGCCCTGAGCCGTGGCGCAAAGCTTCGGGCAATACTACTAGCAGCATGCCGCCTAACAGCACGCCGTTGATGTTGCCCATACCACCTAGTACTACCATGCATAACACTGTGATGGATTCAGTTAGACTAAAACTTTCCGGGCTGACAAAACCTTGGAAACCAGCAAATAAGCCACCCGCCAAACCGCCGAAAGTTGCTCCCATGGCAAATGCCAGCAGTTTGATATTTCGGGTATTGATGCCCATCGCTTCAGCTGCCACTTCGTCTTCGCGAATTGCCATCCAGGCGCGGCCAATGCGTGAATCTTCCAAGCGTAGTGAAATAAAAATTACTAGTAATGTGAAGAAAAGGAACAGGTAGTAATGCAGATGCACAGAGGGAAAAGTGAGGCCAAACAATTCGTGCGTGTTGCCTAAGGAGAATTCGCCGAAACGGATAGGGTCTATCATACTAATGCCTTGCGGGCCATTGGTGATGTTAATCGGCGCGTTCAGGTTGTTGAGGAAGATGCGAATGATTTCGCCAAACCCCAAGGTGACGATGGCCAGGTAATCGCCGCGTAGGCGCAAAGTTGGTGCTCCTAGCAGCACACCGAATATACATGCCAGCAGTGCGCCCAGCGGCAGGACTATCCAAAATGGCAAATGCAAGCCTAATTGAGGCGAGCTAAGCAAAGCATAGCAATATGCGCCCACCGCAAAGAAGGCGATGTAACCGAGGTCGAGCAAGCCGGCATAACCGACTACGATGTTCAATCCCAGCGCCAGCATGATGTATAGCAATGCGAAATTCATGATGCGTACCCAACTGCGCCCGAACAGTTCATCGGTAAAGAAGGGTAACGCCAGCAATACAATGGCGAGCACGACAAATGCCAGCCACGCGCTGTGTCTGTTCATAGAAAACAGATGTTTAAGCACGTTCCGCAACACGCTCTCCTAATAAGCCGGATGGACGGAAGACCAGTACGGAAATCAGCACAAAGAAGGCAAATACATCTTGATAATGACTACCGAGAAAGCCACCACTGAGATCACCAACATAACCTGCTCCTAAACTTTCAATTAACCCCAGCAGCAGACCACCCACCATGGCCCCGCGCATGTTGCCGATACCGCCTAATACAGCGGCAGTGAATGCTTTGAGCCCCAGAATGGAACCCATGTAATAGTGTACGATGCCGTAGTTCGCACTGACCATGATACCTGCCACTGCGGCTAGTGCAGAACCCAGCATGAAAGTAATAGCAATCACACCGTTGATATTCACTCCCATCAGAACGGCAGCGGTGGGATTTTCCGCTACAGCGCGCATTGCGCGGCCCAGACGGGTGCGATGCATCAACAGCAGCAAGCTCCCCATCATTCCTAACGCTACTAATACAATAAGAATCTGCACTTCCGTAATGATTGCACCAGACAGCATATGCGAGTTGTTTGGCAGTAAAGACGGAAAAGCATGGTATTCGCGTCCCCAGAACATCATCGCCAGATTTTGTAGCACAATGGACACGCCAATCGCAGTGATTAGCGGGGCCAGACGTGGGGCATTGCGCAATGGACGGTAGGCGATGCGTTCGATGCCGTAACCTAACGCCATGCATACCATAATCGAAGTTATCAGGCTGATCAGTAATATTAGCAGCGGCGGCAAGCCAGAACCAATGAGCAACTGGATCACTGACATCGCCACCATTGCTCCCACCATCACCACTTCCCCATGTGCGAAATTAATCAGCCCGAGAATGCCGTATACCATGGTGTAACCCAAAGCAACCATGGCATATACGCTGCCTTGCACGAAGCCGTTGACGATTTGTTGTAGCAATGTGTCCAAAGGTTACTCACAAACAAAAAACGACACGCAAGGTGTCGCTTTATTTTTCAATCCAGTCCCAATCAATGCGCGGATAGCGCGGTATTCCCGCCCATGGTTTGCAACGGCTGCCACTTGCCTTGCTGGACTTGGTACAGAGTCACAGCGCCGCCCTTAATGTCGCCCTTTTCGTCGAAAGCGATGTTCGCGGTCACGCCACTATGGGTAATCTTGGCGAGCTCGGGCAGGTATTTCGCTGGGTCGGCTGAAGCGGCTTTTTGCATCGTGGCGATCATCACGTTCACCGCATCATAACAATATGGTGCGTATAGCTGAATGGGTTGTTTATATTTTGCTTCATAGCGCTGGGAGAAGTCTTTGCCGCCAGGCATCTGTTCCAGTGGCACGCCAGGCAGTGAAGCATAAACCCCATTGGCGGCATCGCCAGCCAGATCCAGTAATTTTGGCGTGTAACCACCGTCGCCCATTACAAACTTAATATTTAAACCAAGAGCTTTGAGCTGTTTGGCCATCGGTACGCCTTGCGGATCCATGCCGCCAAAAAACAGTAAATCGGGGTGCTTACCCTTGATGGAGGTCAGCACTGCAGTAAAGTCTACCGCTTTGTCAGTGGTGTATTCATGCGCTACGATCTGCGCACCGTTGGCTTGTACAGATTTGATGAATTCGTCGGCCAGTCCTTGGCCATAGGCAGAGCGATCGTCTATAACCGCAATTTTTTTAGCATTCAGGGACTTTGCTGCGAATTCGCCCAGTGCTTTGCCTTGCTGCCCGTCGTTGGACATCACGCGAAAGGCGGTCTTAAGGCCTTGGCCGGTGTAACTCACCGCTGTTGCGGAAGGGGAAATCTGTGGGATACCGTTATCGCTGTAGATTCTAGAAGCCGGAATAGAGGTACCGGAATTGAGATGGCCGATTACACCATTCACTTTTGCGTCTACCAGCTTTTGTGCCACGATAGTCGCAGTTTTCGGGTCCGCTTGGTCATCCTCGCTGATTAGTTCAAAACGTGCCTTACGTCCGCCAATGATGACTCCCTTGGTATTGGCATCCTCGATCGCCATGCGCGTACCGTTCTCATTGTCCTTGCCAATATGAGCTTGCGGCCCGGTGAGTGGGGCAGCGGCACCGATCTTCACCACTAGTTCATCCGTGCCGCTGGTAACAGGTGTTTTTGATTCGCTGCAAGCCGTGAGGATGGTAATGGACAGGGCGAGGAGCAGGGATGACTGGTTATGCGACATGATGGGTTTAGCGGTAATAAGTTATCGAATGGATTATCTTTAGCATGTTATATTTTTGTCAATTTTGCATATTTTGAATATTGATTGAAACGCAATAATGTAACCAGCATACGTTAACTATAATTATTTTTATTAAAACAATAATTGGATTGCTCGAAGCGATACTTTAGCCAGCTTGAATACTTTCTGGAGATACTGATCCGTGCGTGGTCAATTATTTTTTGTCAATTGAGTGTTAGTCGGAACACGAGCTTTGTTTGGTAAGCTACATCATGACAGCTGGCATGATACTGCCTTTAACCATCAAACCTGATTTAGGCAAGCATGTTGGCGATGATAGGTTTTATATGATTATTGTTGTTAGCACAACGCATCATTGAGATGGAGGATTATGCGGGGCAACAATTAACAAACCTTAGAACGCAATGCAGATACCCGTTTAACATAACATGTGTTGCATCATCATGCGTGTAAATTTGTTACATGTCAGAAACTGCAACTGGAACATTAATAAATTAAAGCCAGCATAAACTGGCTTTAAGGTTTGTTCTGTTTGCAAATTTGATCACATTCATTAAGCGATTGATTGAATTGTTGTGCGGAAAGCAGAAATCGGCTGACGCCGACTTCTGCTAAGAGAAATTTAATCCCTTTATTACTTGGCCAGATCAAGAACGAAATGAACCAGTGTTTTGATGTTTTCAGGTTTTACAGCAGGAGCGTTAGGAGTCATTGGTACAGTACCCCAGTTGCCAGTACCACCCTTGGATACTTTCATGATCAGACCTTCTTCCAATGACATCTTCTTGGCGTCGGGGCTAGCACTGCCAGTTGGCGAATAAGAATACTCTTTAACGCCCTTATACTTCTTGGAAACATCCATCCAAGCTGGACCGATTAATTTTGTATCAATTTTGTGGCAAGCAGTACAGCCGCTTTTCTTGGCCAGTTCTGGCATATCAGTTGCTAAAACGCTACCTGCTGCCATCAGGCCTGCTGCTGCAACCATGCTAACGATGATAGATTTCATTTTCTTAAGCTCCATTATATTAAGTTTTCTTACAATTAAATTATAATTAGACATTGCTGCCCATGCCATTTTAACCAACTCCATCTCGTTTGCAAACTGTAAGGCACTAGACAGTGTTGATAATAACGCATATCTCTAACTGGTCGTTGACAAATCCTGCTTTAGCGTAGCAAATTCTATTTGCTGCGTGCCAGGATAAACGTGATATTAAATCACGTATAATATTGATCTTAAAATCATCGTTAAGATAAATCACTCAGTATGCTCATCCATCCCCAGTTTGATCCTGTGGCCATACACATTGGCCCTCTTGCAGTACACTGGTATGGATTGATGTATTTACTTGCCTTTATGCTATTTTTATGGCTGGGGAAATCGCGCATTCGCACTCTTAATCGTCCTGGATGGGATGACAAAATGATGGATGACCTTTTATTTTACGGCATTCTTGGTGTTGTGCTGGGTGGGAGGCTGGGCGAGGTGCTGTTTTATAACCCCGGTTACTATGTAACTCGCCCGCTTGAAATTCTCGCGGTTTGGCAGGGTGGTATGTCATTTCATGGTGGTTTTCTAGGCGTATTGGTGGCGATGGCACTTTTTGCTCGTCAGCACAAAGTTCCCTGGCTGCAATTGATGGACTTTATAGCCCCGCTGGTGCCATTGGGCTTGGGTGCAGGGCGTATCGGCAACTTTATTAATGCTGAATTATGGGGGCGACCCACAAATGTGGCTTGGGGGATGGTATTCCCCAATGTGGATGATCTGCCGCGCCATCCTTCTCAGCTTTATGAATTTATACTGGAAGGCTTGGTTCTGTTTGCGCTTATGTGGCTATATTCGCGCAAGCCGCGTCCAGTAGGTGCTGTATCTGGTTTGTTCCTTCTCGGTTATGGCAGCTTCCGTTTCTTTGTTGAATATACACGTAACCCAGATGACGGCATATTTGGTCTAATGAGTTTCGGTATTAGCATGGGCCAATGGCTCAGTCTGCCAATGGTGATTGTGGGCTTGGTGTTAATGCTACGGGGACAGCGAAAATCGGCTACGGCTAAATAATTTCATGTGCTCTGCTTTGATTGACGTCTGCCGATTTTTTTGATTATTGATCCGGCACAAATTATTCATGAAGCCGCGTAGGCGACTTTTGGGTCGCCGAAATAACGGCGCACGCGTTCGGGGTTTTGCTCAAGCATGGTCATGTGATCAGTCGCAGCAGCTCTGAGTTTTGCCTTGGTGCGCACTGGCACCTTTGAAGTGATGACGTGCTTGAGATCTGCATTCAGTCTTTCTTCGGGGTTGAGTTCAGGGCTGTAGCTGGGCAAGTAGAACAACTCGATTTTCTGTGCGTTCTCGGCAGCCCAAGCCTTTACAGGTTTGCTGTGATGAACTCTCAAGTTGTCCAGTATCAGAAACACCTTGCGGTCTGTATCCTTGATGAGCGCCTCCAGAAATTCAATGAGCTTGTCGGAGTTAAATGCCTCATCAATAATCATCCAGCGCGTTTTACCCTGATTGGTTACCGTCGCAATCATCGATAGCTTGTGGCGCGTGCCGCCTACTGCGAACGTCACAGGTGTCTTGCCCACCGGCGCATAGCTCCTGCCTCTGACATCCGTGTTGACTAGCGCCGTCTCGTCGCCCCAGTGAATTTCCGCACCTTCTGTTTTTGCTCTGGCTTCAATGGCCGGATATTGTTCATCAAGCCAAGCCTGGACGGCTTCAGGCCGCTGCTCGTATGCTTTTTTAATGGGTTTTTGTGGTGTAAAACCCCAACGTGCCAAGTAGTTGCCTACTGCCCGAATAGACAGCTTGATACTGTGCGCCAGCTCAATGTGCTGGCGCACAGCGGGCCTGCTCCATAGCGCAAAATCCATCTTAAGTTGTTCGGGGCGTCTGTCGCAGATGGTTTGTTGAATCGCCAGCTCTTGGCTAACCGTCAAGCGACGTCCACTGCCAGGTTTTTTACCCCGAACGCCGGGCTTGAGTGCCCCCGAACCTTCAGCCTTATACAACCGCAGCGCCGTATTGACTGCCGTCCAGCTCAGTCCCGTTTGCACCACGATCTCCATCACCGCCACACCTTTGCGGTGCATACGAATGACTTGCTTGCGTCGTTCATGCAGTACTTCTCGCGACTGCTTGCGGGCATCTTCTTTTTCCATACTCCATGGACATCGAAAATCAAGAAAAGTTCACTTATAAATCGTGCCGGGTCTATAGCACTTGATTCCAGCTTGGTGGATTGACTTTGGGGCATACCAACAATCGCAAGCTAAAGATGGATTTCGTTTTATTAGAAGTGTGGCATGCGCAAAAGTTATTCTTTATGCAAAAAACAATAGACATAAAAAATGTAATGTTATGTTTATATATAATTTTTATGTAAATTATTGTGCAAAAGTTAGCGTACTATATTTTGTACTGTTGACTTTATTTTCCAAACTGGACATTATGCCGTCGTTTTATCGCGTCTATCCCTTGTGGAGGGGTATGTACCAAATAAGTAAGTATGTAAATACTTAAGCGATATTGCATCGTTTAAATTACCTGTTGTAAATGTGATATACATGCCGATGTTGTTCTGGTCGGCAGTCTAATTTGTTTGTTGGGGGAGCTACTTACGATGTATTGTTTTTTACGTTTGTCCGTTCTGCTTGTTGGATTGATTGTTTCCGCTGGCAGCTATGCCGCTAATGCGGTGCAGCCCCTCACTACAGCTGACGACTTGGGTCCTAAGGTCGAACAGCCAATTGAGTTTCCCCATGACCGTCACGCTGGTGATGCTGCAAAAGGCGGCATGCAGATAAATTGCATGTACTGTCATACTTATGCACGCCGTAGCATTGTGGCAGGCATTCCGCCGTTGCAGAAATGTATTGGTTGCCATCAAAGCATCGAGTCGGTGCGGGAAACCCCGCGTATCAAGAAATTGTTCGAATATTGGGAAGCTAAAAAAGCAGTGCCTTGGAAAAAGGTGCATGACCTTCCTGATTTCGTGCGATTCAACCATGAGCGTCACATCCAGCGTTTTGTTTTCGCGCAAAACAAGCCGGTACAGGAAGCTTGTGGTTATTGTCACGGCGATGTGAAAACAATGACCGTCGCGCGTCGCCAAAAGTCACTCTCCATGGGTTGGTGTGTGAGCTGTCATCAGAAAGATCATCCGGTAGATGCAACATCCACAAAGACGACTCACGGCCCGAACGACTGCTGGCAGTGTCATAAGTAATCGGTGCGTTCACAAGATAAAGATTTCCAAGAGGTATCAGCAATGATTGAAAACAGTTTTAATCGGCGAGATTTTTTGAAGGTGCTGGGGTGGGGCGGTGCGACGGTCGCATTAAGCGGATGTGGCAATACCTCAGTTGAGGATGGAAAGGAATTTGTAACTTCCTATGTCCAGACGGCGGACTATATCATTCCTAGTATTGGCACATACTTTAACTCGACTTGTGCGCAGTGTGATGCTGGGTGCGGCATTATGGGGCGAGTGCGAGAAGGTCGCGTGCTTAAGCTGGAAGGCAATCCAAAATCATCCATTAATAACGGCAAAATGTGCGGTTTAGGGCAGGCCGGAGTGCAGGCGCATTACAACCCAGATCGCATCCGCGAACCGCTGTTGCGCAATGGTGATAAAGGTGAAGCGATAACATGGGAAAAAGCGCTGGCGTTAATCAACGAAAAGGTCGGTGGTGTGAAAGCAGAGAATGTCGCCTTCCTGACCGGTGGTGTTAGTGGACATGTCAAAGCATTATTGAAAAATTATCTAGATGCGCTGGGCTCTGGTCATCATTATGTTTATGAGGCAGTTGCACCGTCAGTTATGCGTGCAGCTAATAAAAAGGCTTATGGCGTAGAGATGCCGCGGTTACGTCTAGACAAGGCTAAGGTTATTCTTTCATTCGGAGCCGATTTCCTCGGTGCGTGGGTCTCACCGGTGCATTTCTCCCAGCAGTATGCTCGCTTCCGCAAGGCTGATAATGGCGAGCGCGGGGTGTTGGTGCAGGTTGAATCCAAGATGACATTAACTGGTGCGAATGCGGATCGTTGGCTGGCTATACGTCCTGGCACTGAAGGCATCCTCGCGCTGGGATTGATTAATGTGCTAGCTGCAGCAGGATTATCTGTTCCAGGAGATGTCGCTGCTGCTGTAAAGGAATACACCGCAGACCGGGTAAGCAAAGATACCGGAGTGTCTACTGAACATATAGGCAAGCTTGCAGCATTACTTAAGGAGCGTAGCCCTAGCTTAATAATTGCCGGTAGTGCGGCCGAGGGCTATGCGCACGGTTCGCAGAATGCCACCGCTATCGCTTTGTTGAATCAAGTATTAGGCAATGTCGGTAAGACGGTAGAAGCACCTTCTGGTATACCATTTCCGCAAATAGCGCCGACTACTGGCAACCGCTTGGCGTTACAGACACTCAATGACAATATGGCGCAAGACAAGGTTAAAGTGTTATTCAGCTATGGTGCAAATCCAATGTTCACTGCACCTGCGTCCATGAAACTGAAAGAAAACTTAAAGAAAGTACCTTTTAAGGTGGCGTTCGCTCATTACATGGATGAAACCGCAGTAGAGGCCGATTTGGTGCTGCCGTTGAATTCTGCTCTGGAGGACTGGGGAACGGTCATGCCGGAATATATTGCGGAAGGTGCGCAACTAAATATTCGGCAACCGCTGATGGAAAAATTGCACCCCGGTACACTGGGCATGGGTGACATCCTGCTTGCCTTGCTCAAACAACGCCGGCCAGATGAATATAAAGGCTATGAAGATTTTTATTCTTACTTGCGTAATGCAATGGTGTCGAACAAGGGCGCGTTGGGTGGTGCGAATGCGGACGACGATACATTTTGGGAGGCTGCTTTAAGCCATGGTGTGGTCAAATTAGTAGGCGCACCTGTCAATATATCCAGTCATGCACCCGTCAATGGCTTGGTGGTGCCAGCTCCGTTTGTAGAAGATAGTACGTATCCGTTGCACCTGATTCCTGCAGTGAGCGCCAGCTTACGTGATGGCCGCAATGCCAATGAACCTTGGTTGCAGGAATCACCGGATCCGTTAACTACTATCGTGTGGGATAGTTGGGTGGAGATGCATCCCAAGACCGCCGCCAAGTTGGGCATTGTGGAAGGCGACATTGTTGAAGTGGCTTCAAAAAGCGGTGCTATTAAGGCGCAGGTCTATGTATTTACCGGTATTCATCCCGATGTAGTTTCAGTGCCGTTGGGCTATGGTCATGAGGCGATGGGACGTTATGCAAAGGGTGTCGGTGTTAATGCCTTCAAGATTCTTGATCCCGTATTCGACAAGGAAACCGGAGAGTTGGCAATGCACGAGACGCGCGTTAAAGTCAGCAAGGCTGGGCAGCGTGTGATCATCGTTAAAGATGAAGGCCCTGCCGGTGGCCAACAGATGGGCAGAAAAATAGCGGTAAGGATGTCATCTGATAAAGTGAATCTTTCGAAGGAGGTGTAAAAGGTGTCCATTACCAACTTATTAGAAAACTGGTCTGACTTCCGCCAACAGCATCCGTCGGACGACAGGCCGCACCGGGAATACAAATGGGCGATGAGCATAGACTTGGATTCATGCACCGGCTGTAATGCTTGTAGCGTGGCATGTTATGCAGAAAACAATCTGCCCGTGGTTGGCAAGGAGAAATTTGCACATGGGCATTCCCACCATTGGATACGCATCGAACGTTACTGGGATAATGATGGCCGCGAATTTGCCGATCAGGGGGCGCAGTTTCTACCTATGTTGTGTCAGCATTGTGAGGCTGCACCGTGCGAAACGGTATGTCCAGTAGGTGCTACCAACCACACGGCGGATGGTCTGAACTCGCAGGTTTACAATCGTTGCGTCGGCTCACGTTACTGTAACGCGAACTGCCCGTATAAGGTTCGCTACTTCAACTGGTATGACTATCCAACTACTGCTAATGTGTGGCCGGAGCCGATGAATCAGCAGCTCAATCCAGACGTGACCGTGCGTGGCAAGGGTGTGATGGAAAAATGTACGTTCTGTGTGCAGCGATTGACTGTCGCCAAGAGCAATGCACGTAGCGAAGGACGAAGTGTACTTGATGGTGAAGTGCAGACTGCCTGTCAGCAAGTTTGTCCGACGGGAGCTATATCTTTTGGTAATCTGGTTGACCCCTTGGCTAAGGTTGGTAAACAGTGGATGACGCAACAGGTTGAACTAAATAAGGATAAACAAGCAAAGGACGCAGCAGAAGAGGCTGTCAAACTGCGTGGCTATCGCATTTTGGAAGAGTTGCGCACTTATCCGTCGGTGATGTATCTGGAGCAGTTGCGTGAAAGCGCTATTTAAGCAGCGTAATGGGGATGCCGCGTGGGAAGCGGCATTGAAGCTACTTTCACGCAAGCATAAGGGGAGGAAATAGAGCAATGGGAAAAGATATACGCGAAGATATAGCTTGGGCACAGATTAACAAAGATGTGCTCAAGAGTTTGGAGAGTCCAAGAAGGCTGTACTGGGTGATTTTATTTATCGCACTTGCCATGATAGGTGTGGCGGTGGGAAGCGAAATTTACCAGTATCAGACTGGCATGGGTGTTTCCAATAAAAACAACTCTCATGTCTGGGGTTTGTACATTGCCACCTTCATTTTTTGGATAGGCATGAGCCATTCTGGAACTTTGCTGTCGGCGATTCTGCATTTAATGCATGCCGATTGGCGTAAGCCAATCTACCGTTTCGCTGAGGCAATGACAACCTTCTCGTTGATGACGGCAGGCTTGTTCGTCCTGGTGCACTTAGGCCGTTTATGGATGGTCTATTATGTGATGCCTTACCCTAATGAGCGTTGGGTATGGCCAAATTTCCAGTCCCCGCTAGTATGGGATATGTTCGCGATTGCCACCTATTTAAGCTCTTCCGTTCTCTTTCTTTACGTCGGCATGATTCCTGATCTGGCAATTTGCCGTGACAATATCCATTCGGGTTGGCGTAAGAAATTATACACGGTGATGTCACTTGGCTGGGAAGGAACTGATCGCCAGTGGCGAAACTTCAGAATCACCTATCTAACTATAGCTTGCTTCCTGATTCCACTGGCTGTGTCAGTGCACTCCATCGTGGCTTCAGACTTTGCTATGTCGAATATGCCCGGTTGGCATGTAACATCGTTCCCTCCTTACTTTGTTGCGGGTGCCTTATATTCCGGTTGTGCGGCGATCATCACGCTTTTTATTATCTTGCGATATGTGTTCAGGTTTGAAGAGTACATGACGTTGCCTATTATGAAGAAGCTGGTACGCCTGACCTTCGCTATTGCAATGGTGTGGACTTACCTCAATCTGATTGAGTTTGCTTCAGTATGGTATGGGCATGACCAGACAGCCAAGGATCAATTAATTTTTAAGGCTACTGGCCCTTATGCCCCATTCTTCTGGGCAATGATCTTCTTTGGATCCATTTTGCCTTTGATGCTAGCATTTAAACGTTTCCAGACCCACCTTCCAATATTGTTCGTAGTATCGATATTGCTTAACGTGGGTATGTGGCTGGAACGTTGGATGATTATAGCGCCGAGTTTCGCTCACGGCCACTATCCCTGGACTTGGGATCATGATCAATGGCCAAGCTTAGTGCAGTGGGGTATCGTATTTGGTAGCTTTGGCTGGTTCACTTTATTGTTTATGGTGTTCTGCAAGGTATTCCCTTCCGTTTCTATGTATGAAGTCAAAGAAATGGTGTATCACCGTAGTCTAGCGATGAAGCACAAACCTGCTGTGAAGGGAGAGTACTAAAATGAGCCAACGTCATTTACTGGCACTGTTTAACGATTTTGATGAGGCCGTGGCTGTAATTGCTGAATTGCGCGCGGCCAATATCAAGGGGTTTAACATGGACGACTTGATACTCAAGTCACCCATTGAGCATCCTGAAGTTGAAAAAGTGTTGGGCGACAAGCCAGTCCATGTGCAATGGTTTACTTTAATTGGAGCCTGTATGGGTGGTTTGCTTGCTTTTTTTCTGGTTGCGAGCGCGCAGGCTAACTTCTTTTCCCAAATTAAGGGTGGCAAACCAATTGTGCCATTGCCGCCTGATTTCGTTCTGACTTATGAAATGTTCATTCTCGGGGGTGTATTCATCACCATCCTTGGTTTCTTAATTTGCGCAGGCTTGCCAGCTAAGCGGTCATCGTTATATAGCACCAAAGTATCGGAAGACCAAATTGGTATTTTGGTGAAAGGGGACGAGTCGGCAGTAGCTATTTTTAAGACGATTTTTACCAAGCATAAGGCACTTGAGATTCAGGAAGAGGCGGGAAAATGATGAAATTATCCTTGGCAATTGTATTGCTGTTAGTACCTACGTTTGCGCAAGCATGGCCATGGTCGGACGACATGGCGAACCAGATTAGTATTAAACCACAAGAGAGTGTGGATTTGAAAAATCCTGGAATGAGACCATATCCAAAACATTCAGTTCCAATTCCCGGTGTGTCATCTCTGGTGAAGGATATGGGCGCGTCGGAAAAGCAATTGAATCCAATTCCAGCAGACGACAAATCAGTGGCGCTTGGCGGGAAGTTGTTTCAAATTTATTGCACTCCTTGTCACGGATATTCTGGCAAGGGCGATGGATTAGTGGGAGCGAAATTATTATTAAAGCCGTTTGACTTGACAGCTGATCAAACGAAAGAGCGGTCTGATGGTTTCATTTGGGGCTATATGACGTTCGGGGGTGCGGTCATGCCGTCGTATGCTAATGATCTGTCAGCTACCGAACGCTGGAATGTAATCAACTATGTGCGCAAGGTGCTGCAAAATGGGCAATCTGCTGTGGCAGTAACGCCCGCAGCCAAATAAGGGAGTGCAGCAAATGATTTCGTATAGCAATTGGTCAGTTTTGACAGTTAGTTTTTTGGTGGTGCTTTATCTTGCGCTGGGGGGGGTGACATTGAGTGCAGTGTTGCACTTGGTAGGCGCCCAATGGCGCTATGAAATTCGCCGATTAGCAGTATCTCTGTTTGCACTTTTCCCGTTAGCGTTTGTATTGTTGATCATACTATTGGTTGGCGGCGAAAAAACCTTCCCATGGTTGAGCACGGCCACTGAGCATGGGCATCATCTTCCCGCTTGGCATAACTACACATTTCTGGTGACACGCCAAGTGCTTGGTATGCTGGCAGTGATGACCATTTTTTGGGTATTCATCAAGCGACAGGAGGTGAGTGATCGCAGTAAGGAAGATCAGCAACGCTTTCATAATATTGCAAATTGGATTCCCTATACTTTTGTATTATACGGCACTATGATAGCGTGGGACTTTGAGATGACGCTGGTGCCATCTTGGCACAGTGCGATTTATGGCATGCAGCATTTCATTAGTAATTTCAACATGTTCATGGCTTTCCTTGTGACGTGGATTTACGTATTGAATACGCGTGGCAAATTGGTGCGCCCCGTTGAAGATTATGTTTACAACTACCTCGCGCAGATGATGTTCGCATTCACTTTACTGTTTATATATACTTTCTTTGCACAATATTTAGTCATCTGGTATCCAAATCTCCCCAACGAAGTGGATCGCGTGATGGGGATGCAGAATGGCGACTACAGCGTGCTATGGTGGTCGATGATAACTCTTAAATTTATTATTCCATTTACAGTGCTGGCCATGCGTCCGTCACGGCACTCACCGCCCATTATCTTGACAGTGGCTGCTAGTATTATCGTCGGAACGTTGTTTGAAAGGTATGTTTGGATTTCTGGCGTAAATGGAACCGGCACTATGCCAGTGTTTGCTGTTCTTGTTATTGTCCCAGTATTGGCCGTTATCGGGTTCCTGCTGGTGCGTCGTATGATGGCCCGTAGTCATCTGATAAAAGTGTGAGCCGCGCTATGATGACGCTTTACTCGGGAACAACAGACCCGTTCAGTCAGCGCTGCCGTATCGTGTTGTATGAGAAAGGGATGGATTTCCAGATCATTGATGTCGACGTGTTTAACAAACCCGAAGATCTCATGATAATGAATCCATATAATATGGTACCAGTGCTGGTAGAGCGGGACTTGGTTCTGTATGAATCCAATATCATTAACGAATATATTGACGAACGATTTCCACATCCGCAGTTGATGCCTGCCGACCCTGTAATGCGTGCGCGTGCCAGATTATTTTTACATCGCTTTGAGAGTGAGATGTTCTGTCACATTGGTGCACTGGAAAGTGGAGTGCAAAAGACCGCAGATAAGGCACGTCTATCAGTACGCGACAGTCTGACCCAGATTGCCCCAATTTTTGCCAAACAAAAATTCATGCTGAATGATGAATACTCTATGCTTGACGTGGCAATAGCCCCATTGCTATGGCGACTGGATTATTATGATATTCAACTTGCCAAGGAGGCTGCGCCGCTGATGAAATATGCTGAACGATTGTTTTCGCGTCCGGCCTATATTGAAGCGATGACGGCAGCCGAAAAAGCGATGCGGAAGTGAAGGAGTTTTCCACAAAACCATATTTGATACGTGCGATTTACGACTGGTGTTCCGACAGTGCTTTAACTCCTTATTTGGCAGTTAAAGTAAGTGAGCAGACGCGAGTACCAAAGGCCTATGTTAAGGATGGCGAAATCGTGATCAACCTTAGCATGGATGCAGTGCGTAACCTGCATATTGGTAATGAGGAGATTACCTGCGGTGGGCGCTTTGGCGGTGTATCGCATGGACTGGTCGTGCCGATAGATGCTGTGATTGGTATTTTTGCCAAGGAAACTGGGCAAGGACTGGTCTTTCAGGGAAACGACTCTATACCGACACTTCCAACGGATAGTGGTAGTGCGACTTCGCCAGATAAACCCACGCTTCCTGGCAAACCGCGACTTAGAGTAGTGAAATAAAATCCCCATAGAAATATTGTGTGGCTTGTTCAGCCCAACAATTTCATTTCAGCAGGTTTAATGTTTCGCCCTTGGGCAAAGTTCAAACACTGTGCCCCTCATTGTCACTAATTTCTCCAGCGTACGTGTCGAGTTGACGGAACGTTCTATTGGACTAGAAACATTGTTTGGCCAATGGCAATGGCTTGAATTTTTCACATATAATTTTATTCAAGTGCGATTGCTCCCCGCCACCATCTTGTATTCAAATAGACGACATTCAATTGCGCCGTTGAATAGCAGGGTGCGGCGTGAAACGGACAGACGGATGAACTTCGGCATGCGTAAATCGGAAGTGAACAGATAGGCATTCCAGCCGCCGAATTTTTTCTTCAGTACGTCGCCCAGCTTTGGGTATAACTCTTGCAGCTCTTCCAGGTCGCCCATGCGCTCGCCATAAGGCAGGTTCGCTACCAGTACGCCATAGTCGGCGGGTGCGGAAATCTCCAGCACGTTTGCTTGATTGAGCGACACCGCTTCCAGCAAGCCTGCGTTTTCCAGATTGAGGTGTGCGGCTTTAAGTTCGTCACCATATAAATCGCTGCCGAAAATCGGCAATGCGCCAACCGGTTTTTGTGCTGCTTGCGCTTGGCGGCGCATGTCGCTCCACGCGGAGGCGTCGAAATCTTTCAGTTTCTCGAAGGCAAAACTGCGGCTAATGCCGGGGGCGATGTTAAGTGACATCAGTGCCGCTTCAATCAGGAAAGTGCCACTGCCGCACATCGGGTCAAGCAACGGCACGCCGGGCTGCCAACCCGTCAGCAGTAAAATGCCCGCAGCCAGATTCTCGCGCAGGGGAGCAACGTTGGTGTACTGGCGCACACCGCGTTTGAACAGCGCATCGCCGGAAGTGTCGACATACAGCGTCATGCGGCTGGATTCAAGGAAGGCATGGATGCGGACATCTGGTGTATGTGTATCCACGTTGGGACGTTCGCCGGTGAGCGCGCGGAATTTATCGCACACAGCATCCTTGATTTTCAGTGTGGCAAAATCCAGGCTTTTTAAGGGGCATTTAATTGCCGTCATATTGACTCGGATGGTGTGTGTGGTGCCGAACCAATCGTTCCACGGCAGCGCATAGGCGGTATCGAAAATGTCCTGCTCGTTGCGATAATGTGCTACCGCCACGCGCCACAACACGCGACTGGCAATGCGGCTGTGTAGATTAATACGGTAGCTTAACAAAAAGGGGCCGGTGAAATGCACGCCCCCATCGGTGGTACGCACCTCTTGCGCGCCGAGCGTATTCAGTTCATTGGCTAGCATTGTTTCCAAGCCGCGCGGACAGGGTGTAAAAAAATTTTCAAGCATTTATTTATACAGGTTTGACGATTACAAGAATGATGATGGCAATCATAAGCAGCACTGGAAATTCATTGAACCAGCGGTAGAATACATGACTACGCGTGTTGCGATCGGTTTTAAAGTCGTGTAGCAGCTTGCCACAATATACGTGGTAGGCGATTAACAATAACACCAGTGTGAATTTGATGTGCATCCACCCACCGGTTACACCATACCCAATCCACAGCCATAATCCAAAAATGGCAGTCAGCACTCCACCCGGAGTCATGATGCCGTAGAACAATTTGCGCTCCATGATTTTGAATCGCTCGATGCTGGTCTTATCATTGCTCATGGTGTGATACACGAACAGACGTGGCAGATAGAACAAGCCAGCGAACCAGGTAACCATAAAAATCACATGCAATGCTTTAATCCATAACATAATTTATTTATTTTAAAGTACAAGTATAAATTCAAAACCTTAAGCGAGATAAAGATTGCAAAGAGGGTAAGCAGTCAATCCGCAAAGCGGGCTGGTCGCAAATAAACTTTAACGAGCAGTATATGTTTTATATGTAAGCGATAAAATTTATTGAGCAGCACCTCAGTCATAGTGCTTGTCCCAGGAAATTCTGACGCACAATCTCTTTCAACTGATCCAGACGGCCATGGAAAAAATGTACCGCTCCCGGTAATACTACGATAGGCAAGAGTTGCGGGCGTGCCCATTGCATAACATCCGTCAACGAGACCACTTCATCCAGCTCACCATGGACCAGTAGCGTGTTGCGTGGCACGGGCGGCATCGCATAACGCATCACTGCCGGTGCGATCAGCACCAGTTGACGCGGAGGCAGTTGCTGTGCCGCACGCGCCTGCACATAACCACCGAAGGAAAAACCGGATAGGATCAGCGGCAGGTCGCCATATTTACTCAATGCATAGCGCGTTACTGTGAGCGCATCATCTACTTCACCATTACCATTATCAAACTCGCCGTTGCTGGCACCTACGCCCCGAAAATTGAAGCGCAACGCGGCGAATCCTAGTTCGGCAAAAGTCTTGGCCAGTGTAGTTACGATCTTGTTTTCCATCGTTCCGCCCACAGTGGGCAGCGGATGTGCTATCACCGCGATAGCACGCGGTGCAACATCCGGTATATGCACCACAACCTCCAGTTTACCCGCTGGGCCGGGGATAGAAACTTCTTCTAATGTGGGCATTAAATTTTCAGGCGTTCCACCACACGTCCATTCTGTAAGTGTTCAACGATGATTTCGTCGAGGTCGCTCTCATCCATATACGTGTACCATACCCCCTCGGGATACACCACCAATACAGGTCCTTCATCACAACGATTCATGCAACCTGCCGAGTTGATGCGGATATGATTTGTTTCGTTAGACAGTCCAAGTGCTTGGACTTTATCTTTAACATAGTCGCGCATCCATTGCGCACCAATGTTATTGCAGCACTCCGCGCCTTCTTCGCGTTGGTTAGTGCAAAAGAAAACATGCTTTTGATAGTAGCTCATACAAGACCTCACAAGAATAAATTTTAATTATACAACCTCTCTACGATGTACTTTTAACGCGCCAAAGGTAGCCAAGCATGAGAAACGGAAACACTAATGCAATAGTTTGCGACAAACCATTGTAATTTAGCAGGTGGCCGTAATTCCATTGGTACAGGCGCATGGCTGCAGAAGGCTCACCGCTATCCACTATCCAGTGTGCCAACACCCAATAACCTAGTGCAACCAGTGCGGCACATTTCGACAGTTGCGTGCGGGATAATCGGCTAGCAGAGATCAGTACCAGCACGCCCGCGAAAATGCCCAGCATGGCCTCACCGTTTAGCCATAACAGCAATGCCCATGATTTGAGAAGTATGGCGGCTGCGGTGAACTTGGCCACCGCCACCGCACACAATACCAGCAACAGCGTGCTGGCCGCTTGGCGGCGTATGCGCAGCAAGGTTAGCAGCAACATTCCCAGCATCAGCATATTGAGCAGTACCGCCATGCTTTCCATCCAATTAAACGGCTCAGGCTGAACCACGACGAAAGGTGCCCGCGCCACTTCGCTAATGAACACATTGCCAAGCATGGGCAGCGAAGGATTGACTTGTGCGAACATCCACAGCGCTACCAACGCCAAGCCGAAATTCACACCTCCTCCGCCATGAAACAAACGCATACGCCAATGCGTCAGGTGCAGAGCAAACCATTCACGTGGCGCAATGCTAACTGCCAACAACGCACCCGCTAGCGTGCCGCTACTGTTGGCGAACAAATCGAGATTGGAACTAATACGTACAGGCAAATACATTTGTGCGTATTCCATCATGGCGGAAAGTACTACTCCGCCCAACGTGGCAAGCAGTACAGTCCAGCTTACGCTGAAGCGCGCACGTAATGCCAGTCCAAGCAATAGTCCAAACGGTAGATAACCGAGCAGATTAGCGGCGGCATCGAACCAAGTGTATTGCAGGAATAACGGCAAAGCCAACACAGCAGAAAATTCCAACCCCTGCTCCTGCCAGCCCGAAAACGGCGATAAGCTGGCATACATGATAAACAGTGCATAACCTGCGGCAAGGTATGTCCGTAGACGCGCGCGCGAAGAAGCGATGATGGTTTCTTTCATAATCGAATAAGTTTATCCGATTATTCTATTTTGCTCATTTACGTAGTGTAATATTTTACCGTGAGGAGGTAGCGCAATGGTGCCAATTGCGGCGGAATGGGATCGGAATTTTTCTAATTTTTAGAGGCATCCTTATGCAATTCAATCAAGCGGAACCAGCCGTTTGCAAGCACAGGTTCATTGGACAATATCCGCAACCCCGGTACCGCTTCCAGTACCTCCTCAAACACCACGTCGAGCCGTGTGGCCAGCCGTCCCATCAGGGGGGTCAGGCCACGCCTCACCCAGGCGCGTTCTCCACGGCGCAGGAACTTATCGAAGAGCAGAATATGACCACCGGGCTTGAGCACGCGCGCCGTTTCGGCCAGGCAATATTGCGGTCGCGATACCACTGCCATGATTAGATGCAGTACTACATAATCGAAACTATCTGGAGCGAATGGTAAGGCCATGCTGTCGCCGCGCACCCACTGCAAGCGTAATCCGGCAGCCTTTTTCTTGGCCTGCGCCAGCATGGCACCGGTCAGATCTAGCGCGGTGTATTCATGGCGAGGCGGTAAAAAAGGGAAGTCCAATCCGGTGCCGGCACCACTAAGCAGCACGCGCGCTACACCTTGTTGCGGTAGCCTTGCCAGACTGTGCTGGCGTGCGCTACGAGTGGCGCGATCAAGGAAAACATCATAAAATGGAGCGATGAAACGGTAGCTGGTTTTTAGTGACATTGCGTTAGTGCAGCACGCGCGGAACACTCAATACGAATTGGGGAATGGGAGCGTCAAATTTAGTGCCGTCCTCCGTGACCATCTGGTAGCTGCCAGACATAGTACCCACCTGCGTGGCAAGCACTGTACCGCTAGTATATTCAAAACTTTGGTTTGGCTGAAGAACCGGTTGCTCACCCACGACCCCTTGACCACGCACTTCCTGCATATACTGATTGGCATCGGTAATAATCCAATGACGACTGATCAGCTTGGCAGTGGTATCGCCTTCATTAGTTATGGTGATGGTATAAGCGAAAACGAAGCGATTATCGGCTTCATCGGATTGTTCGGCCAAATAATTTACTTCGGTGGTGATTTTTATTTTGAATTTATTGTCTTTTTCCATCATGGTATTACACATTATTTTCTTCAGTATGACAAGGCTAACTGAGACTTGAACTTTAAAAGCAAAGTGAGTCCTAATATCAGGTTAGCATTAGCCATTATCAGTTTAATTTAGCAGGGTTATGAAAGTCAGGTCACGGAACTGACAATAGGGTGCTTCTCTGTATTGCATGGAAGTATTATTTCCCATCATTTTGTATTATTTCTGTATAACAAATCGCTTCTTTACTGCACTACAGAAGTTATGGAATTTTTAATAATTGCGATTGAAGCCAGCAGTGTTGTAATTATTCCATAAATTCTGAATTTTATTTGATTTTAGTTGACTGGTATTGAGGGTGTCTAGCAACTATAATTGCGCCCTTGTTTAATTTTTGGTCTTTTCAAGACTATGCAATTATTCGCCTTCGGCATTAACCATCAGACCGCGCCACTTGTTGTGCGTGAGCAGATTGCGTTCAATGTCGATGCAATGGAGCCAGCCCTGCGCGATTTGGTCGGACAGGGTGCAGCCAAGGAAGCGACTATACTTTCCACCTGCAACCGCACCGAGGTGTATTGCAGTACGCACAAGCCGGCGCAGATCATTAACTGGCTAGCCAGTTATCATGAATTACAGCCTCGTGAAATTGAGCCGTATCTCTACACTTTGCCGCATGAGCAGGCGGTGAAGCATGCTTTTCGCGTCGCCAGCGGGTTGGACTCGATGGTGTTGGGTGAACCGCAAATTCTGGGCCAAATGAAGCAGGCAGTGCGTTATGCGGAGCAAGCTGGCACGCTGGGTTTTCTACTGCATAAGTTATTTCAGCGCACCTTCTCGGTGGCGAAGGATGTGCGTACCCAGACCGAAATTGGATCAAATTTAATTTCCATGGCGGCGGCGGCGGTCAAGCTGGCCGAGCGCATTTTTCCCAGCATTGCGGAGCAGAGTGTATTGCTCATTGGCGCGGGGGAGATGATCGAACTGAATGCCGTGCATTTCGCGGCTAAATTGCCTAAGCATATTACCGTTGCAAATCGCACTCTGGAACGTGCCCAAGTGTTGGCGCGGCGCATTAGCGGACATGCGATCACGTTGAGTGAATTGCCGGAACAACTCGCACAGCACGATATCATCGTAACCAGTACCGCCAGCCCGCTGCCGATACTGGGTAAGGGCATGGTCGAGCGCGCCCTTAAGGCGCGCAAGCACCGTCCTCTTTTCATCGTCGATCTCGCCGTTCCGCGCGATGTAGAAGCCGAAGTGGCCGAACTAGACGATGTGTTCCTGTATACCGTTGATGATTTGGCCGAAGTTGTGCGCGATGGCTTGGATGCACGTCAGGGTGCGGTGAAAGAAGCCGAAGTGATTATTAATTCTGGTGTGGTGGATTTCATTCACTGGATGGAATCACGTGAGGTAGTGCCCACTATTCGCGCGTTGCGCGATCATGCTGAACGCCAACGTCGGCACGAGATGGAAAAAGCTTTGCGCCTGCTGACCAAAGGCGAAGAGCCGGAAAAGGTACTGGAATCTTTGAGCAATGCGCTTACCAATAAATTTTTGCACGCGCCAACCCATGCGCTGAACCATGTTCAAGCCGAAGAGCGCGAAGCTTTCCTTGATATGGTGCACCGAATTTATCACATGCGCCCCCCCGAATGAAACCTAGCATTGCCACTAAACTCGCCCAATTGGGCGAGCGTCTGGACGAGGTCCGCCGTCTGTTAAGCAGCGAAAATGCCACTCGCGATATGGAAAGCTATCTCAAGCTCAATCGCGAACGCGCGGAGCTGGATCCCGTGGTGGAGCTGTACCATGCCCATCAAGCTTGCGCTGATGATATCGCAACCGCACTGGAAATGGCGGATGACCCGGAAATGCGCGAATTTGCTACGGCTGAGGTGAAGCAAGGGCGGGAACGGCTGGAGCAGATCGAGGTGGATTTGCAGAGGCAGTTGCTGCCGAAGGATCCCAATGATGATCGCAACGTATTTCTCGAAATCCGCGCGGGCACAGGCGGTGACGAGGCGGCATTATTTTCCGGCGACCTGTTTCGCATGTATGCGCGTTTTGCCGAACGTAACCGCTGGCAGGTTGAAGTCATTTCCGAAAGTTGTGGCGAAAAAGGTGGCTTCAAGGAAATCATCGCACGCATAGTCGGGCAGGGTGCATATTCAGTACTCAAGTTTGAGTCTGGCGCGCATAGAGTACAGCGTGTGCCCACCACCGAAACGCAAGGCCGAATTCACACGTCGGCCTGCACCGTGGCAGTGCTGCCGGAAGCGGATGAAGTCAGCGATGTGGTGTTGAATCCTGCCGATTTGCGCATCGACACCTTCCGCGCTTCGGGTGCGGGCGGGCAGCATATTAATAAAACTGATTCGGCCGTACGCATAACACACCTGCCTACGGGTACCGTGGTGGAATGCCAGGATGGCCGTTCGCAGCACAAAAACAAGGCCCAAGCACTGGCAGTTCTAGCCGCACGCATCAAGGACAAAGAAGAGCGTACCGCTCACGCCAAGCAGGCCGCCGAGCGCAAGTCGCTGGTAGGGAGCGGCGATCGTTCTGAACGCATACGCACTTACAATTTTCCGCAAGGCCGTGTCACCGACCATCGCATTAACCTTACACTGTACAAGATGGATCACATTATGGATGGCGACATCAGCGAGATGTGCAATGCATTGATGTCGGAATATCAGGCAGAGCAGCTGGCGGCGCTAGCGAATGAAGGCAGCAGCTGAACTTTCGGCGCACCATACAAGAAGTTTTGCTTCAGGATGCAGCACGTCTGACTGAGGCGTTGGCGATAAACCCCAGCAGCGCACGCATCGAAATACAGTGTTTGTTGCAACAAGTGTTAAAAGTCCCGCGCGCCTGGTTGCTGGCGCACTCCGAGCACTATCCGAACGAAGCCGAGCAAACGCCTTATCATGAATTGTTGCAGCGCCGCCTCCGAGGAGAGCCTGTTGCCTATCTGCTGGGTGAACGCGAATTTTTCGGGTTAATGTTCAAGGTGACGCCCGCTACTCTAATTCCCCGTCCAGAAACTGAATTACTGGTTGAATTGGTCTTGTCGCGTATTCCGCAGCAGGGTTTGTGCCGTGTGCTCGACCTGGGTACAGGCAGTGGTGCAATTGCTCTGGCGGTCGCCCATGCGCGCCCAGATGTTGAGGTGCTGGGCTGCGATGCTTCCACTACGGCATTGGCGGTTGCGCACGCAAACGCACAGCAACTGGCCATCGCCAATGCAGCTTTCATACATAGCGACTGGTTTGAGGCGCTCACGACACAAAAATTTAACATCATTGTATCCAATCCGCCCTACATCGCGGCTGGCGACCCCCATCTGGCGCGGGGTGATGTGCGCTTTGAGCCAATATCCGCGCTTGTATCCGGCAGCGATGGCCTGCACGACATCCGTCATCTGGTGGCTCATGCTCCAGGCTATCTTGAAACCGGTGGCTGGTTGCTCCTTGAGCATGGCTACGACCAAGCCGCACAGGTTCGTGAATTGCTGCAGCAGGCGGGGTTCGACGTAGTGTTCTCGGCGTGTGATCTGGCGGGGATAGAGCGGGTTAGCGGCGGACGCATCGCTTGAGGACGTTCGCAACCGATCAAGTTAGTTGCGCTGCAATTATTGGTTCAATAACTAACTTCAATAACTAACAGCGAAATCTACACCCAATTCTTGGGCACTAAAAATTTCTCATACAACTCCGCCTCATGCGAGCCCTTCTCCGGGTGCCAGTCATAGCGCCACTTCACCAGTGGTGGCATGGATAGCAGAATAGATTCGATACGCCCATTGCTTTGCAGTCCGAAGATAGTGCCACGGTCTATTACCAGATTGAATTCGACATAACGACCGCGCCGATAAAGCTGGAAGTCACGTTCACGCTCACCGTAGGGCGTGTCCTTGCGGCGTTCAAGAATAGGCACATAGGCGGAAATCAAGTGATTCCCGACGCTTTGTTGAATGGCGAAAGCAGTAGCAAAATCCGGTTCGCTCAAGTCGTCGAAGAAGATACCGCCAACGCCACGCGGTTCTTTGCGATGCTTGAGAAAGAAATATTCGTCGCACCACTTTTTGTATTTTGGAAAGAGATGATTGCCAAACGGCGCCAGCGCGTTCTGGCAAGTCTGATGGAAGTGCACGGCATCTTCTGTGAAACCATAATAGGGGGTTAAATCCATGCCGCCGCCAAACCAGAATGCGATTTCACCATTATTTTTTTTCGCCATGAACATGCGCACATTCATATGCACCGTGGGTGCATAAGGGTTACGCGGGTGGAATACCAATGACACGCCCATTGCCTCCCATGTGCATCCTGCCAATTCCGGACGATGTGCGGTAGCGGAAGGAGGCATCTTGTCGCCCGTTACATGAGAGAAAGCTACCCCGCCGCGTTCCAGGACGTTTCCTTCCTCGAGGATGCAGCTTCGGCCGCCGCCACCTGCCGGGCGATCCCAACTGTCACGCCGAAATTTATTGCCGTCCACCTGTTCCAAACGAGTCACAATCCTGTCTTGTAACTCGAACAAGAATTTTTTGACTGCGGCACTATCCATGCTTTCTCCAATTGGTTTCGTATTTATTTGCAGATGAACTATCACTCACCCATGCACGCATTTCTTGAGTCTTCACAGATGCTGCATCGCGCGGTTGTATATAGAAAAGCCCAAGTTATATCGATATTTTATGGGATTGAAACAGCAACTTTCTGAAGAGGTTGCTATTTCCTGGGTAGGGTAGCGCGATAGCCAATATCGTGGCGCATTTGACAGCCCTCGAAATGAATATTCTCGGCAACTTGATAAGCACGGCGCTGCGCAATTTTCACGCTATCGCCCAACGTAGTAACGCATAACACACGTCCACCGCTGGTGACTACTTTGTCATCCTGCATGATGGTGCCGGCATGAAATACATGTGCATCTTCCTGTGCTTTGGGCAGGCCGGTAATGACATCGCCTTTTCGCGGCATGTCGGGATAGTTGGCAGCGGCTAGTACCACACCAAGCGCAGCGCGTCTGTCCCATTCCGCCTCCGCCTTATTTAACATGCCGTTGATTGCATGATTCAGTAGCACCAGCAGATCGCTCTTCAGGCGCAACATGATCGGCTGGGTTTCTGGATCACCCATGCGACAATTAAACTCTAGCACCTTGTAATTATTTTGAGGGTCTATCATAAGACCGGCATATAGGAAACCGGTGTAAGTTATCCCTTCTTTTTCCATGCCCTGCACCACTGGCAGTATCACCTCGCGCAACACGCGCGCATGCAGTTTTGGTGTCACCACCGGTGCAGGAGAATATGCGCCCATGCCGCCAGTATTGGGCCCATGATCGCCATCCAGTAGCCGTTTATGATCCTGGCTAGTCGCCAGTGGCAGCACATGTTTGCCGTCCACCATGACGATGAAACTGGCTTCCTCGCCGACCAGAAACTCCTCGATTATCACGCGCGCGCCGGCATCCCCCAACTTGTTGTCGGACAACATCATGGTTATGGCTTCATGAGCTTCCCGTACTGTCATGGCTACAACCACGCCCTTGCCTGCAGCCAAACCATCAGCCTTGATCACAATGGGCGCACCCTGTTTTTCAACATACGCACATGCGCCCGCTATTTCGCTGAAGGTCTGGTAAAACGCAGTTGGAATATGGTGGCGCACCATGAAATTTTTGGCGAAATCTTTGGAGCTTTCCAGTTGTGCAGCCGCTTTGGTAGGGCCGAAAATTTTCAGACCAGCGGCACGAAAGTCATCCACAATGCCCATTGCCAACGGTGCTTCCGGGCCGACTACAGTAAGGTGGATTTGCTCGCGTTGTGCGAATGCGATGAGATCTGGAATAGCTGTGATGGCAATATTCTCCACGCCGCTTTCAAGCGCGGTACCGGCATTGCCTGGAGCGACATACACCCTTTGTACCTTGGTGGCTTGCGCCAGACGCCATGCCAGTGCGTGTTCTCGACCACCGCTCCCGATAACCAGAATTTTCATAACATAACCCCAAATTTGTCATAGAGGTCAGATCGACAAAAAGCATGGAGCAAGTAAGGCGGGCTTCTGTCTCTGAGGTTAAAGCTTCTAATGTCTAAAATGTCGATAACCCGTAAACACCATCACCAGCCCATGTTCATCCGCTGCTGTAATAACTTCTTCATCGCGCATGCTGCCACCGGGCTGGATGACTGCTCTCGCCCCCGCTTCTGCCAGTACGTCTACGCCATCACGGAACGGGAAGAAGGCGTCTGATGCGACGACTGAATCAACCAGGCTACAAGCTGCATTTTTTGCCTTGATTGTGGCGATACGAGTGCTATCTACCCGGCTCATCTGTCCGGCGCCTACGCCTAGCGTGTGTCCATCTTTGCAGAACACGATGGCATTTGATTTCACATACTTCGCTACGCGCCAGGCGAACAGCAGATCCTGTAATTGTTCAACGCTCGGCTGTGCTTTGGTAACCACGCGCAATTGCTCGGCTTGTACGTCCAAAGTATCAGGTGATTGCACCAGTAAGCCGCCATTCACTCGCTTAAAATCGTATTGATTGTGCGACTTGGACAGTGGCACGGTGAGCAAACGCACATTTTGTTTTGTTGCAATGACCTGTCGTGCTGCTTCGGTAAATGAAGGCGCAATAATCACTTCAACAAATTGATTGGCCATAATAGTGGTTGCGGTATCTGCATCCAGCTCGCGATTAAAAGCGATGATGCCACCAAATGCGGAGGTGGGATCCGTTGTATAAGCCAACTTGTAGGCATTGAGTGGTGCATCGGCAATGGCTACGCCGCACGGATTGGCGTGCTTGACGATGACGCAGGCTGGTTGCTCAAATGTCTTGACACATTCCCACGCTGCATCGGCATCGCCAATGTTGTTATAGGACAATTCCTTGCCTTGCAATTGGGTGTAATTGGCAATGCCACCCGGCACCGCATTCAGGTCACGGTAGAAGGCTGCATTTTGATGTGGATTTTCGCCGTAGCGCATGTCCTGCACTTTGGCGAAGTTGAAGTTGATTTGTGTCGGGTACTCGCTATGTGTGCCGTCGGTGTGAATTGTAGTTAGGTAATTGCTGATCGCACTGTCATATGCGGCAGTGTGCGAGAAAGCTTTTTTCGCCAGATCGAAACGCGTGGCGTTGGAAACCGCGCCGCCATTAGCATGCATTTCGGTCAGAATGGTACCGTAGTCTTTCGAGTCAGTGACGATGGCTACATGTTGATGATTCTTCGCTGCGGCCCGCACCATGGCAGGTCCGCCAATATCGATATTCTCGATGGCATCGGCCACTGTGCAATCGGGTTGGGCAACGGTAGCGCCGAACGGATATAAATTCACCACTACCAGATCAATAGTCGGAATGCTGTACTTCTCCAATGTGGCGACATGTTCCGGCAAATCCCGTCGCGCCAGAATGCCGGCATGGACTTTCGGTTGCAGAGTTTTCACGCGTCCATCCAGCATCTCGGGGAAGCCAGTGTAATCGGCCACTTCCGTGACCGGAATGTCATTGTCGGCAAGTATCTTGGCTGTGCCGCCAGTGGACAGGATGGTAACGCCTAGTTGATGCAAACCCTTGGCGAATTCCAGCACACCGGTCTTGTCCGACACACTGATGAGGGCTTGTTTGATTGCTGCCATAGTTAATTTTTTTCTTCGTTCGTTTTAACCAGTTGAGACCTTTGAACAGCTCTTCGTTCGGGACGGGTATTTGGCCGCAAGTTCGAAGTTTGGCTCGGAGTACTGTGTTGCTGAATTTTCTTGCGTAATGTATTGCGGTTAAGGCCTAATAATTCGGCTGCTCGCGTCTGGTTGCCGCCCGCATGTTGTAGAACGGCTTCGATTAATGGCTTCTCAACACAATTCATCACCATGTCATACACTGCACATGAGGGGTTCTCGCCATCGAGATCCTTAAAATAATCGTCTACTGCCTTGCGCACATATCTCGCAACGTCGTTCTCTCCTAACAAACAATCCTCTTCTTTTTTCATGCAGCCAGCTCCTCAACGTACTGTAGGCGCTCGCCGCCCTGTAATTGCCTATCAAAAAAATCATTTACCGCCATTAATTGTTCTGCGCTGCTTTCCAGTTGATTCATATGATGGCGAAAGTGTGCAGAACCAATCAGGCCTTTTGTGTACCAGGAGATATGTTTGCGCGCCACGCGCAAGCCCGTGTGTTCACCATAGAATGCGTAAAGTTCATACACATGCTTAAGCAGCACGCGATGCACTTCGTCCACTTGCGGTGCGGGTAGATGTGTGCCGGTCTTGATGAAATGCTCGATCTCACGGAATAGCCACGGACGCCCTTGTGCGGCGCGCCCTATCATCACGGCATCCGCGCCAGTCTGCTGTAAAACGTAGCGGGCTTTTTCCGGGGTGGTGATATCGCCGTTAGCGATAACCGGGATGTTGACGTTGGCTTTTACTGCGGTGATTGTGTCATATTCCGCATCGCCGGTGTAAGCACAAGCACGAGTCCGGCCGTGAATGGCGAGTGCCTGAATGCCGCTCGCCTCGGCGATTTGGGCGATACGAATTGCATTACGGTTTTGCTTATCCCAGCCGGTACGTATTTTGAGCGTCACCGGCACGGCCACCGCGCTTACCACAGCCTCTAATATTCGCGCTACCAGCACTTCATCTTGCAACAGCGCGGAACCGGCCATCACGTTGCAGATTTTCTTCGCGGGACAACCCATGTTTATGTCGATGATCTGCGCACCTTCATCTACATTATATTGTGCGGCTCGCGCCAGCATTTTGGGATCGGCACCGACAATCTGCACCGAGATGGGATCGACTTCGCCGTCGTGATTGGCGCGCCGCTTGGTTTTTTCAGATCCGTAGAGCAAAGAATTGGAAGACACCATCTCGCTCACCGCCATGCCTGCGCCCATACTTTTGCACAACATGCGAAATGGACGATCGGTCACCCCCGCCATGGGGGCAACGATCAGGTTGTTCTTGAGGTGATAGGGACCGATGCGCATGACATTTTCCGAAAGGAGGCGGATTATAAATTAATCAAACGTCCCGTGCTATCATCACTCGTCCAGAAGTGAAAAAATATTTTAGCGATGACATTCGACGTCCTGATTATAGGCGGCGGTCTGGTTGGTGCCAGTCTGGCCGCAGCGCTCAAGTCCAGCGGGTTGAACATGGCTCTGGTGGAAACCCAACCCACCGCTTTCTCTAATGAGGGCTGGGACAACCGGATGTATGCTATCAGTCCCGGCGGAGCTGCCTTTCTTACGCAATGCGATGCGTGGCAACAACTGGATATGAACCGTGTGCAGCCGGTCGAAACCATGCGCGTTTTTGGCGATGAGGACATGGAGCTTGATTTCAGTGCTTATCAACTGGGCGTGCCGGAGTTGGCGTTCATCCTGGAAAATCGTCTGCTGCAGCAAGTGTTGTGGCAAGGATTACAAGAGCAGGACAATTTAACCCTGTTTCACCCGGCGCACTGTGCCAGCCTGGTCTGGCATGATGATGCCGCGTACCTGCAACTGAAAGACGGGCGGACGCTCAAGGCAAAACTGGTGATCGGCGCGGATGGGGGGAATTCCTGGGTGCGACAACAGGCCGGTATCGTTGCACCGCCCACACTTTATAATCAGCATGGCGTAGTTGCGAACTTCACAGTCGAAAAATCACACCGAGCCACGGCTTTTCAATGGTTTCAGCCGGACGGCATTCTCGCCTTGCTGCCATTGCCGCAGCACATGGTTTCAATGGTGTGGTCGGTAAGCCCGGAGAAATCAGAGGTCTTGCTGCAACTGTCGCATGAAGAGTTGTGCGCACAAGTTGCGGCTGCCTCGCACCATACCCTGGGCGCACTGCAACTGGTCACCCCACCAGCCGCTTTCCCGTTGCGTTTTTTGAACCTGCCACAAATCATTAAGCCACGTTTGGCGCTGGTGGGCGATGCCGCGCATAACATACATCCTCTTGCAGGACAGGGGGTCAACTTGGGTTTCCGTGATGCACGCCAGCTGGCGCAAGTGTTGCTACAACGTGACGCACAACAAGATTGCGGTAATATACACTTGTTGCGTCGTTATGAACGTGCGCGTAAGGAAGATGTTCTTTCCATGCTGCTCACCACTGATGTTCTGAAAAAATTGTTCAATAACAGCAATCCGCTGCTGCGCGCCGTGCGCAACGTTGGTCTTGCGGCTACCAACCGTATTGCACCGCTGAAAAAAATGCTGGCGCGCCACGCACTCAATTAACTTCTTCAGGAATTCATCATGATTAAATTGTTTCTGGTACTGTTTGCCGCGCTTTCCTTTTCTTATGCTCATGCCGATGCAGCCAAGGTCAAAGACATTCTGCAAAAGAATTATCCACAGCTTGGCAAGATTGACAAAGCCAGCAAGGCCAATATTCTGGGCCTGTATGAAGTGGTGGCGCAAGGCCAGCTGTTTTATACCGATGAGAAAGCACAGTACCTCATTAGCGGCAACATCATTGACCTGAAGACCATGCGCAACCTGACGGAGGAGCGCTCACGCAAATTATTCGCGATAGACTTTAACAGCCTGCCCTTCGATCTTGCAGTAAAAAGAGTTAAAGGCAATGGTCAGCGGAAGATGGCTTATTTTAGCGATCCGAATTGTAGCTTCTGCCAAAAGCTGGAAAGTGAATTGAAAAATGTGGATAACGTCACACTTTATTTATTCATGCTATCCATATTCCCTGGCTCCGACAAAAAGGTACAGGGTGTTTGGTGCAGCAAGGATCAAGTCAAAGCGTGGGACAATCTGATGCTGAACCACGTACAACCGCCTGCCGGAACATGCGATGCTCCTAACGCGAAACTAATGGAACTAAGTCAAAAATTAAACATAAATGGCACCCCGGCATTGATCTTTGCGGATGGTGTTCTAGTTTCTGGATTCAGACCTGCCGCAGAATTGGAAAAGTCATTGAATAGCACCTTGAGTCGCTGATTCTTTTTGCATTGTTTCCAGTTTATGGTTAGCGGATTCAAGGCCCACTGACATGCCTCTGAATCCGTGTTCCGTTGAATTATTTGTACAGATACGCTAGAGACCGCGTGTTTTGTCTTGTTTAGCGTATCACGTTCAATATCCCAACTCCCCAATAGGCGCAGGTAGCTATAAGTGAACACCGTCAGGTGCAAAGACGCATCGTTGGTATTAATTTCCCCGACAGTTACCCCTCCAGATACAGCTCCATTTATTTCAAAATGGAGTTGCTCTTTATCAGCCGCTTATGGCGGCAGCGGCGGTGCTGACCTATCCGCGGGGTTCTTGGCGATTAATTCAAGCGATCGACTAAGTCGAAAGAACATAGAAAAAGGCCGCACAAGTGCGGCCTTTTTCTTGCTGTGTTGTAACCTATTTATGCAGAGCGTTTTCGGCGTGTCAGCGCAAACGCGAAAAATCCGGCTCCCATTAGCGCGAATTGATTTGGCTCCGGTACCGCCTCAACTGCCGAGGTATTGATCGAGTAGCCGCTTTGCCCTGCCTCCAAGGGATTGGTGGATAACCTGTTCGTCCAGTTGATCGTTCCGTTCCCGATAGCCGCGACCGCCGCCCAGCTGTAAACATTAAAGGCGGCCGTGCTGCCATAAATGCCGTCTAGCTCGAACTCGACTTTGGCGTTGCCGCTATCGATGCTCGAACGGTCGCTGGTGTTACCGAGATAAAGATCGATGAACATTAGATTTTGCGCAGTCGCGGGATCGTTAATGTTCTGGCCGGAGTAGAACGGCAATGACCACACGCCCAAGGTGCCCGGTCCAGGCTTTGCGGTCTGCGGACCATACATAAAATCTCCCGCCGTGAACACTTCGTTGATAGCGCCCGATACATATGCCGGGTTGACGGGTGCCGATCCTGTTGCTGTCCATTGATAGCCGCTGGATTTAATCTTAAGGCTGAAGTCGTCGTTGATCGGGCCGGTCATGGAAAACATCAGGATAAGAGAGTCATTGAATCCGCGGCCGCCTGTCGTTGTGACGTAAAAACTTCCCGATGTGGAAGAAGTGTCGATATTTTTTGTAGTGACCTGACCGAAAAGACCGGCGATCGTGCCGTCGGTTGAAATGTGCAACTGGTTGAGCCCGCCGCCGGGCGCGTCGATGTAATAAGTGTCATTCGGCCCCGCGCCATTTTGCGCGCCGTTGTCGTTCGATACCGCAATATCGATTTGGCGGTTGTTTACCAACGGTACTGCTACGGCGACGGACAAACTCGTCATATAAAGTAATGTCAAGCAGACGATGCTTAGCGCCATTCTTTTTTTCATGTTTCCCCCTAAATATTTCGCTGTACCGGACGATAGAGCGATAGGGGCGTAGTATACAAATTGATATAGCGGTTTGTCAATTTGCGTTCGGTCACGCGCACGAGCGACGAAACGTCTGATTATCCGTCTGTCATGTCTGTTTCACCTCCGCGGAAAACAGGGAGCTGACTGAAATAATTTCAGAAGTTCAGTACGTCTTCGCCTTGTTTTATCCATGCATCCTTGTCCTGATGGAGAGGGATCCATTTAATGGTGGAGTCATAACGCCTCCTTAGTGCGGCCATACCTTCCTGCTTATGCGAATAGGTAAGCAGAAGCAGTCACTGAAATTTACTGAAAAATAAAACAGATTCAGGACGTGCTAAAAATTCGTCCTGGCAGTTGCGTGCGGAGGTCGTGTAATTGGGTTTCGAGATTATGAATTCGAGTGATGAGAGTCAGAGCTACAGATAGTCCCTGTGTATCAAGCTCGAAATCGTTGCGTAAGCGACATGCTGTTTTGGCCACAACAAGACAGCCTGCATCAAAAATCCATTCTGCCGAATCCGTATTGACCGGCACAATGGCACCGCAGTCCACCAGTTCGCTAAGCTCCACTTCCGACAAACCCGACATCTTGGAGAGATCTGCCAGCGACAACTTTTGATATTGATCTATCCAGAGTACTTCGGTGAGTTCAATTTTCATGGCTTGTCTCCTGTTCAAAATGTCCGCGTGGATTGAACGTTGAGATATCCGCCAAGTCTTTGAAAATAGACCGTTCTCGCTCGCTTAGCACGGTAGGCACTACGATTTGTACGATCGCGAAAAGATCGCCTTCGCCATCGTGCGGCTTGGGCAATCCGCGCTTGGGGAGCCGCAGTTTTTGACCGGCATGGGTACCCGGCGGCACTTTGAGGCGAACGGGTCCGGCCAGTGTCGGAACTTCCACGGCGGCGCCAAGTACCGCTTCCCACGGTGTCACTGGCAAATCCAGGTAAAGATCATGAGCACTGACGCGAAATAGCGAATGCGGGTGTAGAGCGATATTGAGATACAAATCTCCATTGCGTCCACCGTTGAAACCCTTACCGCCCTTGTCCGGCAGACGAAGCCTTTGCCCATCCACAACCCCTTTGGGAATTCGTGTTTTGAATGCTCGCGACACGCGATTCAGGTGGCCATGTTCATCGTATTCGGGAACGTTTATATTCAGATTCACTATCGTGCCCTGATAGGCATCCTCTAAAGTAATGTGGGCCGTAACCTCATAATCCTGTCCTGGCACCGGAATATTGCTGCCTCGCTGATTTGAATTGGGTCTACCCCCTGTAAGCCCTGCAAAGAGATCAGATAAATCGATATCGTCAAATGAGAAGGGCGCGCCACCATATTGTTTCCCCCAATCCGGGGGTGGTCGAAAGTCCTGCCCCGATTGATGACTACCCAGCTGATCATAAGCGGCACGCTTTTCCGAGTCTTTGAGAGTCTCATAAGCTTCGGAAACTTCCTTGAATTTTTCCTCAGCATTAGCTTCTTTGGAAACGTCTGGATGATACTTGCGCGCGAGTTTGCGATAAGTCTTCTTAATTTCCTCTGTAGTAGCCGTTCGTTCGAGGCCAAGAATGCTGTAATAGTCTTTATATTTCATAAATATTATCCAAAAGGAAGGTGCTTGGGTAAGGTTGACCGTGCCTGACACCAAGCCAACCATGACCCCGCACCTTTTGAACTACCAATACAAATATCGATGGCAAATCAATCAAATAAAGCGGGCGATAGTCTGTTTCTTGATCAGTTTTTTTAAAGCGCCCGCAAAAATGCGACCAAATCTGTTTTTTCTGAAACCGATAAATTGGTCTCCAGCACTAGATTGAAAAACTCGACAGTATCTTCCAATGTGAGTAGTCGTCCATCATGTAAATAGGGTGGGGAGTCCTTAATGCCGCGTAACGGAAAGGTTTTAATCGGACCATCGGCACTGGCCATGCGACCATTTATCATGCGTGGCTTGAAGAAACGTTCTACTTTCAAGTTATGCATGAGATTGTCAGTATAGTAGGGGCCTGAATGGCAACTGGCACAATTAGCTTTGCCGAAAAATAGTGCCTGCCCACGCATTTCTGACTCGGTGGCTTTATTTTGATTTAGTTTGCCGTTAATCCCTAGTTTCGGAGCAGGCGGAAAATCCAGAAGCTCCTGAAATTCCGCCATAAAATGAACCTGACTGCCACGTTCGAGAACGTTAACGCCCTTTTTCGTAGCGATTACCGGATCACCGTCGAAATAAGCCCCGCGCTGTTCGAACTCGGTGAAGTCTTCTACGGATTTGAGTGCCCGCTGCGAGCCGAATAACCGCTGGATGTTCACACCGCGCAAGGATGGCGTATCAAGACGATGGCGGAATTCCTGAGGACGGACATCCCCCGCCAAGTGGGTCGGAGCAATGGTGTGCCCATTGGCATGACAATCGAAGCAGGCAACCCCCCGGCTCGGACGAACGGAGCGTCGATCTTCCGTCTGGTTGAACTGTTGCTGTGGGAAGGCGGTCAGCAACAACCTTAGTCCTTCAATTTGTTTGGGATTTAATATTCCGTTGAATAATTCGTAATAATTGTCCATAGTGACTAGCTTGCCCTGCGAGACGTCACCGAGGTCAGGCCGTGTAGTCAAGTATATGGGCGCAGGGAACTCGGGTAAAAAACGATCCGGTAGATCAAAATCTAAATCGAAGCGCGTGAGATCGCGCCCCTCTTGCTTCTTGATTTCGTCGATTAGAAGCTTGGGAAAGACCATGCCACCTTCTGGGTGATTTGGATGAGGAAGCGGAAAGAAACCCGCCGGAAATAGATCTTTCTCACGAATTTCTTCGGGGCTCATTGCCGCGAGGCTCTCCCAGCGCATCCCCTTCGGCAGTTTGATCCGTACTCCTTCTTGAACTAACTTACCACGGGACATTGTGATGCGGTTAGGGGAGCGGTCGTTCAGGTCGTAGCGCCTATTTAGCAAATCCATCTGCCGGTTCATCACTTCAGGCTTCTCGGCTTTCATCCGAGCCAGTACGTCAGGGAAGCTCTCTTTAATGACAACGGGAGCATAGCTCGAGGTCGTTTTTGCCGGTTCGTCAGCGTAGCCAACATTGAAGATCGAGTGTGATGTAACGAGGATTCCCAAAAACTGCCTAAAGTAACGTAACATTATATATCTCATGATGTATCTCCTGATTCAGTCGTAGATTTTAATGAATGATGGATTCGGTGAAATGGCATCTAAAATTAAAACGTAGGCGTTTACTGATTGAGAATGCATTTTGACTCCTCACAGTTTGTAAACTTATGATTAAGGCTTAATGCATATTTCAACACGGGCGGAAACAACTTTCCAGGTTGCAATATGTAGTGAATCAAAACCAATGTCACCGCCCCTCTAGCCGCTTGAACCTTAGTCGTATAATTAGATAAAGTCAGTACGCTAGCGTACATAAAGGCATTGAAATAACTGAAATAATGAAACTTTAACTATTAATTTCTTAAATATAGTTAAAGTTTGGTAAAAGTGGTGAGGCGCAAAAGGCATGTCCATTTAACGTGGATACCCTAATGATTGTTATCAAAAAATAAGTTATTGTTGGTTATGTAAATAATTTACGTACAAAATAGTATTCCCCTTAAACAGAATATGGCCGCTTAATAAAAATGCGATATATTTCTCTATTTGGTCTGCTAATGTTTCCTTTCATGGCTTTTAGTCAAGGCTATGAAAGTAAAAATGAAAAGACGCATGTCCCGCAAGATGCCTCTTACTCGAAGGTTATTGAAAATAACAACAATGCTTATGCGTCGGCAACTTTAGGGAATGGGGTCGCGTATGGTGGAGACCTAACTGGCGATAAATCCATGCAATGGAAACCCTTTGAATTAAGATTTGGCAAAGAAATTAATATCCCCGCTTTCATTTCTGATAAGTTTTTCTTAAAGAATGAAAAATTTCGTTTTGACTTTATTCATTTCAACGAAGGACATCCTTATAATAATCATAGAGATGGGTTTGGAGCTCAGATGGTTTACAGGAATCAATTGAACCGTAAACTAAATTTAGAACTTGGACTCGGCCCCTACTTTAGTATGAATACCACAACAATCAAGGGGGTCGAAATCAATGATGTAAAATTGGGGGCTTTGCTTTCAGTTGCGGCCTTGGTAGATATTGAACGATTTTCTCCAGGGTTGCATATGCGATATGCACTAAACCATGTCACCATGCCAGGCGCACATTCCTCAATTGCCTTGCTTGTGGGTGTCGGAAAATACTTTGATCAGGCTCCTTCAAGCATTCAATTAGGGTCCTCTGGGAATCCGATTTGGCTTGGAGTGACTGGAGGTATTGCCCAAACCAATCATAGAGGATCAGAGGGCGTCCCGGGATTTTGCGTCGAAGCAAAAAAATATTACGGTAGCCATTGGGGGGTTTCGATTGCGGGAATTATGGAAGGTGACGACGATGTTCGAGTGGATCGTAATGGCGTAGCTGTCCAAGGATGGTTCGTACAACCCCTGAATGAAAATTGGGCTGCCAGCGCGGGTATTGGACCCTATGTAGCGACTAATCAACGAGGATCGGACAATTTTCAATTGCACGGCTTGATTACACTTCAGGTCGAACGCTTTATTACCAATAAATGGAAAGGCCTTGTCAGTTTTAGTCGAGTCGCCACCTTTACGGAAGAAAACGATCGAGACCTTTTTAGAATAGGTGTCATGAGACAGTTTGGTACATAACAGTCACTTTCAGGCTCGTTTCATGCTTGGAGAAATTTAGACTTATTTTGAGAATGGTTTTCAACATTAAATCTGTGTATTTGTCAACGATCATTGAAGATATGCGTTTTTATTAAATATATATTCAAAATTTTTAGAGTTATCACGGGATAGTTTGGAACTGGATTCAATGATCATTGTCTCTAATGTGGGTCATGTGTTTTATGGAACACCAGAGTGGGATCGCTTCTTAAGCGTATGAGGTTGCAATTCTGCAAATCGGATTATTACGTATGCTGAATTATAGGGATATAGACATAATGAAGACATCCAAAATCAGCCTGTCATTAACTGTAATCACAATGTTGTCGGTTGGAACATTGATGAGCGAAATGGCGTTTGCGGCAGGCTCATGGAGCGGTGGTGGACAGGCAACGGGAGGACGTGGTGGCTCCGGATTTAGTGGTGGCGGACACGCAGGCGGAGGTCGCGTAGGGGGGCCTGGGTTTAGTGGTGGGGGTCGTGCAGGCGTAGGTCGTCCAGGCTTTAGCGGCGGCAGGTACGCAGGCAGTGGCTGGAATCGAGGTAGGAGCGTTGGTATCTACTTGGGTGCACCGATTGGTTTCCGCTACGGATCTTATCCGTACTCATACTACGGAGCCCCGTACTATGGGGCATCCTATTATTATCCTCCTGCGCCCGCTTATTACCCGCTGATGCAACCCGCGCCAGTGACTTACATCGAGCGAAGCGACGAACCACAGGTCGCGACACAAGAAATACCGAATGATTCGTCGCAAGATGCTCAGCAGTCATGGTGGTATTACTGCGTTGATGCTAAAGCCTACTATCCATATGTTAACCAATGTCCAGGAGGATGGTTGCGGGTCGCACCTCAGCCCGCGCCTGATTCAGACGGTCAACCTGCTTCAGATAATGCACCTGCCTCATGACGCTTACATTGCGGCTCTCGTTTGTACTGGCGGCAGTTCTGGTACTGGGTGGTTGCGCGTCGGTACCGACCGGCCCCGGTGTACTTGTGCTGCCGGGGACGGGGAGAAACTTTGATCAATTCCGCTTGGATGATGTCGATTGCAGGCAATATGCCAGTTCTCAGATAGGGGGCGGCACGGCAAATGCAGCAGCGACTGATAGTGGCGTAAGAAGCGCGGTGATCGGAACTGTAATCGGTGCTACTGCGGGCGTATTGTTTGGCGGCCATAACAGCGTAGGTGTGGGTGCTGGTTCTGGATTGCTCATTGGTTCTATGGCAGGAATGGGCACGGGTGAAAGTTCAGGGTTCAACCTTCAGCAGCGTTACGATTTCGGATATCAGCAGTGTATGTATGCGAAAGGCCATCGTGTTCCCGTATCGGGGCGCTTGGATTATTCGCGGCAGCCTGTCAGGCAGAGCAATTATGTATCTTCACCCACTCCGAGCAATTCGCTATCGCCTTCTGCCGGTGCTTCTGTGCCTCCGCCTCCTAGTGGCGTCCCGTCACCCCCGCCGTCCTCCGACGCTTTCATATTACCGCCCCCACCGAGCGGCTCGTCTGTTCCACTATCTCATTAACGGTACCGTTATTTTCACATTTGAAATACTCTAAAGTATTGTTATAGGTTGACGAAAAACAATATGGATGGGATCAAATGCAAGTAAGATTTTTTTCTTACCATCCAGATGCCGCTGGATTATTCATATAAGTGATTGTAGATATAGTCCGCAAAACTAAATAACTTTATATTCCCAGTATAAATGGGATCATATTCATTATTAGCGAGACAAAAATGAAACTTAACTTAATTGGAATAATAGCCAGCCTTCTTTTGATCAGCGTAATTTCTGCCCATGCTGAGAACGACGAAGATGTCTTCTCAAAGGCACAGCACTACACAGTACAAATCAGGAAAGCCGTAACTATTCCATTTGGAAGCGATAAAAAAGGTACTGCGTTCGGAGCCGGGTTCGTGGTGGATACAAAGCGTGGCTGGATTATGACCAATGCCCACGTGGTGTCACGCTCACCAGCACGGTTGGAAGTTGCATTTTTTGGCAGGAAATTCGTCCCAGCCAAAAAAGTTTATGTTGATCCTTTCCTTGATCTGGCCATTATTAGTATTAATGAAGAAATGCAAAAGGCTACCGCAGCCTTACCTGAATTAGAGTGTACAAACTTGCCCGGAGTTGGCCGTACGGTGGGCACTTTCGGTCATCCCAACGGCTTGAAATTTACTGGGACGCGCGGCATCATATCTGGACATACCGCTAAATATGAATCGGAAATGCTACAAACTGACGCTCCAATCAACCCCGGAAATTCGGGTGGACCGTTGATCAGTCTATCTTCTGGTCGTATTGTTGGGATAAATACTTCCAGTATGAACGATTCCCAAAACAGCAACTTTGCCGTGCCAATGCAATATGCTTGTCGCGTGCTAGAACTGTTGCGTGAAGGGAAAGATCCTTCGCCCCCTGATTTGCCATTGGCTTTTTTCAAGGCACCCAACGAGCAAATGCAGCTCAAAATTGCCCGTAGCCTGATTGATCCTGTCAAATTTGATATTCGGGCAGGTGACGAAATCATTGGTGTGCCGGATGTGGTCGAGTCCGTCGAAAATGAAACCCAACTTATTCATGCCCTCCGCGGAAGATTGGGTAATGTTGCTTTACGAATCAAGCGTGAGGGGCAAGAACTTGTAATTAATGGAAAACTGGAACCCGTAAAAAAAGTTAACGACAAAACTTGTATTATGTTTTCTGGCGTACTTCTTTGCGAGACTCCGCCCTATATGGGACGAGATGATTTCAATCCGGGCAAGATTGCCGTTTATTTCGTCGAAGCAGGCTCACTGGGGGATTTCAATGAAATTGAAAAAATGGATATGTTGAATTCCGTCAATGGAAAGAAGATAGAAACGCTAGATGCGTTCTATTCAGTGCTCAAAACGTCGCAGGAAGAGAAAAAGCCAATTAACTTTGTTTTCAGAGATACTGGGGGAAAAGGTACACCTTCCTATTTTACTTATACCGAGCGTACACTTCCTGTCGAAAACCTTACCTGGGTAAGCAATGAAAAAAATGGGAGTTGATTCATTGCTTTGATGTTATTAAGACTTGGTCTGACAGTTAATGATTTTGAGTTGATAGAACCATTGACATATAAAGCTCATAAAACCCATTAAAAAATGGCTCGTCCGCTTTCCGAAATAATCCATTCAAGCTTTACCACTCTTCAGTTAACTGGAATCTGGCGGGCAATAAATCTATTATTTCTCGTTGTACCAAAGTATTATATTCTTCATAGAGGGTATCGCGACAGTGAGCTAATTCTTCGCCAAATTGCTCCATGAACTTCTCGCCTTTCCATATCCATTCAACCGGAATGCACACTTCCAGTTCATTTTCGATAGGAAAATTGGATAAAACAACTCCAACAGCTTTCACTTTCAGTCCAGCTTGAGTAAAGTTTTTAATAAAAACTATATCTTCAGTCCTAATCCTCTGGAATGTTTTAAATAAAACGGCTTTCCTTTCTATCGAGTTATCTATGCATACCACTCCCTGCTTAAAAAACTTTTCCGAATTATGTTCATCTATTCCAAAAAAAGCGGTCATTGTTTCCACCATTCCAAATTTAATTTTTTATGAAAATGACGATTATTAAGAACTCTGGTCTCATGAAATTTTACTCACATTTTCTTGGCTAGATTTCTTTCAAATTCGACTTCCGCGCGTAAGCACTCCAAATCCCGGTGAACAGTAGCCACTGCCAATTTTTTGGCGCCGCGACGATATGTGATCGTGCAGTTTCGCGTATCAGCGTCAAGCTGCCCGTCGATCTCGGCTTTGTCCCACTGCTCAGCATGGCCGACATAAGCAAGGCCAAAATCGTACTGCTCGGTCCAGAAGAATGGAACAGCGTCAAAACGTTCCCGCTGTCCAAGCATATTGCGCGCCGCGGTCTGTCCCTGACGCTCAGCAACAACCCAGTGTTCGACACGGATGTGTTCACCGGTAAGCATATCTGGCCAGCGTGCGATATCACCAGCCGCAAATATGCCCGAAACACTCGTTTCAAGGTATTCGTTCACCGTGACACCACGATCCGTGGCCAATCCTGCCTGTTCCGCAAGTGCGATTGATGGACGTACACCAATGCCAACCACGATAAAATCGGCTTGAATTATTTCTCCGTTCTGCAATGTGATGCTATGAGCGTCGATCGAGGTAGCAGTCGTATCGAGATGGAACGTCACGCCATGGTCTTCATGGAGTTTGCGGATGAACTTTCCGACATCCGCTCCCAGAATTTTCTCCATAGGATTTGTCTCTCGTCCAACCACATGTACTTCGATGTCACGATTTCGAAGTGATGCTGCTACCTCCAGTCCGATGAAGCTTGCACCGATTACTACTGCTCGTTGTGAAGTCAGGGCCTTGGCGATAAGCACGCGACTATCGGCTAGTGTGCGTAAATAATATACATGAGGAAGATCTCCACCAGGGACTTCAAGCCGAACAGGTTCGGCGCCAGTGGCGAGCAGCAGGGCAGCATAGGTAAACCGGCTACCATTCTCTAGCTGCACGTACCGATTCGCTGTGTCGATCGTGGTTGCTCGAGCGCTCAACTTCAAATCGATGTCATGCTCCCTGTAAAATTCTGGTGATCGGAGGAGATTGAATTCTTCAGGTGTTGTGCCTGCAAGATAACCTTTCGAAAGATTGGGGCGGTCACAAGGCTCGGATTCATCAGCGCTCAGCATCGTGATACGACCAACATAACCCTCCCGACGGAGCATTTCCGCAGCAGCATTACCAGCAGCGCCACCTCCTAAAATAATAATCGGCCCTTGCAGGCTAGTCTCGATTAGAGAGGGTTGTTGCCCTTGAATTTCGAGCTTCTCACGAACATATACAATGCCATCTAATTGTTCGACGCGCCAACAAGAAATCGGGTTGAGCGCTGGCGCGCGCAACGCTTCTCCGGTACGCAAACTAAAGCAGGCATGATGCCAAGGACAACGCAAAGTATCGCCCACCAGCAATCCCTCATTCAGCGGCGCTCCATAGTGTGTGCAGAAAGCACCAATGGCGAACAGTTCGTTGCCGGATCGCGTGAGCAGAACAGGTTCACCATGTGCATGCCCGAGTAACATCTCGCCTTCTGTCACAACGGAGTGTGCAACACCTGTCGCGAAATTCAGTCCGTTCAGTTTTGTTTCTTCTACATTCATTTTTTTCGATCGAAGTGCATAACACTTCTCCTTAATTATAGGAATAAAACTTGAACAATGACTCAAAAGTACTGATGCCTCATTATAATTATCTCCGCAATTCTGCATGTGTTATGTGCGATAACGTACAGAAAGCTCAATGTTTTTAATTTACCCTTTAAAACATGAAACTATCGATGCCGAATACATTCGCCACGCTCTGGCACTGACCGTGAAATGTAAGCGATGTCATTGGATTTCTGAAATATGAAATATGTCAGTCAGATGTTTCCCTGGTGTATTCTTTAAGCTGCCCTCTGTTTGAATTCATTGCCAGATTGCCGCACGTAAATCCGTCAGGAGAATCGTATGAGCCGCACCGTGGCTGAACAATTGGTCGAAATGCTCAAGGCTGCTGGTATCCGCCGCATTTATGGCGTCACTGGCGACAGCCTGAATTTCTTCAACGACGCCCTGCGCCGCGATGGCAGCATCGACTGGATTCACGTCCGTCATGAGGAAGTCGGCGCCTATGCTGCGATGATTGAAGGCGTGCTTGGCGGGATTGGTTGCTGCGCTGGTAGTGCCGGGCCAGGCCATGTTCATCTGATCAACGGTCTCTATGACGCTCATCGCTGGGGGGCGCCGGTTCTGGCATTGGCCTCGACCATTACCTCTGATGATTACGGTACTGAGAGCTTTCAATCCACCGACCTGCACATGTTCGACGGATGCAGTTACTATAATGAGGTGGCGACGACACCACAGCAATTGCCGCGGATGTTGCAGCAGGCGCTTCAGCACGCCTGGAATCGCAAGGGCGTGGGTGTGTGCGCTTTTTCTGGCGATCTGATGACGTGCAACGCCGATGATGACGCGCTGTGTGTCGGCTTGTATCGGCCACAGTCGGTTCTGCGTCCCTCCGATGTAGAAATCCAGCTATTAGCGGAGCTGATCAATAGTTCCGAAGACATCGGCATCTATGCGGGCATCGGCTGTGCTGATGCCCGTACCGAGGTGATCGAACTGAGCCGATAAGCTCAATGCGCCCATGGCCTATACCCTTAAGGCCAAGATGATGTTGGAATACGACAATCGTTATGCAGTTGGGTTGACGGGTCTGCTCGGCAGCAAGGCCGGCGCTCGCGCCATCACCGGCGGCAAGCTGTTGCTCATGCTCGGCAGCGATTTCCCCTGGAAGGAGTTTCTCGACAGCTCGGTCAAAATCGTACAGATCGACACCAAGCCAGAACGGCTTGGGCGGCGGGTTGCATTGCACATGGGCCTGTGCGGTGACATCGGCCCTACACTTCGGGCGCTGCTGCCATTAATCAATCCCAAGACCGATGACCGCTTTCTCAATGCCTGCGTGGCTGACTATGCCGAAGTGGATGAAGATCATCGCGTGCATGCCGCGGATCCCGGCGAAGAAAACCTGATCAAACCCGAATTTGTCGCCGCGATGATTGATCGGCTAGCCGACGACGATGCCATTTTCACCGCGGATACCGGCATGAACACGGTGTGGGCGGCGCGCTATTTGCACGGCACCGGGAAGCGCACGCTGATGGGTAGTTTTTCGCACGGGTCCATGGCCAATGCCATGCCGCAATCTATCGGCGCCGCCCTGCACTCACCCGAGCGCCAAGTCATCGCATTTTGTGGCGACGGCGGTATCTCGATGCTCATGGGTGACTTGATGACCATCGCCCAATACAAACTGCCGATAAAGCTGATCGTTTTTAATAATCGCAGCCTGGGTATGGTCGAACTGGAAATGCAGGTAGCCGGCTTGCCCGATTGGCAGACTAAGATGATCAATCCCGATTTCGCGATGGTGGCCGAGGCTTGTGGCATCCGCGGTTATTCGATCGCTAATCCCGCCAAGCTGGAAAAGGCTCTCAAGGAAGCATTGCTGCATAACGGTCCGGCGCTGGTCGAGGTGTTCACCAACTCACATGTACCGACTCTGCCGCCGCACACCTCGGTCGGCGTAATGTCCCGTTATATACAGTCGCAGGCCAAGCTGGCGCTGGGAGGACGGATGAACGAAGTCTGGGACGCGTTTAAGACCAATCTCAAATACATCCGCGATCTGTGATATGCCAATTGAGCCACACCCAGTATCTTGTCGCGATATAGCGCCGTGCTGTTGTTAACAGTATCAACGATCGCGAACCAGAATCAGGAGGGCATCTCATAAGGTGGATAAGTTATTGTCATGCCATCTACCTTGACAAAAGAAGTTAGCGCATGTGCCTGAAGGCGCGCTCTGCTGACAATTTCCTCGACGTGGATGCCGTGTACTAACAACGCGTCGGCAATTAACGAGCGATGGCAACGCCACGGGACAGCTTCGGCGCACATCAGCGCCACCCGTTCATGCGTTGCCAGTTCCATCAGGCCCGTCAGATTTTCTGCAAATTCGGCAGTCTGCATATAGTCCGCATAACCGCGGAATGAAGCATTTCGCCAACCCATATTCGGAGACTCCGGGCTCGCGCGGCGGAAGCCTCCCAAGCCGGTAGCGTGCGCATAGCGGGTTCCGATAAGTTCAAGTGCGATCGGCAATGTGTCGCCGTTGAATTGCGGGTTGTGACGAGATCTTGGCACGCTACGCACATCAATGAGACTTGTAACTGAGTGGGCCTTAAGCAGATCGATAAACTCTTCCAGAGGTCGTGTGGAATGCCCCACAGTCAATACGATAGGTTGAGAGCCTTGCTTTATCATTTTTTCCGATCAGGTAGTGTGTGCATCAGTCTTTCTGGTAACGAAATATCTTATTGTTTACTCAGCTAGCGTGAAGTGCTTCGATCCTCGCGCGCAGTACGGGCAAAAGTTGCTGCTCAAACCATGGGTTGCTGTTAAACCATGGTGTATTGCGCGGTGAAGGATGTGGCAGGGGAAAATATTGCGGAGCATATTCCTGCCATTCTCTGGTTGTTTCCGTTAAAGAGCGCTTGCGGCGGTTGCCCAGAAAGTAACGCTGCGCATACTGGCCGACCAGCAAAGTCAGTTCAATCCGAGGTAGCTTGGCCAGCAATTGGTCTAACCATAACTCCGCGCATTCGCGGCGCGGCGGTAAATCGCCCCCCTTCCCTCGTCCCGGATAACAATAGCCCATTGGGATGATCGCGATATGCGACTGATCATAAAAAATATTTTTATTTATCCCCATCCACGTTCGCAGACGCTCTCCGCTCGGGTCATCCCACGGGATGCCAGTAGTATGCACACGCGCGCCGGGCGCCTGCCCCACGATCAGAATACGGGCCGTTTCACTGGCGCGCAGCACGGGACGCGGGCCGAGCGGCAGATATTGCTCGCACGCACGGCAATCGCGCACCTTGGACAATAATACTTCGAGAGTGGGATATCTTGTTTCGGACACAATTGTTTGCCTTGAGTTTAGCGACGCTTAATGTTTCCCAATCTTTATGATGTTGAGTTGCCGTTTTTTGTATTTGCAATAAGTACATCGCTGATGATTGTTTGTGCTGTATCCAAGCCTGTTGCAGATAATCTGCCGCGTGGACATTTTCCATATGAATTTTCGTGGTGTTGTTTCTGTAAAAATCACCGCTGCCATAGGATGTGGGCTGTTTCCAAAGGTACTGATACACCGGGGTAACATGGAGTTATTCGCGCGGTAAAATCTGTCGATGGTCGGGCTGCCGACACCGCCCCACTATATAGGTACCCGCCAACCGAGTACGTCAGCTGGCTGATGCGCGCCATCTCTTGTCTGATCGAACTGCTTCCATTGATGCCATCGGCATATAGCTCGACTCGCACGGCATTTGAGTCGAGGTCATCGAGGTAGACCTGCACTTCAAATACGTGTTGTTGCCCCTTAGTCTCAACCTTTACTTCGCCGAACCGTAGTGCGGCCCAATGTTGATCCAGATCGTGCCGCCAATTAACGATCTGCACACCCACTGCACTTTTATTGACCATACGCTCACGATAGGCTGAGACAGCGGGGAGATAGTGTTGTTCAGTATATTCGCGCACAGTACGGTTTGTGGAAAAACGCGGCGTTAAGCGTGCCATACTTTCCCGCATCCGCGCTACCCAAGCGGTCGGAATCCCCTCCTGGTTGCGGTTATAAAACTCCGGGATAACTTCATGTTCAAGCAGGTTATAAAGCGCTTCCGCTTCAGCAGCGTCCCAAGCCGGATCATCGCCATGTTCTTCGCCGTCCCCCAATGCCCACCCTACTTCCGGCGTGTAGGCTTCCGCCCACCAACCGTCTAATTCGGATAGATTGATACCTCCATTGACGAGCACCTTCATACCGCTTGTTCCGCTTGCCTCCCACGGTCGTCGGGGTGTATTGACCCAAACATCCACACCCTGCACCAAACGCTCGGCTACCAACATATCGTAATCGGCCAAGAAAATTATCGGTGGATGTAACGTGCCCTGGCCAATGAATTGCGTCCATTTCTGAATCAGTGCGCGACCTGCCTGATCCGCCGGATGTGCTTTTCCCGCCAGGATTATCTGCACCGGACGTTGTGGATTATTAGTGAGTATGTGCAACAGTCGATCCAGATCATGCAACAGTAAATCCGGTCTCTTGTAGGTTGCGAAGCGTCGTGCAAAGCCCAGCGTCAAGGTATCCGGATCCAGCAGGTGCTTCGCCCTGTTAACTGCCTCAATGGATGCACCCGATGCGGCCATTTGCCGGCATAATCGTTTGCGTGCATATTCGATGAGAGATTTGCGGCTGTCGGTGCGCAGTTGCCAGAGCTTCGCGTCGGGAATACTGCGAATGTCCTGTTCCAGGGTTTCCGTCGCCCTTAGCCAGCGATCCTTTCCACAAACATTTGTCCAAAGTTCATCGGCCGCTACGGAGTCCCAAGTCGGTACATGAACCCCGTTCGTTATGTGCCCGACCGGCACTTCGTCCAGTGGCCACTGCGGAAAAAGGGGTTCAAAGAGGTGCCGACTCACTTTTCCATGCAGACGGCTCACGCCATTTACGGCTCCGCTCCCGCGAATCGCCAAATAGGCCATATTGAAACTTTCGGATGGGTCGTTCGGGTTCAGACGACCAAGTGCAAGCAAATCGTGGAGTGTTATGCCGAGCTGATGTTCAGCATACTTTTTGAGGTATTGCTCAATCAGAGCCGGAGTGAACCGGTCAAAACCGGCGGCCACCGCTGTGTGAGTAGTGAAGAGATTGCCCGCTCGCGTAACAGCGAGTGCGACTTCGAAAGACTGTCCGGTCAGTTTCATGAAACTCCGCGCCCGCTCCAGAATGGCGAAGGCCGCATGCCCTTCATTCAGGTGACAGACCTCAGGCTCAATACCGAGTGCAGCGAGTAATCGCCATCCACCAATCCCGAGCAGTAACTCCTGCTTGAGGCGCAACTCTGGCCCGCCTCCGTAGAGCTCGCTAGTAATGCCGCGATGTGCGGGGAAATTTGCTGCATCATTGCTATCCAGCAAGTACAGCTTTACTCTGCCGACTTGAACCTGCCAAGCGCGTAGCCAGACCGAATAGCCGGGCAACACAATCTCTAATCTCAACCACTCACCATTCGGGTGACGCAACGGTGTGATTGGCAACTGTCCGGGCTCGTTATAGGGATAAAGAGCCTGTTGCATCCCATCTTTGTCGATTACTTGACGAAAATAGCCTTGTTGGTAAAGCAGCCCTACGCCGATGACCGGCACACCTAAATCGCTGGCAGCTTTGAGCTGATCACCGGCCACATTACCCAGCCCGCCAGAATAGATGGGAAGAGCTTCGCTCAACATAAATTCCATGCAGAAATATGCGACACAACTCAGGGAAGATTGCGGATAGGTTTGTTGAAACCAAGCGGGCGCTTCTGCAGAAGTTCGTCTGGCTTGCACCAAGTCATCAATACTTTTGCAGAAAGTGGGATCGGCTAATTCGCATTGAAATTTCTCACGCTGAATTGTTTGCAAGACAACCCAGGGGTTGTGAGTCAAATCCCAAAGCTCGGGATTAAGCTGTTTCCATATTGAGTCGGCACCGTGACTCCATGATGAGCGCATGTCCAATGCAAGCTCAGCCAGTGCATCAAATCCTTCTAAATCCTCGTGTGGATGGTTTTCCATCGAATGGCTGGCATCTGTTTTTTCTTTCATGTGCTTCCCTCCAGGCGCAACGGTTATGCCATATCGATTGACAAGCCCAATTTCATTTTTCCAATTCGGAATTATATTTACCACAGCTCGCCCAGCCATTTAGCTGGGCGCGATGGTAAAGCATCTGTTGGGCGGCAGACCCATTTTCAGACTTACCCGCCCAAGCCTGTAAAGCGGGTTGCTGCAAGGCGCGTGCATAGGAGAACGACAATGCCCAAGGTGCATTGGGAAACAAGATATTAATAGCATTAAGATTGGCCGTCGCTTCCTCGGGTGACTGACCTCCAGACAGAAAATTTATGCTGGGCACTGCCGCAGGTACCGTGCGGCGCAACACCGTAATCGTAGCCGCAGCCACTTGCTCCAGACTTGCCTTAACAGGATGTTCTTTACCTGGCAGCACCATGCTCGGCTTGAGTACGATGTATTCCATGATCACTCTGTGGCGGTGCAGCGCTTGAAAGACGGCATGTATCACCGCCTCGGAAACTTCGAGACAGCGCTCCAATGTATGGTTTCCATCAATTAGTACTTCGGGCTCAACAATAGGCACGAAACCTTCTTCCTGGCAGACAGCCGCGTAGCGTGCCAGCATTTCCGCATTGGCTTCAATGCCGAGTATCGTTGGATTTTGTTCACTGATCGAGTACACCTCTCGCCACTTGGCAAAACGTGCCCCTTGTGCTTTATAAATGCGAAGGCGCTCGGCCAAGCCGTCGAGTCCCTGTGTGATCTCATCGCCGGATGCGTTCGCCAAAGGAATCTTGCCTTTGTCCACCTTCACGCCAGGCACAATACCCTTTCTAGCCAAGACCTCGGGCAGCGGGGTGCCGTCCTCTGCAATTTGCCCAAGGGTGTCCTCAAACAAGATTGCCCCGCTAATAAATTTCTCAATGCCTGACGTAGTAAACAGAAGCGAACGATAGGCGCGCTGCAACTCGACTGTAGACGTGGCCCCTATAGCTGCAAAACGTTTCGCTATGGTAGGACTGCTCTCATCGGCAGCAAGGATGCCTTTGCACGGCACTACCATATCAGTGATAGTTGCCTGCAATTCGTCTTTAGTGCTGCGGTTCATTATGGAGTTCTGATGGCTGGGAAAATAGTTGGCCGATTTCCGCTTCAGCTTCATACCAGTCATTTTCGGAGTTGCCTCCGACGAAGCTGCGCTTCTGGGCTCGCTTGTATGCCGCTTCAGCGATCATTTGATGGCGTTGTTCAGGGGTGACGCCCGTATGCCTATCATGTCTATCGTCTGTAGCAGTTTCCAGCTTGGATCCCTTGGATTTATCCTGAGGTGCGGTGTGTTTTTGCGGATGCAATATATTTTTCATGTCGTTTGCTTTCATTAGAATAAATAGCAATTAAGAATAGGAGCTTTATACTAAGCCGGTAACTAAAACCATTCAGTGCGGTATCGAACAGATTGGGTTCGCCGATGGCATTCATCTCATACCGTCACGTCATGTTCGCTTACCAGCATTTCTGATTACAATCAGTGCTATTCAGGCTTTAAGGCGCTACTGCGTCCGTTGCCAGAGCATCGCTGATGAGGGTTTGTGCTTCTGTCAGAATGCGGTGTAAATGATCAACGCCGAGAAAGCTCTCGGCATAAATTTTGTAGATGTTTTCTGTGCCGGACGGACGCGCCGCAAACCATCCTTGTTCTGCAATTACCTTCAATCCACCGATGGATGCGCCGTTACCTGGCGCGTGAGTCAGGACAGTCTGAATTTTTTCGCCGGCCAGATCTGTGGAGCGGATCTGCTGAGGCGAGAGTTTTGCCAGCATTTCCTTTTGTGCTGGAGTGGCTGGCGCGTCAATACGTTCATAAACAGATTCGCCGAACTCATGTGCTAACTCATGGTATATTTCGCCAGGATCACGGTTCATGCGCGCAGTAATTTCCGCCGACAGCAAAGCCAAAATGATCCCATCCTTGTCGGTTGTCCATACAGATCCATCGGTTCGAAGAAAAGATGCACCTGCACTTTCTTCCCCCCCAAAACCAAGTGAACCCTCGAACAAGCCATCCACAAACCACTTGAATCCGACGGGCACCTCGTAGAGCTTGCGGCCAAGCTTTGTGGTAATGCGGTCTATCATCTGGCTACTTACTACGGTCTTGCCAACTGCCGCTGACTTGTTCCATTTTGGCCGGTGCTGGAAAAGATAGTTAATCGCGACGGAAAGATAATGGTTCGGTGGTAGCAGGCCTGTGCTCCGGGTGACGATCCCGTGCCGATCATGGTCAGTGTCGCAAGCAAAAGCAATGTCGAAGCGGTTTTTAAGACCTATTAATCCTTGCATGGCGTAAGGAGAGGACGGATCCATGCGGACTTGGCCATCCCAATCGACAGTCATGAAACGGAATGTCGGATCGATAACTTTGTTCACTACCGTAAGATCCAGACTATAGCGATGGGCAATCGCGGTCCAGTAGTGAACTCCAGCCCCCCCGAGCGGATCTACGCCCATGTTAATGTTCGCATCTCGAATTGCGTTCATATTGATCACGCTACCGAGATCGTTCACATAAGCATTTAGATAGTCGTATCGATGAGTCGTGGAAGCACGCAGGGCCTGTGCGAAAGGAATTCTTTTCACGCCTTTGAGGCCGTCTTTGAGAAATTCATTGGCCCGGGTTTCAATCCAGGCTGTGATAGCATTTTCTGCTGGTCCGCCATGTGGCGGGTTGTACTTGAAACCGCCGTCATGGGGTGGGTTGTGCGAAGGCGTTATAACTATGCCGTCCGCCAGTCCTTTTTCGCGCCCGCGGTTGTGAACGAGAATTGCGTAAGAAATCACCGGGGTTGGAGTATATTCGTCGTTCTCTGCAATCATCACTTCAACACGATTGGCCGCCAGTACTTCCAGTGCGCTGGCGTACGCTGGCATGGATAACGCATGCGTGTCGATGCCGAGAAATAGCGGACCATTGATACCCTGCTGCTCGCGGTACTGGCAAATGGCCTGACAAATAGCAAGGACATGCCATTCATTGAAGCTCGTTGTTAATGCTGACCCACGATGTCCTGAGGTGCCGAACGTTACCTTTTGTGCCGGCACAGATGGGTCGGGTATTTCCGTGAAATAGGCGGTAACAAGTTTTGGGATATCTACCAGCGCCGATAGCCCAACAGGTTTACCTGCCAAGGGATTTATTTTCATCGTCGTATCGTCCAAGCTGCTCATTTGGTGCCTCCGTAGTGGATAAATTCCGCTAACGCGACAGCTCAACGGGATTCATGCTTACTTCTTTAAAGCGCTGCGCGTGATTTGTGCCTTGGCAGCCGCTACAACGTGAGCAGACTCAAAGCCGAAGTGCTGCTCGACTATCTTAGTCGGCGCAGATAGCCCGAAGGTGCGCAGGCCAAGGATGGCTCCATCGAAGCCGGTATAGCGTTCCCAGCCGAATGTGGAGGCCTCTTCGACGGCAACGCGCGCCGTAATCTCGGGCGGTAGCACACTGTCGCGGTATTCCCGGCTTTGGTTTTCGAACAACTCCCATGACGGCATACTGACTACGCGTGCCTTGATCCCTTCAGATTTCAGCTGCTCATAAGCAGTAACGCAGAGTGAGACTTCGCTACCGGTAGCCAGCAGCAGTACATCGGGCTTGTGGTCCGGAGCATCGGCAAGAACATAAGCACCGCACGATACGCCATTCGCATGTGCATATTTGGTGCGATCCAGGGTGGCTATTGCTTGCCGTGTTAGCACGAGGCAAACCGGACGATCTTTGAGCTGCATAATGACACGCCACGCTTCGACAACTTCATTGGCATCTGCCGGCCGCAATACAATCATGCCGGGCATCGCACGTAATGACGCAAGATGCTCGATTGGCTGGTGTGTCGGCCCGTCTTCTCCCAAGCTAATCGAATCATGGGTCCAGATATAGATGACGGGAATTTGCATCATTGCGCTCAACCGAATCGCCGCGCGGCAATAGTCCGTAAAAATGAAAAAGCTTGCGGCGTAAGGACGCAATTTTGACAAGCTCATTCCACTGGCAATGGCGCACATCGCATGCTCGCGTACGCCGAAATGAAAATTGCGTCCGCCGTAATTGCCACCTTCGTTGTCATCCTGTCGGGGCGCCTGAAAGTTACCGTAAATCGTATCTTTTAATTCTGTTTTGGTCGAAGGTGCAAGATCTGCTGCGCCGCCAAGCAACCACGGCATTTGTGCGGCAATCGTATTTAGCACCTTGCCCGATGAATCGCGCGTTGCGATTCCCTTCTGATCTGTCGGAAACGTTGGTAGCGCGCTATCCCAGTTTTCCGGCAGGCCACGCAATTGCAAGCAGTCGATCTGTTTGGCCAGATCCGGATACTGCGAGTGATAGGCTGCAAACAATTGTTCCCAAGTGGCGTGCTTGGTTGCGCCGCGACTGCCAATCTGTGCCTTGAAATGTGCCGAAACACCCTCTGGCACATAAAATTGCGAATCAGGATCCCAGCCGAAAAACTCCTTCGCCAGTCGTACTTCTTCAGGGCCAAGCGCCTCGCCGTGTGCTTCTCGCCGATCCTGCTTGTGCGGCGCCCCATAGCCGATGTGAGACCGCACAATAATCAGCGTGGGACGGTCATGAGTATCCAGGAAAGTTTCATAGGCATGCGTGAGCAATGGCAGGTCGTTCGCATCATCGACGCGCACAACATGCCAACCGTAAGCCGCAAATCGGGCGGCCACATCTTCGGTAAAGGTAATGTCGGTTGATCCTTCGATCGAGATATTATTGTCGTCATAGATCCAGCACAGATTGGCCAGTTTAAGGTGTCCTGCCAGCGACGCTGCCTCACTGCTGATTCCCTCCATCATGTCGCCGTCGCTGCATAGCGCATAGACGTTATGCTCGAACAGTTCGTAACTGGGACGGTTATAAGTAGCCGCAAGCCAGCGCTCGGCAATCGCCATGCCGACGCTGACCGCAACACCCTGTCCGAGCGGACCCGTGGTGGTTTCCACGCCGGAGGTCCATCCGTACTCGGGATGCCCGGTGCAGCGGCTTCCGGCTTGACGAAAATTCTTGAGGTCATCGAGTGTCACAGCAAGCCGATCCGTCACTTCGTAACTTGGGCTGGTCGCTTTGACTCCGGATAAGTACAGCAGGCTATAGAGCAATGCCGAGGCGTGGCCAGCAGAAAGAACGAAACGATCGCGGTTTGGCCATTCGGGATGCTCTGGGTCGTAACGCAGAAAGCGCTGCCACAGACAATAGACCGTTGGGGCTGCTCCCATTGGCGTGCCCGGATGGCCGGATTGCGCTTTTTCCACTGCGTCGATGGAAAGTGTGCGTATAGTGTTGATGCAAAGCTGGTCGAGTTGAATTTGGTCGGTCATGGCTTACTCCCTATCCATTGTCCCTTGCAGTGTTCTGGCGCAATGAGCAAAATTGTCCAACATTGAATTACAGGCTCGCTCTGGATAAGCCCTTTTTACGTCACCGCGCAGGGCAATGTGCCGGCATGCTTAATTACCTTTGGTCAATCTGTCACTCTTTGATTTGATGCAAGCCATCAGGTCGATCCATGACTTGGTAAACGCTTCGGTACCTTCGCGCTGAAGGTCGGCGGCCAAAGTTTCATCGTTAATGCCTTCTTCCGCGAATTCGGCGAGTACGCTCTCGGCATAGCCGCCATCAACCGGCAGGGCGCCATTCACTTCGCCATGATCGGCAAAAGCGAGCAAGGTCTTCTCGGGCAGGGTATTGATGGTGTCGGGTGCCATGAGCGCTTCGACGTATAGGATGTCTGAGGCGTCAGGATCCTTGGTACCTGTGCTGGCCCAGAGCAGCCGTTGCTGCCGGGCTCCTAAATTGACCAGCTTCTGCCAACGCGGTGATGCGAGCAAGTCGCGATACGCTTTGTAAGTGCGCATGGCGATTGCAATGCCTAGACGATTGCTTAGACCAGGCTGAATCTTTTCTTTGATAGCCGCATCCCAGCGGCTGACAAAAATCGATGCTACGGAATGAACTACAGGATCCAGACCGCTGGCGATGCGTCGTTCTATGCCGCGCATATACGCTTCGGCTGCTGCGATGTAATGTTCGCGCGAGAACAGCAACGTGACATTCACCGGCACGCCTGCAAAAATGGCTTCTTCAATCGCAGGAATTCCTGCGCGAGTGCCTGGAATCTTGATGAAAAGATTGGGACGTTTTGCTCGCGCATGAAGTTGTATCGCCGCTTTTATGGTGCCAGCCGTATCGTCGGCCAGCAAAGGCGATACTTCTAGTGATACCCAGCCGTCAACCCCGCCAGTGGCATCATGAACCGGACGAAAGAGGTCGGCTGCCTGAGTTAAATCCTCCAGGGCCAGCTCAAGGAACAGTTCTTCGCCTGATTTACCCGCTACTGTTTTTTGACGGATGGACTCGTCATAGAAAGCGCCCTTATTAATGGCGTTATCGAAAATCGTGGGGTTAGAAGTGAGCCCCGTTATTGAGAGTTCATCAATGTAGCGGCGTAATGTGCCGCTGGTCAGAAGGTCGCGTGTGATGTTGTCGAGCCAAAGTCTCTGACCAAGATTATGCAGTTGTTGTGTGGACTTCATAATTTCTCCTGTAGGGTGGGTTTGATAGTATCGAGTAATGCGGGCAAATTGAAATTGTAAGATCGCCTATGTGCTGCACCGTTGTTTCACCGAGTGTGCGAGGCAGCTGCTTGGAATTAAATGTGAGTTGTGTACGGAACACTTCAAAAGCGGTCGAATGCTGATCCCGGTTTTTACCGTCAAGATGGACGTTAAGACCAGCAAGAAGGCAATCGTTCAACAAGAAAAACAATTCGACTGCGGATTTCATGTTGCTGCCTGCTCCAGTGTGGGATTAAACCAATCTCCGTGTGCTGTGAGTAGAGCATCAGCCTTTTTAGGCCCCCAGCTGCCGGGTTGGTAGGGGAGTACAGGATGATGGGTTTTAAGAACAGGTTCAACCACCGCCCAGGCGGCCTCAATCGCATCCTCACGAGTAAACAGCGTGCCGTTACCGGCCATAACATCTGTCAAGAGCCGCGCATAGGGTAGTTCTTCTTGTGATTGTTTATAAAACAAATCGAGTTCTTGCTGATCGCCGACGAATTCCTGACCTACGCGTTTAACGCGAGCAGCAAGGGCTATTACAAAATCGGGAGAGAGCCGGAAACGCAGATAGTTGGCTCGACCATTCGCCGGAGCGGAATCGTCGAACAATCTTTGCGGCGGCGGTTTCAGCTGAATCAGCACTTCTGCCGCCGTTGTAGCCAGAAATTTACCGGAACGCAGGTACCACGGTACGCCCGCCCAACGCCATGAATCGATGTGCAGCCGCAGGGCACAGAAAGTCTCCACGTCGGAGCCCTTTGCCACGTGGGGTTCCTTCCGGTAACCAACATACTGGCCACGCACCAAGTCGTCCGGCTGCAGTGGACGCATGGCTTTAAAGACTTTTGCTTTCTCAATGTGTACGGCTTCATAACCCTGGTAAGCCGGCGGCTCCATGGCAAGCAATGCGACGACCTGGAACAGGTGGTTCTGAATGACATCACGCAAACAGCCGGCACTTTCGTAAAATTCACCGCGCCCCTCCACACCGAAATTCTCGGCTAATGTTATTTGGACACTAGCCACGCAGTTGCGGTTCCAGATCGGCTCCAGGAATGAATTGGCGAAGCGAAAATAAAGAATATTCATGATCGCCTCCTTTCCAAGGTAGTGGTCGATACGAAAGATGGCATTTTCCGGGAAGACCGATTTTGCAATGAAGTTAAGCTCACGCGCGGATGCCAGATCACGCCCGAATGGTTTTTCCACGATAACGCGTGCATTCTCAGCCAAACCAGCCGCGCCAAGTCCTTTTATGACTATCGCGAATAGCGCGGGCGGGATGGCAAGGTAATGCGCTGGACGTTGGGCATCCCCCAGCGTCTCCTTGATCGCTTTGTACGTAGCCGGATTGCTATAGTCACCTACCACGTATCGGAGCAAGGAAAGAAGATGACGGAGAGCCTGCTTGTCATCAATCTTGCCGGATTTTTTTATACCGTCCGTCGCCCGTTTTCGAAGTTGTGCCACGCTCCATGGCGAGGATGCAACGCCGACCACGGGTACATTAAGGACGCCGCGCTTCGCCATTGCGTAGAGCGCCGGGAAGATTTTTTTGTAAACAAGATCCCCCGTTGCACCAAATAATACCAACGCATCAGACGGCGCCGCGTCGCCGTTAGTTCCATCCATTCTAATTTTATCTTTTCTTTTTGCCATACCCACTAGCTACTTTCTTATCGTGGAGGGGAAGCTGGCCTATCGGCATCATTGCCATTAGTTCCGGCAATCAAAGCAGCTTAAGAGCACAGCGCGAATTATTTGATTTGAATAGAGGGGGTTGCCCACTTTATTGCCTTTTCGCATGCGTCCTCGCTTCACAGGTAAGCATGCCATCGACATGATTTTGAGTCTGTACGCCATCGAACATAGCGCCACAGAACATGAGCAAACACAAAATCCCAACAGCTGGTTAGAGCATGGCTACTCCTCTGGCTATATGTTAGGCTGCGATTTGCAGCAAAGGCATACTTAAAAATTAATAAAGTCAATATAAACATAGTCTTTAATTCATATGCTTTTAGCGATCGGCCGCACAAAATTGTTGAAATATCACGCATAACCAGTCCGAAATTGTTTCTTATTCAAGAACTGTAAGTCTGCTTGGCCATTCTCACCCTATGTCATTAACACACCATCAAAAAGGAATTCATATCTCGTCGCGGAACGCACTTTGCCCCTGCACAAGCGGGCTACGCTACAAGCACTGCTGTGGTTTGCTGAACAGCAACGCTTCAACTGCGGCAGCGGGACACGAGCGCAATCGTCAGGCGGGGCTCGCCTTGCAACGAGGAGGCAGGTTTTTTCAGGCTATTGAGGCTTACGATGCCGTCCTCCGGGAACAGAGCGAAGATTGGGAAGTCGCTCACATGAGAGCCGTCACCCTCTACCAGCTCGGCCTCATGGACGAATCGCGCGCGGCTTTTGCCGCGTTGCTATCGACCTCCGCCGTGAATTTTCCCGGTTTCTGGTCCAATCTCGGCTTGCTATTGGCGTCTGTCTGCCCGGATCATCTATCTTCGTTCTTGCAGAACAAACTCGTCGAGTATCGATGCATGCACCCGGCACTAACAGGCGCCAAAGCGAACAAAGACCAGTGCATCCAGACGTCTCCTCCGAAACTTCCGACCGTGTCGGTTGTGATGCCGGCTTATATGCACGCACGATATGTCGCCGAGGCGATCGCTTCAGTGTTTGCCCAGACACGACACCCGCTGGAACTAATCGTGATTGACGACGGCTCCATCGACGGCACGGCTGAACACTGTCGTGCTGCGCTTGTTGCGGCCCTGTTTCCGGTAACGTTCATCGCCCGCGAAAACCAGGGGGCTGCAGCCACCCTGAACCAGGGTATCGCATTAGCCAAGGGTGATTTTATTCAGTTACTCAATTCCGACGACCGATTGCCGGCAGAGCGCATAGCGACGATGCTGTCCTCGTTGCTGGAAAGCAATGCCGATTGGGGCTACGCGCGTGTTTCATATATAGACACACACGGCCAACCCCTTGGCCACCTTGCCGATGCCCGCGTCGCCGCATTGATGGCAGCCCAGAATGCAACGGTTATGTCTTGCACACTTGGTTTGGCGATGCTGCGCGCGAACTCGGCCATTTCCAGCGGCAATCTAATGTTTCCGCAAGCGTCTCTGGGAAACTTTGGGTGGGTTTCGCGACTATCGCTATAACCATGATTGGGATTTTTGCCTGCGTGCAACGCTGCAGTGCGAGCCGGTATTGGTGCCGCACCCGCTATACGAGTACCGTATCCATGACCGCAATACCATCACCGAAACCGCCGGTACACCGCGCATGGAACACGGCAAGGTCATGGCTGCTTTCGTCAGCCTCGCGCAAAACCAACCCACCTGGCCAAATCCGTTTGCACCTACGTTTGCCAACTGGGGCGGTGAGCTTCTTGCCCTGCTTGGCGCAACCGATGCATTGCAACACTTACCTATTGAGTTAATCGAGCAGGCGCTTCAGGTTCCCCTTTCGTTAACACTCTCAAGCCGGATTGGAGAAGAATCATGCGAGTTTCTTTAATCGTGGCGTCCGAACCCGATGTTTTTAACCACAAACAGCAGAATTTCTTCGCTTCAGTTGCAGCCCAGACCTATCCCCATGATGCGTTCGAGGTTATCTTCGTCGATGGACAGGCCAAAGCTTCCACATCGCGGGCATTTGCTGAATTTCGCCAACAGCATCCTGCGATTTCGGCGTCATTACTCAGCTGTCCAAGTCCGGCACGCGCGACCCAAAACAACATGGCTGCCGCTCAGGCGGATGGTGAGCTGCTGGTGTTTCTCGCGGACGACTTCGACCCTTCCCCCGGCCTGATTGCCGCTTACGCGGAATACCACACCCTGAACCCTGACCTTAACGCTGTGGGTATAGGCCCGGGACTATTTCCTGATAATTTTCGAAAAGACAGCTTCACGCGCTGGCTGGAGGACTCCGGCAAAATATTTGGCATTCCCATGCGCCGTATTTTGGCAGTCTGGCCCAAGACATTTTTCTATGCCGGTAACTCTTCAATTAAGAAAGCCAAATTTCATTCGCTCGGCGGTTTTGATGAGCGCTTTTTAAACGATGCCTGGGACGACTTTGAATTCGGCGTACGTTGGGTGGCAAGCGGCGGATATTCCCAGTTCGTCGCGGGCGCCACGGCGGCACACCGACATGCCGTCTCATTCGACGAACGCTGCAGGAACATGGAGCACGCCGGTAAAGCCGCCCGGGTATTGGAAAAATTGCACCCCAATCTGGATCATGCATGGCGTACCATAATTCATCGGGATAACGAACTTATCCGCCCATCACCCGAAGCAAATGCCTCCATGCATACCTGGATTGCTTTCTATGTCCAGCAAATGGATGCCGCATTTCGGCGCGGTTATGTTGGCGCCGACAAAGCAGGCTGAAGAACCTGGCTAACGCTGTACTCTGATTCCACGGGTGGAAAGTGCGGTGGATGAGTACTGGATACGCCGACTAGTTAGAGATCAGGCGATAGCTCAGGCTTACCCTATCCGGCGAATCCGATGGCAGAGATCGGGCGTCATTTCGGGGTACACTGTATGACAGTGAGTCGCGCAGTGCGGAAATTTGAAGAAGATCGAAAGAAAATGTAGCAATGTTAAAACTGCCCCCCATTCTTGCAGTTTTATTGTGGTGCTTTTATCTGAAAAATTAGGGTGTACTATATTTTTACCTCAAATAAAAATAAAGCATTGCAAGATAGGTGCTGGACTATATGCCTCTCAGGTGTCTTTTCAGGCGGTTTTTAGGGTGTCTACTTTACGTTGGGCGTCATTTGCAGATCATGCGCCGCCGCCCGAAGCTCCGTTCTGCGAAGTCTTGTTCCCGAAGTAATACCCAGTAGCGGTTCCAACCAGAGTGATGACAGGAGCAAAGATGATCGTCATCAAATTCTCTAAGTCGCTGAAAGTAGTGCCGTAGACCCAGAGCGTCAAGAAGGCAAAAAGCAAAATGACGCCCAACATCATCAGCAATCCCTCAGCGATGCGGCCTCGTACTTTTTCCTGCTCTCTCGTTAAATTGAATGGCTCAAGTGTCGGCGGTGGCGCCTCCAAACGTGGAGCAGAGTCGGCAGTTAAGTCACCATCTTCGCCAGTCAGATCCTTCTCTTCAATTTGGGCCATTGGGCTCATCTAACAAGCAACTGTCTAAGCGTTTCGTCCTTATCCTTGATCAGTACCTTCCCACCGCTGTCCGAGGTTTCCTGAAGGAACGTCTCCGTAGCAATCGCATCGCGAATGATCTGAGACATGCTCTTCCCTCGCTTCTTGGCAAGCGCCTCTAGGGCGGTAACAGTGACCTCAGGCAGATTGACGGATGTCTTGAATACTTTAGGAACACTCATTTCAACACCTTTTGTAAGTAGGAACTACTGCATACTAGCACCTTTTTGCCATATTGCAACCACCCACATTTGCCTCATCCATTAAAAAAGGGGACGCTACCCTTTTCGTGAAGCATGGTCACGAATTCTCTTTCGTACATACAATCGTGCTTAAAAGGGTAGCGCCCCCTTTTTTATTCAGTGTCTAACCCGTTAGTTGGGCAAGCCCGGTCTGGATGCGATTTCATGCTATGAAAATATCTTTTTTAGCTGTATGGCATTCTTTGAATAACTGCTTTATATTAAAAAGTTATAACATCTAAGGAAGCGCTGATTAACTCGCGTCAGAATTTCACACATTTAAAAATCAATTGGTTACACGCGAAATTCCGCAAAATTTTGAATTAATCAGCGTTTCCCTAACCGTCTGCCTAGGGTAGCGGAAGGAAATAAAAGCAAGTCATTTTGGCTGCGTGCCATTTAGGTTGAGGTAATGCAGATGCACCCGTTAACGTTACTCGAAATATTTTGGCAAATGTGCTTTTATTACGGAATAATCTCGTCAGAACGTTAAACATTCCCAAAATCTGGGATGAGGTGTATTTTGAATTCATCCCCCGGGTAGTGAGAATGGCGTTTCTCCGCGTAGCAGTTTCGTCCCATGACGCCCCACCTGACCGCTATTCCGCTACGCTCCATAGCGGTAGGTGAGTTTGGGCGTTGGCCTCAATCAACGAGCTATCATGCCCTCAACGAGAAAAAGAGCCATGCCATGAAACCACGCATCACAGTTATTACCCTCTGCGTTGACGATTTGGAACGGGCGGTGCATTTCTACCGCGACGGTCTCGGCTTGCCAACACAAGGCATCGTCGGCAAAGAATTTGAGTATGGGGCCGTAGCCTTTTTTGATTTACAGCCCGGTTTAAAACTAGCAATTTGGCCGCGCAAGAGCCTCGCCCACGATGCAGGAATTCCGATAGGTATTCCCAACCCCACCGGACTCTCTATCGGTCATAACGTCTCGTCCACAGCCGAAGTTGATGCCGTTATGGAGCAGGCAAAAAGTGCAGGTGCTGTTATCGTCAAGCCAGCACAGAAGACCTTTTGGGGCGGTTACGGCGGTTATTTTCAAGATCCGGATTATCATCTCTGGGAGGTCGTGTGGAACCCACAGTTGTTGCCCGAAGAGTGAGGCCCTGCCCTGAAGTCGAGACGGATATTTTGCGCCAGGTCGCTCACGCTTTTCAGTTTTACGTTAAGGCAGCCCGAAATATGTGCATTGATACATTCCGCATAGCCAGCAATTCGGATTCTGAGGTAATAGCCAAACTCGTTAACGAAGCGTATCGTCCAGAATCCGGTGCGTCCGGCTGGACGCATGAATCCGATTTAGTGGCTGGAAGCAGAACGAGTGCCAGTCAAATTGCCGAAACCCTATCAAAGCTCAATTCCGTTATTCTTGTCGGCCTTAAAGATTCAAAAATTGTGGCGTGTGTTCAGGTCGAAAAAGATCGCAGCAATAGCCACATTGGAATGCTTGCGGTTAGGCCAGCACTACAAGGTGTCGGTGCGGGCAAGCAAATGCTTTTTCAGGCTGAAAGGTACGCCTTTGACGTTTTCGGTGCAGAGAATTCATCATGGGTGTTGTGTCCTCAAGAAGTGAACTCATTGCCTTCTATTTACGGCGTGGCTATCGGCAAACAGGTTCCATAATGGACTATCCACTTTCGCAAGGTGTCGGCATCCCTAAAAACCCAGCCCTGAAAATTGAGGTGCTGGAAAAGCGGTCTGATGCGCGCTTTGACTCAAAATCTGGCTAGGGGAATTATGCAAACGCGTAGATTGCTTCTTAAAGCGGCTGACATTGAGAAAATGAGCGGGGATCGCAAGGTTCATTTTCTGAATCCCAACGCCGTGTGCATCAATAAATCCTTGGGCGACGCAATTGGTCTGAATCATTGGCGTACATATAATCTCCGTCGAGCCAGGAAAGAATACAACCGAATATTATAAACACCATTACGAGGAAGAATGTGTGTACGTGCTTTCTGGGAAAGGCACTCTTAATCATTGGGGGTGATTCTTATCAATTCGAAAAAGGTGATTTCGTTGGGTTTCCGCGCAACACGGCGGCACACGTTATTGTCAATGATGGTGATGAAACGTTGGTCTGTCTTGTCATGGGACAACGACTGCAACAAGATGTTTCAGATTATCCGAATCAAGGGAAACGTCTATATCGCAACAATGGTGATTGGAATCTCGTAGAGATACAGCATATAAGCGATCCAAAAAACATGAAGACCTAACGCCAAGGCTATTTATCAGGGAGGTTCATATGCAACACGTTTTAATTATTCACGAGGTCGAGTCCTACCCAGCATGGAAAGCGGTATTTGACCAAGCAGTGTTCATCAGAAAACAGGCGGGAGAACTCAGCTACCAGTTGCTGCATTACGACAACGAGGCAAATAACATCGTCCACTTTTCAGAGTGGTCATCACTGGACAATGCCCGGCGTTTCTTCGAATCTCCAGAATTGGTGGAAATCAGGAAAAAGGCTGGCGTAAAAGCACCGGATTTTATTTATCTTCATGAGATTGAACGTGGCGTGCTATAGCCTTATCACTGTGTTCAAGCGGGACATGCAAAAAAGGTGAAAATCGATAGGGATATGGGGCGAGCAATGTTTATGTGCTCCTTTGCGATGGTGGAACCAGTGTATTTTCGTCTCTGTGGGCAGGGTGAACGTCAGTAGAAAACACTAGGCGAGCATTTGCTTAATCCTTGACCGGGTAGTTAACGTGCTGCTAATATGCCTCGGCAAATTATTCAACTAAATTTTAGAGGCTATAATATGGACGTACAAGCGCTCATCAAAGAACAGGTAACCAGCAATCCTGTGGTGTTATATATGAAAGGTACAGCACAATCTCCACAATGTGGATTTTCTGCCAATGTAGTACAAACTCTTAATGCATGCGGCGTGACCGGGCTTTTTACCGTTGATGTGCTTGCTGATCCGGAAATTCGCCAAGGCATCAAGGACTATTCTGATTGGCCAACTGTTCCTCAACTCTATGTTCATGGCAAATTTATTGGTGGCTCCGACATCGTGAGTGAGATGTATAACAATGGAGAGTTACAGAGATTACTCCATAAGGATTTCCAATCATAGAGAAATGGTATTAGGTATTGGTTTTTTTCTGGGCGACCGTAAGGTCGCCTTTAAATATTTAATTTGGTCCCGCGAGATATTTGCGCGCTTGCGCGATGGCAGTTTCAACCTGCTGAGGAGCAGTGCCGCCAATGTGATTACGGCTGGCCAATGAACCTTCCAGTGTGAGCACAGAGTAGATGTCATCTGCAATGAGTGACGAGAATTGTTGTAATTCCTCCAGTTTTAGATCGCTAAGGTCGCAATTGCGCTGCTCGGCAAAGCGCACTGCCAGTGCGACCGCTTCGTGTGCATCCCGGAACGGCAACCCCTTCTTCACCAGATAATCAGCCAAGTCTGTGGCCGTGGCATAACCTTGCAAAGCAGCCTCGCGCATGGCTGCGGGCTTGACAGTGATGCCACCTACCATGTCAGCGTAGATGCGCAAGGTTTGAGTGAGTGTATCTACCGTATCGAACAGGGGCTCTTTGTCTTCCTGATTGTCTTTATTATAGGCCAGTGGCTGGCCTTTCATCAGTGTCAATAATGTTACTAAATTGCCGTTCACGCGGCCGGTCTTGCCGCGTACCAGCTCCGGTACGTCTGGGTTTTTTTTCTGCGGCATGATGGACGATCCCGTGCAGAAACGATCAGCAATGTCGATGAAGTCGAAGCGTGGATTCATCCACAGGATTAATTCTTCTGACAAGCGCGATAAATGTGTCATGGTGAGCGCTGCGCAAGCGGTAAATTCGATGGCGAAATCGCGATCGGATACTGCGTCTAGAGAGTTTTCACACACGCCGTCAAAACCAAGAAGTTCCGCCACCATCTCACGCTTAATCGGGTAGCTGGTGCCAGCCAATGCAGCCGCACCAAGTGGCAAGCGATTGACGCGCTTCCGACAATCGATGATGCGTTCCGCATCGCGCTTAAGCATCTCAAAATACGCCATCAGGTGATGTGCGAAACTCACTGGCTGCGCTACCTGTAAATGGGTGTAGCCCGGCATTATGGTGTGCGTGTGTTGTATTGCAAGATCAATGACTGCAGATTGCAAACTGCGAATGAGTTCATGAAGTTCGTCAATGGCATGGCGCAAATACAGGCGCACATCGGTTGCCACTTGGTCGTTGCGCGAACGCCCAGTATGCAAACGCTTACCAGCATCGCCCACAAGCGTGGTCAGGCGCTTTTCGATATTGAGATGCACATCCTCCAAATCGAGTGACCATGCGAATTTGTCGTTGAGAATCTCATGCTCGATTTGTGTCATGCCACGACGGATATCAGTTAAATCCTGCGTCGTGATGATGCCGCATGCCTCCAGCATTTGTGCATGAGCCAGCGATGCATGAATATCGAACGGTGCCAGTCGTTTATCAAACTCTACCGAAGCTGTATAACGCTTCACCAGTTCCGCGACCGGTTCGGTAAATCGTCCGGACCAGGTTTTTTTGTCTTGCATCGTCATCGTCTCTTGTCCAGAATGTGCGGCATATACAGAGATATATCTGTCATGCCAAATATGCAAAGTATAAATCAAAACACGATGTCCAATGCGTTACCCGATTTCCGTAACTGGGGTGTCATATTGCGTAGCCTGTTGTTAGTCAATGGTATGGTGCTGTTGGGGGCCATTACACTAGCATCATCTTGGCAGGACATCCTAGAGCGCCTAATAGACATCTCTGCGCTGCTACAGCCGGTGTTGTTGTTGAACTTGTCGCTATTGTTCATGCTTAATTCCTGGCTAGTACGGTTGACCTACAAACGGGGCGCCACTGTAGTACTACTATTGGCAATGTCTGTCACATTGATGATTTACCATCTGGGGGGCAGGCTGTACATTTCCACTGTAGATTATGGGTATTTCCATTCTTGGCGTAACGCCTTGCTCAGTAGTGTTATTGCGAGCCTTTTGTTAGTCTATTTTCAATTTCGTGCCCATGCTCTTTCCCCTGCCCTGGATAAGGCACGCTTGCAAGCCTTGCAGGCTCGTATCCGCCCGCACTTCCTGTTTAACAGTATCAATGCAGTGCTGGGTATAGTTCGCGCCAACCCCAAGCGTGCTGAAACCGCATTGGAAGATATGGCCGATCTGTTTCGTATGGCGATGGCACACGATGGCGAGTTAGTGATTGTGCGACAAGAAGTGGCGCTTGCGCGTCAGTATCTCGCGCTGGAACAATTACGCTTGGGCGAACGTCTCAAAGTAAACTGGTACACCGACAATATGCCGGATGATGCGTTACTGCCACCGCTGATCTTGCAGCCATTACTTGAAAATGCCGTATATCACGGCATTGAGCCGCTGGCCGAGGGCGGAATTGTTGAGATCAAGCTATATTGCAACGGCAATGAAATGCACCTTGAAATATATAACCCGCGTCAGGAACAAGGCAGCCACCATGTAGGCAACAAAATAGCATTGAGCAATATACGTGAACGTTTAGCGCTGCAATTCGATGTCGAAGCAAGTTATAAGGTTGAGATTGGCAAGGATTTTTACCGCGTGCATATCAAGCTGCCGTATGTAAAGGAACTTGTGCAGTTGCTTCCTGTCTCTTGAGAGAGCCAGAGTAAAAGTTCTCGCGTGGGAAAAGAGGGCTACATTGCTTGGTTAAACTTCAAAGGAGAGTTCAATGAACGATGTTGAAATCCCCCTCACTGTTTTTATAGTGGATGACGAGCCGCCTGCACGCAATCGCCTTAAGGATCTGCTCACCGATTGCGCTGAACAACTGCCGCTGAAACTGGTAGGCGAAGCAGGTAACGGCCACGAGGCGCTGGATAAGTTATCTGAAGTGCAAGTTGACGTGGTGCTGATAGATATTCGGATGCCGAAAATGGATGGAATCGAGCTGGCACTGCATCTCAACAAACTGCCTAAGCCGCCAGCAATCATTTTTACCACAGCTTATGATGTTTACGCCATTCAGGCGTTTGAGTTGCATGCCGTTGATTATCTGCTCAAACCTATCCGACTTGGGCGGTTATTCGAGGCCCTCACACGTGCACGTTCTGCCCTGCCTTTACCGATTGCAAAATTACAGGAACTTGCCCCTGAGCCGCGTAAAAATCTGGCTATTCACGAACGTGGCAAGATCCATCTTCTTCCTATCGAGCAAGTGCTGTATCTGCGTGCCGAGCTGAAATACGTTACTGTGCGCACAGTGGAACGTGAGTATCTGATTGAAGAATCGCTCGGCGCGCTGGAAAAGGAATTTGCCGCACGGTTCATCCGTATCCATCGCAATTGTTTGGTGGCGAAAGACGAGATTGTCGGCTTTGAAAAAGTTGTCGATGAGAAAAGCGGTGACTCACATTGGACAGTCAATCTCAAGCAATTAAACGAGATGTTGCCGATTAGTCGCAGACAGCAGTTTATTGTGAAAGAGTTTGGTTAGTTGGTTTGGTCACGTTTTATTTACCTTGCCGAACCAACCAAATTAAAGTTTATTGTAATTAGAATGCAGGCAGGAATCAGCAAACATGCTTTCATGTATCAAGAATCCCCCAAGATTTACATAAAACAAGACTTACATAAAAATGAGGGGCAATGACATTGCCTTTAACTCTATCCGCTATTCCGCAATCCCGCCGCAATTCCGTTAATTGTCAGGTGTATCGCACGTTTCACTAGGTGGTGGGTATCGCCCGAGCGGTGGCGGTGTAATAACCCCACTTGCAGGTGGTTAAGCGGGTCGATATAGGGAGTACGCGTGGTAAGGCTGCGCGCCAAGGTTGGATTGCCTTCCAGCAAAGTGGTCGCGCCGGTGATCGCGAATAGCATGTCCACAGTGCGTTGCCATTCCGTTTCTATCATGCTGAAGATGGTGTGACGCAAGATTTCGTCCGGCACCAGTTCGGCATAGCGTGAGGCGATGCCCATATCGGTCTTGGACAGAACCATATCCATGTTGGAGAGCAGGCCGCGAAAAAATGCCCAGTTTTGATACATGGCTTGTAGTTGTTGCAGCCCGGCCTCGCCTTCACGTTCGATAAATTGTTGTATGGCGCTCCCAAAACCGTACCAGCCAGGCAGCAGTACGCGGTTCAAACTCCAACTGAACCCCCAGGGAATAGCGCGCAAATCTTCGATGCTGTTGGATGCCTTGCGCGAGGAGGGGCGACTGCCGATGTTGAGTTCAGCAATTTCTCGGATCGGTGTGGCAGCGAAAAAATAATCGGTAAAACCGGGAGTCTCATAAACCAGTTTGCGGTAGGCGGCGAAGGCATCCAGACTGAGCGCTTCTGCAATGCGGAGGTATTCCGGCATGGTGCTGCCGTTATGATCGCCGTGGTGATGCAGTAGCGTGGCTTCCATGGTGGCGGCGATAAGAATTTCCAGATTGCGCCGTCCGATCTCAGGGTCGGAATATTTGCTGGCGATGACTTCACCCTGTTCGGTGATGCGAATTTGAGCGTTTACGCTACCCGGCGGCTGCGCCAGAATGGCCTCGTAGCTTGGGCCGCCACCGCGCCCCACCGTACCGCCACGGCCGTGGAAGAGACGTAATTCAATGCCATGCTTTTCGAACACTTTAACCAGTTCGAGTTCAGCCTTGTAGAGTTCCCAATTGGCGGTAAGGTAACCGCCATCTTTGTTACTGTCGGAATAACCCAGCATGACTTCCTGTGTGTCGTCGCGGCTCTTTAGCAGTTCGCGATAGAACGGAATAGAGAATAATTCGTTCATGATTACGCCGCAATTGCGCAAGTCAGTGATGGTCTCAAATAGCGGAATGATGTTGAGGTGCAACTCATGACAGTTGTCCAGCAAGCCGACCTGTTGCAGCATTAATGCCACTTCGAGCAGGTCACTTACTGAATCAGTCTTGGAAATGATGTAATTGGGCAGTGCTACGTGACCGAAGCGGTGGTGAATTTCTGCGGTCACTTGCATCAGTTGCAGCTCGCTTTGTACGGTATCGGAGAAAAGCTCCAAATCGTTGGCCAATGCCTTGCCTGCCTGCAACGCCATAATTAATGCACTACAACGGCCTGCCTCATCCAGCTGGAGGTAATTAGTGTTACCTGCCTTGGCGAGCAACTCACTCACTACTTGTTCATGCACGCCGCTGTGCTGACGCATATCCAGCGGTGCGAGATGGAAGCCGAATACCTCGACGGCGCGGCGCAGATAAGCCACTCGTCCGCGTGCCAAGTACAACGCGCCGTGTTGTTCCAGCGAGTGAATAATAATGTCAAGATCGGCTATATATTCTTGCGCATTAGCGTAAGGTTTGGCATCTTGGCCAATGGCACGCAGGTGTTTGACGTGATGTCCGAGTTGTTCTGTCGTAGCCACCAGACGCGAGTAGATGGCGATCAGCACGCGGCGATAAGGTTCATCTTCTCGGCTCACCGCTTTGTCCGGCGATTGCGCGGCAAACGTTTCCAATTCCTGGCTGACTTTTACCAACCGGGTAGACAGACTCAGTCGTGTACCGAGCAGATGAGTTTCCGCCAGATAGTATTCCAGTACTGTAGCTGAATGCCGCATGGCCGCGTCCAGCATGACCTGGTGCGTGACGAACGGGTTGCCGTCGCGGTCGCCGCCGATCCAGCTGCCGATACGTAGAAATGGCGGAACGCGCAAGCGCTTGTCGAAGCGCGCTTCTATCTGCTTTTCCAGGCTGGCATAAATCTTGGGAATTTCACTGAGAAAAGTATAGCGATAATAGGCTAGCCCATTCTTTATTTCATCCGGTACTGTTAATTTGGAAGTGCGCAACATGCGCGTGTGCCACAGAATCAGCACGAAGCGGCGCAGTGCTTCTTCATTATCGGCAAGCTCGTCCGGTGTCATGTCGATTCGATCACGGTCTGATAGCAGGCTAGCGATGATGAGCTGGCAGTCGAGAATGCTTTTGCGCTGCACCTCGGTAGGGTGTGCGGTCAGCACCGGTGAGATCAGCGCCTTATTGAGAAAAGCCTGCATCGCCTCGGCAGAAATATTCTTTTCTTGTATACGATCGAGAGCCAGTTGTAGACTTCCTTCTTGTGGCGGTGAGCCAGCATTGAGATGCGAGCGGCGACGACGGTTGTGGTGCAGGTCTTCGGCAATGTTGGACAGTTGCGAGAAATAACTGAAGGCACGAACTACGGACAACGTGTCGCGCGGCGACAACGCATCCAGAATTTGTTCCAGTTGGTCGCGATCGCGCTCGTCCTGAGTCTTGCGGAAAAGCACCGCACAGCGTCGCACGTTCTCGACTAAATCGAAGGTTTTATCGCCCTCCTGCTCGCGCAGGGTGTCACCAAGGATACGTCCGAGCAGGCGAATGTCTTCACGTAGTGGTATGTCTTTAAATGATATGTCGGCAGGTGTGGCAAGCAAGTTCATGGCGTTTATCTTCATAAAACAGGTGTCTTCTACAGCATACGGTATAACGCGCGCGCAATAGGCTCATGTTAGAATGCGGCGCAATCGAATTTACAACTAAAGATTCAGGAAAAGCAATGAATCAGGTATCTCAGGCGCAAACCGTCCCCGCAAAACTGGTCATCGTATCGCGTGAAAGCGCGTTGGCAATGTGGCAGGCAGAATTTATCCGTGATCGGTTGCGCGCATTATACCAACAAACCGAAATCAGCATATTGGGCATGACTACGCAAGGCGATCAAATTCTTGATGTAACGCTGTCTAAAATCGGTGGCAAGGGTTTGTTCGTGAAAGAACTTGAGACTGCGCTGGAAGATGGACGCGCTGATATTGCGGTGCACTCGCTGAAGGATGTGCCCATGCATTTGCCCGAGGGGTTTATGTTGGCCTGTATTGGCAAGCGTGAAGATGCACGCGATGCCTTTGTGTCTAACCTCCATGCCAATCTCGAAGCACTACCGCTGGGCAGTGTGGTAGGCACTTCCAGCTTACGCCGTGAAAGTCAATTACGTGCGCGTTTCCCTCACCTGAAAATTGAGTCATTGCGAGGTAATGTGCAGACCCGTTTGCGCAAACTGGACGAAGGTAAATATGCCGCCATCATCCTCGCAGCGGCGGGTTTGAAGCGTTTGGGCTTAGGCGATCGTATCCGCGATTTAATTTCTCCTGAGAATAGCTTGCCGGCAGTCGGTCAGGGTGCGCTAGGCATTGAATGTCTCCTTTCCCGCCCTGATCTGGAAGTCCTGTTGCGACCACTGCACCATGCGGATACTGCTGCTTGTGTGCAGGCGGAACGCGCTTTGAGCCGTGCGCTGGCGGGTAGTTGCCAAGTGCCGCTAGGTGGTTTTGCAGAAATAGTGGGCAATGAGCTGCGCTTGCGAGGTTTTGTCGGCAGCCCGGATGGCAGGCATATGGCGCATGCTGAACTATGTGGTCCAACCGCCGATCCTGAAGCATTAGGTAATGCTGTGGCGCAAGCTTTGCGCGCGCAGGGCGCGGATAAGATTCTTGCTGCTCTATGAAATTTGACACAACAATTCACTACAGAGGCAACAAGATAAAAAGAATACAATTTGTTTGGGTAGATATATTTCACTGCCAATGACTGTAATAAAACAAAATTTGTTTTTAGCATGATGCAACAGCAGCCACTAGCCGGATTGAACATCGTGGTGACCCGCCCGCGCGAGCAGGCAACGCAATTGGCACAACGCATAGCTCAAGCTGGCGGACAAGTCACCCTGTTTCCCTTGTTGGAAGTCAGCCCGGTGCTTGACTCGCAGCCCTTGCGCGCGCTTATCACCCGTCTGCATGAGTTCAATCTTGCTATTTTTATTAGCCCCAATGCGGTACGTTATGGCATGGAAGCTATTAACGCTACAAGCGAATTTCTCTCCCCTAATCAGCTTGGTTCTTCTCGCTCCTCTCCCCTGGCAAATGGAACAGATGTGGGCAATAACGCGGGTGAGGGTAACGTTGGTGGTTCAACCGAACAATATAATACGTTGCCAACGACCTTAAAAATTGCGACGGTAGGACAAGGCAGTGTTTGCGCACTGCGCGATTACGGTGTAAAAAATGTCATCGCGCCGCAGGATCGTTTCGATAGCGAAGCATTGCTGGCGCTGCCGGAATTAAAACAGATCGCAGGCTGGCGTGTGGTGATTTTTCGCGGCAATGGCGGACGTGAGTTATTGGGCGATACCCTTAAAGCGCGTGGCGCAAAGGTTGAGTACGTCACATGTTACCAACGTGCCAGGCCGCGTCAGAATGCCACCATGTTACTTGCTGCCAATCTAGATGCCATTACAGTAACCAGTAGCGAGGCTTTAGGTTATTTGTGGGCCATGCTGGATAGCATGGCGAAAAAACGGCTTGCCACTGTGCCATTATTTGTGACGCACGCACGCATTGCCGAAACTGCGCATAAGCTGGGTTGGAGCGAGGTTGTGCCGACTGCAGCAGGGGATGACGGCTTGATATCAGGTTTGATAGCATGGGCAAAGAAAAATGCTTCAAACAGAATTGGAAATAAGCTATGACCAAGCAAGCGCCGCCCGCCGAACAAATTAATTCTGCCATGCCGGAGACTGTGGGTGCGCCTGCCGCTTCGTCTCATAACTCAGTGGAAAATATCATTTCCCGCATGAGTATTATGAAAATGGTACTGGCTGTGGTACTGGTAGTATTTTTATGGCAGTGGTTTGACACTCACCTCCAGATTAATAATATGCAGCAGGAGTTGGCGCGTCGTTTGGCTGAAATGGATGGTAACAACAAGGCCAACCAAGTGTTGATGACGCAAGTGAAGGAGTCCATGCGCGAGCTGTCTGTCAAAGTGGGCGTGCTGGAAGCCCATTCTGCCGAAGCACAAAATCAGCGTGCCGCGCTGGAGTCGCTGTATCAGGATTTGTCCGGCAGCCGCGACGAGACAGTGCTGGCTGAAGTGGAGCAGATGCTGTTGATTGCCGGACAGCAATTGCAACTTTCTGCCAATGTGAAAGCGGCGTTAATTGCCATGCAGCAGGCCGATGATCGCCTTAAGCGCATGGATCGCGCCGCCTTAAATGGATTACGTAAGGCTATCAGTCGCGACATCGACAAGTTGCGTACATTGCCAGATGTAGATGTGCCGGGTATCAATTTCCGCCTCGATAATCTTATCGCCGAAGTAGACACCTTGCCGCTGGTACAGGACATTGCTCATGTGCCACAGGAAAAAAATGTCATTATGACCACGCCGGTACGTGAGGAGGGCGCATGGCAAAGGCTAATGCGCGAAATCTGGGAAGACATGAAGCGCTTGGTTCGCATCGAAAATATGCAAAAGCGTGAGTTGCCACTATTGTCGCCTACACAAACGTTCTTTTTGCGCGAAAACCTGAAGTTACGCCTATTGTCAGCACGTCTTGGCTTGTTGTCGCGCGACCAAAAGAGCTTTAGACATGATCTGCAGTTGGCGCAGGAATGGATAGTGCGTTATTTTGATGCCAAATCCACCAGTGGGGCGCGGGCTGTAACGACCTTGCAGAAGCTGCGGGAGTCCAGCATAAACATTGAAATGCCGGATGTTAGTGCGAGTCTGGAAGCGGCGCGTAACTATCGTTCCTCGCTGGGCAAGGGGTTGCGATGAAATTCCTGGTGTGGCTATTGGGATTATTCTCGCTGGCCGTGGCGCTGAAGTTGGCGGCACACAATCCCGGCTACGTGTTGCTAGTGTATCCGCCCTATCGTATTGAGGTGTCGCTCACCTTGTTTGTACTGATGATGTTAGCCCTGTTTGTGCTGGGATATTTTACCGTACGCTTGGCGCTGTCCGCCGTTCGCCTTCCCGCTTACGTGCGCCAGTTCCGCATTGAACGTGCTCACAGGAAAGGTCGGTCAGCCATGATGGAAGCGCTTGACGCGTTCTTCGAAGGGCGCTTTGCGGTGGCGGAAAAGGCTGCGGTACGCGCGATGGAATTAGGTGAAAGTTCCGGCCTCAACCCTGTCATTGCGGCACGTGCAGCGCATGAGCTACGTGAATTCGAGAGGCGAGATGCTTACCTGGCTTCAGCCGATAATGAGTCGGCAGGTGTATCCACCATGCGCTGGATGGCGCAAGCCAAATTTAATCTCGATCAACATCAGCCTCAAGCCGCGCTTCAATCGCTGAAAGAGTTGCGCGAGAGCGGAGTAAAAGGACATGTTGGCGCGCTTCATCTTGAGCTTAGGGCACAGCAACAGGCGCGAAATTGGGACGCAATACTGGATGTTGTAGATCAATTGGAAAAGCGCAGTGCAATGGACAGCGTCGCTGTTGCGCAGATACGCCAGCAAGCTTGGCTGGAAAAAATCCGCGCACACACGCTGGATGCTCCCGCGTTGCTGGCCATTTGGAAAAGCACCCCTGGCGAGTTCAAAAGGCGCCCTAAAGTTGTAGCAGCGGCGGCGCGTGCTTTCATCCATCAAGGGGATTGTCGTAACGCAAGGCAGATTATCACTGACAGACTGAACGCGGCATGGGATAGCGATTTGGTAATGCTCTATGGGGAATGCCTGACGGGCGAAGCAGGAAGCCATATTGAACAGGCAGAGCATTGGCTCAAGCAGCATCCGGACGATGCCGGATTATTGCTGGTGCTGGGGAAGCTGTGTTTGCATCAAGGGCTATGGAGTAAAGCTCAAAACTATCTGGATGCCAGCAACAGCATTGTACCCAGCAGCGTTGCGTATACTACGCTTGGTCATTTGTCTGAAAAATTGCACCAACCGGACGAGGCATTTAAGTATTTTCAGAAAGCAATGGCGTTGGCGCAGGGTAAATAAGTAAGCATAACCTGAATGAAACCGAATCTAAGAATCAAATGTACTGAGCAATGTACTGAGCTAAGAACACCTCTGGAAGTCTTTGATGGATGACTAGATGTTTCTAATTTCTATTATCTTCGAATCGACTTGAATTAAATAACGTGGACAATTTTTTTGCTGTCACCGTAATGTCTTCCGCGGCAAATAAAGCCGAAATCACCGCCAGCGCATCTGCACCGGCATGTACTAACGATGCGGCATTGTTCAGTGTGATGCCGCCTATTGCTACCAGTGGTATGGGAAGTTCGGCGCGCGCCTGCTGCAATAGCTCAATATCTGCCACTTCAGCGTTGGGCTTTATGGTTGAAGGAAAAAATGCTCCGAATGCCACGTAATCCGCACCTGCATGAACTGCATTTTGAGCCAGTGATAGACGGTTATAGCAAGAAACGCCGATGATTTTATGTATGCCCAGTGTGGCACGCGCCGTATCAACGCTCCCATCCGCTATACCTAAATGCACGCCGTCTGCATCTACCTGCGCTGCCAGTTGTGCATCGTCATTTACAATAAACGGTATGGTAAATTCACGCGTCAGTTTGCGTAAGGCGTGAGCCTGCTCAAGTCGCTGCGCAGTATTCGCTGATTTATTGCGATACTGCAGAACCCGTACTTCGCCTGCCAGTGCCAGTCGCACGCGATGCAGCAAATCTGTAGTGTCAGCGCAGTCGGGCGTAATGGCGTAAACGCCTTTAATGACGTACGCTGGATTCATCCTCTTCGTCATCACGGGCCCAAAATAAACGATCTGGAATGTGCTGTCCCATGCCGGGGCGGAAGGCATATTGCAATGCCTGCCAAGTGAACTCCTGAGCCTCTTTCACCGCTTCATTCATCGACAGTCCGTTGGCCAGCAAAGAGGCAATGGCCGAGGCCAGGGTGCAGCCGGAGCCATGATAAATGCCTGACAGACGCGCCCAGCTATCGCTACGTACTAGACCGTTCTCGCCGTAAAGAGTGTTAATTACTTTGGGCGTATGCTCGTGTGTGCCAGTCACAAGCACATATTCACAACCGAGCTGCACGATGCGCTTGGCACACTCGGCCAGGTCGGGGTTATCTTCGTCATTATCCTCATCTTGAATGAGGCGGCGTGCCTCTATGCTATTCGGTGTCAAGATAGTGGTCTGCGGCAATAACAATTCACGCAGTGCGTCCAACATGTCCTCATCGGCCAGTTCATCGCCGCGGCCGGATGCCAGCACCGGGTCAAATACCAATGGAATATCGGGATAATCTGAGATCACTTCAGCAATTGCCGCAATGTTCTCTACGCTGCCCAGCAGACCGATTTTGAATGCCGCCACGGGCATGTCTTCCAGCACTGCGCGTGCCTGGTCAGATACCCACTCAGCATCAATTGGAAAGATGTCATCTACTCCACCCGTGTCCTGTACCGTGACTGCTGTCACAACGGACAAGGGATGACAGCCCATGCTGGCAATAGTCAGAATATCGGCCTGCAAACCTGCTCCCCCGCTGGGATCTGTTGCACCAAAAGTAAGAACAATAGGCGGGATGTCAGACATGGCAGTAAGTGTCATTGTAAAATACAAAATAAAAATGCAATTTTAACTGAAATTACTCACCATGACCCCGAACCCTGAATATAAAACCTATATGTGCCTTATTTGCGGCTGGCTGTACGATGAAGCCACTGGCTCTCCAGAAGATGGCATCTTGCCCGGCACGCGTTGGGAAGATGTGCCTATAAACTGGATTTGCCCGGAATGCGGGGCGCGTAAGGAAGATTTTGATATGGTTGAATTTTAATACTCAGCTTTAAAGCAGCTTGTATTTGCATACAGTTGAGTGTATAAAAGTAAACATTAGGACTGGGTAAGATCAGAACGTAAACCATTTGGGAGACGCTTATCGAGACTGCAATAAATACAATTTGAAGTGAGTATTTCACCGGTGTCAAACCGGTTAAGTCGGTAACCCATATATCGACATATAACGCCGCGCAATGCGGCGTTATTATCTCTCAAGTCGCTCCCACTATGAAATTGATTTGCAGTGATATTTTTTATACTGTCTGGAAATTTCCAGCATTTTCTGTCTTTGCTTTCGCAGATTACTGGGTTGTTTCTGCCAGTAATCGCTTCATCTGACCAGGTTGCAGGCCGTTGTTTTGAATATGAATGTTTGGTTTTTACTAGCTTCTTCCCAGATGCCTCACTTTGAACGTCAGGTCAATGACTCATCCAGCCAAAACAGTCTTCGATAAACTACGCTACCACCTCACGGTAATGTTCTGGCAATACGAAACCCTGTGTAAGAGTTACGACTCGACTGATCGCTCATGAAGCGAACGGCGGAGCGCGCGTCCCTCGGATCAATGATCCATGAACCACCACGCAGCACTCGCCATTCCTGATTGCTAAGGGTGCTTATTGCACCGCAAGACGACCAAGCCTTGCCATCTGTTGGAGCCCCACTGTATGTATCATGCCATGTATCCTCCACCCATTCCCAGACGTTTCCTAGCATATCATGCAAGCCAAATGCGTTAGGCGCAAAACTACCTACTGGCGAGGCACGCTTACAACTCCATTCACTTTTGCTGTCTTGGCAGTTGCAGTTGTTTTTGCCAAGCTCATCGCCCCAGTAATATTCCGTCACCGATCCGGCGCGGCACGCGTATTCCCATTCAGCCTCTGACAACAAGCGATAGGTCTTGCCCGTCTTTGTCGATAGCCAGCGCACATAGGCTTGCGCATGAATAAAATTAACATTGGTCACTGGCAGATTGTCACCTGTCCAACCGTTATCTACAGGGGAATAGGTAGTCTCGCCGGACACGACAAAACGCTTCCATTCCGCCACTGTGATAGTGTATTTTCCTACCGCAAAAGGGTGAGCAATGGTAACCTTATGTTTGTCAGATACTTCCCCCATACGATAACTACCTGCCGGTATCACCACCATTTCGGGAGTATCCGGCCCATCGCGGAAAATTTTTGGAATCCCAACTTGGGTTGCCGCCGTCATTTGTTCCAGTTGAATTTGTTCTACCGACGAGCCCTCTATGCCTAGCGGTCCCTTCAGCGCTTCCTTCTGTTCTCTAAGCTTTGCCTGGGCCTGTGCATGTTCCTCCGCCAGATAGATGAGATGGGCAACCTCTTTATCATTAGATGCTTGCACCCATTCCTTTTCCACTAGGCCATCTGGCGTGACGGCATTAATAAGGTGGTTACCCGCAGACAGAAAAAAGCGTCGGGGTGTGTTTTTATTTAGTTCACCCTGATCGTCGCCATTTACAGTGAGATAGCAATCCATATCAGATTCAAGCAACAAAGCAGCGGCAGTCTTAACAGGAGACTCGCCGCCGGAATCTGAATTTTTGATATGGTCTTCGTGTTGTTCGTTACTCATTAAGGCCATCCAGTGTTAAAGAATTGAGGAGGAATAGTAGAGGTTCATGAGCGCCTCTAAAAACTTAGAGTTATCCAAATCCAAGACGCGAGAAAAACCTACAAGAACCGGCTACGCAAATGTTCGAAAATTTAGATTTTTGAAAATTCACTTCAATGAATAGCTACCGTTTACGGCAACGTCCTGGCGAGACGAAGGCCGAAATTAAAATTCCTTATTGTCGGCACACTCCCATGACGATGAGCGCAGCGCGCGTACCTCGGAAAGCTACTCCAAGAACCGCCGCGCATCACGCGACCCAGTTGGTTACCTCCAGACGACCAAGGTTTCCCATCGGTCGGAGCTCCTTCGTAATTATCATGCCATATGTCCTCTAGCCATTCCCATATGTTCCCCAGCATGTCATGCAGCCCAAAAATGTTGGGAGGAAAGCTACCCACTGGTGAGGCACGTTTACGACTCCATTCACTGCCACTGTCTTGACAGTTGCAGTTGTTATCGCCAATTTCATCGCCCCAATAATACTCGGTCACCGATCCAGCACGGCAGGCGTATTCCCATTCCGCTTCAGACAATAAGCGATAGGTCTTGCCCGTCTGGGTTGATAGCCAGCTTGCGTAGTTTTGTGCGTCAAACCAACTAACATTGGTCACCGGCAAGTTATCGCCTTCCCAATCGTTATTTGAGGGGGAATAGGATATTTCGCCCTTTTCGACATAACACTTCCATTCCGCTACCGTAACCGGATATTTACCTATTGCAAAAGGGCGAGTAATGGTAACTTTGTATTTGTTAAATGCCTCCCCCCTGCGATAGCTACCTGCCGGTATCACCACCATTTCGGGAGCATCCGGCCCATCACGGAATACTTTGGCAAGTCCAACTTCTGTTGCCGCCGCCATTTGCTCCTGTTGTATCTGATCCACCGACCAACATTCTATGCCCAGCGGCTTGCCCACTTCTTTTTCACGTTTTGTTTGTAGCTGGGCATATTCTTCCGCCAGTTGAATCAAGTAGACAACCTGTTCTTCGTTATTTAAATCCTGCGTCCATTCCTTTTCCAGCAGACCATCTTGCGTGACGACGTTGATAAGATGACTACCCAAGGGTAGCGCGATGCTGAGAGGAGTATTTTTCTGCAGTGCACCATGGTTATCGTTATTCACCATGAGGCGGCAGTTCATGTCGGTCTTGAGTAGCAAGATAGCTTCACGACTGCGCTCAGTTTCCTGTGGTTTTTGTTCTTCCATATTAGTCACGCAATGTTAGTCACACAATCACCTCTCGCCGCATACCACTAACTTTGATGACGAAACCGAGTCAGCCTTTGCTTGCAGTGCAATCCGTTGGACGATACAAAAGCGAAAGGCCCGTTATCTCACCACGATTAAAACTGAGATTGCATCAGTATTGTTCGTCACTTAAGTGAGATTAAATATCGAAATGGTCAAAAACAGAAAGGAATCAGTTAAACGGCCGGTTCATCCAGTGTGCTGGCAATACGGAACCCAAAATCGTCGTATCGGCTTGACGTTACGGCTCGGGCGCGGCTGGCAGGGCGCGCAAGTTTCGGACTACAATCCCAAGAGCCACCACGTACTACGCGTCCCTGCTGGTTACCTCCATACGTCCAAGCTGTCTCGTCTGCTGGAGCCCCCTCGTAATTATTATGCCAATGGTCCTCCACCCATTCCCACACATTTCCCAACATGTCATACACACCAAAAACGTTAGGCGCGAAATTGCCTACTCGCGAAGCACGTTTACAACTCCATTTGCTCCCGCTGTCTTGGCAGTTGCAGTTGTTATCGCCTATTTCATCGCCCCAATAATACTCAGTCACAGAGCCAGCACGACAGACGTATTCCCATTCCGCTTCAGTCAGCAAGCGATAGGTCTGGCCGGTCTGGGCAGTTAGCCAACGCACATAATCCTGAGCATCAAACCAACTGACGTTAGTGACCGGCAGGGTGGCACCGATCCATCCATTATCAGAGGGACAATGAGGAGGATCTTCCGGCTCGACGTAAGGCTTAACTTCACTGCCATCACCTGGTGCGCCAAAGTAAACGCTCATCGGTTCTTTGCTGACGACACTCTTCGCATCAACGTATCTTCTCCATTCCTCTACCGTAACTGGATATTTGCCTACGGCAAAAGAACGAGTAATGGTGACTTTATGTTTATCAGATACTTCGCCCATTCGATAGCTGCCCGCCGGTATCACCACCATTTCGGGATTATCCGGCCCATCACGGAACTCTTGGGCAAGTCCAGCTTTTTTTGCCGCTTCCAGTTGCTCCTGCTGTATCTGCTCTACCGACAAACACTCTATGCCCAGCGGCTCCCGCATTTCCTCTTCAAGTTTTGCTCGTGCCTGAGTGTGTTCATCCGCCAGATGAATGAAATGTTCGACATCTTCTTCCCGATATAGTGGTTGCACCCATTCTTTTCCTACCAGACCATCTTGCGTAGCGGCATGAATAAGAGGGTATCCCAACGGCAAAAGGAAGCTGCGGGGATAATCTCTTTCCAGTGTACCTTGGTCTTCACCATCGATCGTGATGGAACAGTCCATGTCCGTCTCCAGCAGCAAAGTGGCTACCTGACTGTGTTCTGCTTCCTGATGTTTCTTCTCTTCCTGATCAATCACCTGATCATCTCCCTTTCAGATTTCTCATTTTAATAGCGATTACCATATCACCTTCTAAGACAAGATAATGTACTGGACGCGACAAACCAGAGTAGGGCATCCCCGCCAGATTAAATTCTTTCGGGCGGTTTCCATCTTTTACGTTGTTACGTGGTGCAATTTAGTGTCAAAAAGTGGAGGACAAGTGCAGATTAAGATTCAATAGTAAGCCGCCGTTTCATTACAGCGTCCTGGCAATACGGAAACCAATACCGTAGTTCCGGATAGAAGGTTCAATCCACAAACGAAGGGGAGCGCGCGCGTCCCGCGGATCGCTATCCCAGCAACCCCCCCGTAACACACGCCACTGCCGGTTGCCTTCAGACATCCAAGCCGTTCCGTCGTCCGGAGCCCCTTCGTAATTTTCATGCCATGGGTCTTCTACCCATTCCCATGCGTTTCCCAGCATGTCATATAGGCCAAAAGCGTTAGGTTTAAAACTGCCTACGGGCGAGGCGCTTTTACAGCTCCAATCGCTCTCGCTGTCTTGACAATTGCAATTATTCTGACCTACCTCATCCCCCCAGTAGTATTCAGTCACGGACCCTGCACGACATGCGTATTCCCATTCTGCCTCAGTCAGTAAGCGGTAGTTCTGGCCTGTCTGAGCCGATAGCCAACGCACATAATCCTGCGCATCAAACCAATTGATATTAGTCACCGGCAAATCGCTGTTAGTCTCTTTAACATAACTTAAAACTTCGTGGTGCAATTCAGTTGCCTTCGTAGGGGTTTTGAGCAAAACCTTGTTATGTCCGCGAACTGTTCCTGTCCCCGCCAAATATCCCGCCCCTACACCGGGCAATATTTCGTCTTCAGGTCTTAACCTCTCAACGAAACGCTTCCACTCTTCCACCGTAACCAGATATTTCCCTACCGCAAAGGGACGAGCAAAGGTAACCTTATGCTTCTCAAATACTTCGCCCATACCATAACTTCCCGCTGGTAGCACCACCATTTCAGGCGTATCCGATTTGTCGCGAAATGTTATTTCTTCAAGTCCCGCTTCCTTTGCAACCAATATTTGTGCTTGTTGTATTTGTTCCGCCGACCAGCACTCTATACCCACAGACTGATTCAACTCTTCAATTTTTGGATCATTTTTCATGATATCTCCGTGGCTTAATATAGGCAATCGCATGAGCTGACAGTCCTCTAGGCACTCGGCCAGGGCCACAACACGGGGAAATTTTCTCTCTTCTAGGGCAACACACTAACCATGCCAAATGCAGTTTTCGGTTGTTTTTAAGCAACCCTACTCACTTTTTAGAATAGCTTAAAGCAGCCCTTTCAGTCAACCGAGTGTAGCGAGCAAATAAAATGTTTTGACATGTAACACATTAAATAAAAATTAAATTACTGCTGACTCTACCCATCCTTAAAATGCGTGATTTAGAGCTGGTAGCTTGCACCGATAAATAGTGTTCGTCCCGGTAATGGATAGGCGTTATATCTTCCCGGAATAAATTGGCTACTGACCGCATAATTAAAATATTTCCGGTCAAACAAATTGTTTACTGACGTGCTTAACTGCCAAGCACCTGTTTTATGTATAAGTTTAATATCAGCAACCGTATAGGCTGGAATCTTTTTCCCTAAAGAATTCGCCTCGTCATTGTCCATGAACTGTGAGTCAACGTAGGTTGCAGATGAATTTAATAGTGTTCTTTCATTTATTACCCATGCTGCGCCCAAATTAAACTTGTGGCGAGGTACCAACGGTACTCTCTTATCCGCAATATTCACATTAGTTTGCGTGAATGCCCCTCCGGCCAAAACACCGCTTATAAATTTTGCGTCTATATAAGTATAGGCTGCATTTAATACAAGCTGGGGTAATGCCTGCCATTTACCATCCAATTCAAACCCCCTGCGTCGTGTCGGCGGCAAATTAGTGTTGCCAATACCCGTAGTGAATGGATCAAGATGGATTTCATCACGTACCTTGCTATTGAACAATGCCGCCCGCCAGTTCCCATCATGGATGCGCTGCTCCACACTGACTTCCATGCTATCCGACGTCTGTGGACGCAAAAACTGAAATTGATTGGTAAAGATTGGCGATGATTCGTAGATTTCATCTACATTTGCGAAGCGGAAGCCGTGCCCAATTTTTCCATTTAATGCCACTCCACTATCAAGTTGATGGCGCAGACCGAGTTCGTAGGCATTTTTTGATGCCTTAAAAGAACCCGGTGTAGCAGCAGAGCCAAATGCCGCGCCAGGAGCGGCTGCGTTGTAAATATCATTCGCGTTTATTGAAATCCGTTCCTTACGCACCCCGGCCAACAGGGACGTTGCTCTTGATAAATGTGTCGTATTCTGTAAATACCAAGCGCTATTTTGCTGGGTCATGGATACTTGGTTAATTGGCTGCCCAATATTCGCCGCAGCGTTCGATGCATTTAAGTCATAATTCCAGCGATACACATCAATACCCGCTACCAGGGTGCTATCCCCACCTAATGAATGTGGTAGCTTGATACGAGGTGTAAGCGAAGTCACGCTCAAATCGCTATCGCGGTAGTTTGGGAAACCGTTAAAATCAAAATAGGATTTTTGATTCTTGGTACGGCGTGCTACTCCCACATTAACATCCGCACCAGAAAAGCTCTGCTGCCATTCAAGTGCAACTTGATTGCCATCGCGGCTGGCATAGTCCAGCGGGGTGGCAGCGCCACGCGGATCAGTCGCCACCAGGTTAATGCCGGCACTCGGTTGTACCAGCCGCGCGCCGGGTAAGCGAATGTCCTGTCGATCGATCCCAACTTTCAATGCTAGCTCACCTACGTCCAATTTCCACCGTGTATTTGCCTGCACATTGGTTTGCTCGTTGCGGTTGTTCGCACGGTATCCATCAGAAACTAATTGACTTGCTGTAAAGTCAATTCCGGCTGTGCCAGAAAAATAATTGGCATTTGCTTGCACCTCAGCCATACCATAACTACCTGCTTTCACGCTGACTTGCCCTGACTTGCCTGCTTGCGTAGGTGTTTTGGTGATGATATTGATTACTCCGTTGGTTGCGCCGTTACCGTACAACACAGCACCACTGCCACGCATAATCTCAATACGTTCAATCGAAGCGAAGGGGATAGCCGACCACTGCACACCTGAAAGATCAGCGTTAGTAATGCGTCGCCCATCCAGCAGAATTAGTGTATTTTGTCCGGCAGCTGCGCCAAAACCGCGCAAATCAACCGTGGCTAATGCGGCATTGTTGCCAAATAGATCTCGTGCTGAAATACCAGCTTGCTGCGAAAGTAATTCCGGTATCGTGCGGGCGCTGCTTTTATTGATAGCTTCGCGCGTAATAATGGATACATTGAGTGGCTTGTCAGCGTATGTCTCTTCGAATCGCGTTCCGGTGACAATGAGAGTTTCGAGCGTAGGGTCTTCCGTTATTGCGTAAGCGAATGAAGTAACCGTACACAAAATGGCGGCGACAAGTTTTTGGTGTTTCATTAAGATTTTCCTGAGCGAATTCCAAGGTTCCCCGTTGGAATGTTCAAACACAGGAAATGCACAAGCAAAAGGAAGGAGGTGCTGACTAACCGATGCGGCTTGCCATCCTGCCGTCCATGCGCCACCCGCAGCATTTCCCGACCTAAAGAACCTCTGATGAGATTCCTGTGCTCAAGGCCGGTATCCGGGCTTGCAGGACTAGACGTATCGCCTTCCCATGATTGCTCACAGTGGCTTAACTCAGGTTTTCCATAATTTACGCGTCTTACATTCATTTCGCGAATTTATGAAACATCCAGGTTATTAACACGTCCACACCTGCTTACCGTTGCGGGGGCAGCACAGGCCTAAGAAATTAAATTCCCTCACCTGTTTCCCGTTTAACCAGACGCATTCTTGTGTCTGGCACCTTAAGCGGCGCGAAGTATATCAGACGCGAAAGATTGAATGGTTTTGAGCCAGAACATGTTTTCTTAACGGATGGGTTTTGCAAGAAGCTCTCTCAAATTATAGAGAGCTGAAATAAATGGTGAAACTTCATCTTATAAAGCACCTTCCAAGAACAATGGTAAAATTATTGTTTATGCAAGATTCAAATTAGGACTATGTAATATGAGCTCACGCAACGAATATTTGTTTGAACAATCGCAGCACGTCATTCCAGGCGGGGTTAACTCGCCAGTACGTGCATTTAAGTCGGTGGGCGGTACGCCGCTGTTCTTTAAGCGCGGGCAGGGTGCATATGTGTGGGATGCCGACGACAAGCGTTACATTGATTATGTCGGTTCATGGGGACCGATGATTGTTGGCCACTGTCATCCTGCAGTGGTCACGGCAGTGCAGGATGCTGCCGCGCAAGGTTTGGGTTTCGGTGCGCCCACTGCGGCCGAACTGGAAATGGCCGAGCTGTTGTGCAAGTTACTTCCCAGCATAGAAATGGTGCGACTGGTGAGTTCCGGTACTGAAGCCACCATGACTGCAATCCGTTTGGCACGCGGTTTTACCGGTCGTAGCCGGATCATTAAATTTGAAGGCTGTTATCACGGCCATTCTGATGGCCTGTTGGTCAAAGCAGGTTCCGGCGCACTGACTTTCGGCCAGCCGAGTTCCTCCGGCGTGCCAGCGGAAATCGCAGCGCTGACTACTGTGCTCGACTATAACGATGTGGCTGGGCTGGAGCGTACCTTTGCCGCAATAGGCAATGAGATTGCCGCCGTTATTGTTGAGCCAGTCGCGGGCAACATGAACTTGATTATCCCCAAGCGCGAATTTCTGGATGCGTTGCGTGCGCTGTGTACTAAACATGGAGCAGTGTTTATTCTGGACGAGGTGATGACGGGCTTCCGCGTCAGCCTGCAAGGCGCACAAGGTCATTATGGCATCAAGCCGGATCTGGTCACGCTGGGTAAGGTGATGGGTGGCGGCCTACCTGCCGCAGCCTTCGGGGGGAGGCGTGACATAATGCAATGCTTGGCACCACTCGGTGCGGTATATCAAGCTGGCACCCTGTCCGGCAATCCGGTGGCAGTAGCAGCGGGATTGGCTACGCTTGAATTGGTACAGCAGCCGGATTTCTACGAGCACTTAAGCGTGTTGGCTCGTCAACTAACCGAGGGCTTGGAACAGGCTGCCAAGCAGCATGGTGTCGATTTTTCCGCCCAATCCATCGGCGGCATGTTCGGTTTATATTTCCGCGCCACCCCGCCGACTTCTTATGCCGAAGTGATGACCTGCGACAAGGAGGCGTTCAATCGGTTTTTCCATGCCATGCTGGACCAAGGTATATACATGGCGCCATCCGCATTCGAGGCAGGTTTCGTATCGTCAGCGCATACATCCGCAGACATTGCGCAGACCATCGCGATCGCCAGCAAAATTTTCGAAGCCTGGTAGCATGGGGTTATTTTCGCGCGCTACATTTTTTACCACGGTTAATCATTTGCGCGATTTGCCGCTGCATGGCGGTAGAGAAGTTGCTTTCGCCGGACGTTCTAACGCAGGCAAATCAAGTGCCATCAATACGCTGGCCAACCACGTTCGTTTGGCTTATACCAGTAAAACACCGGGGCGGACCCAGCATCTAAATTATTTTGATTTGGGCGAAAATTGCTTTCTGGTGGACTTGCCGGGTTATGGATATGCCAAAGTGCCACCAGAAATAAGGGCGCACTGGGAAGAGCTGCTGAGCGGCTATATACAGACACGGGAGGCATTATGCGGGCTGGTGATCATAATGGATGTGCGCCATCCGCTCACCCCGTTGGATGAGCAGATGCTGGATTGGTTTGCACCCACTGGCAAGCCAGTGCATGTGCTACTTACCAAGTCAGATAAACTAAGTCGTCAGCAGGCGAATATGACGCTGAATCGTGTTAAATTGCACCTAGAGGAACATTTTCCATTTTGTTCGGTGCAATTATTTTCAAGTTTGAAAAAGATAGGTATGGATGAGGCCGAGGCGGTGATTGCGAGCTGGTTTTCTGCTAAATAACAGACAAAAAAATGCCCTTGGCTATAAGGAAAACCAAGGGCGAAAATGCCTCGACTTTTTTGGGTCAAGACAACCCGCTCAGGGAGGAGAAGCGGGAGATGACGTCTTACCATCTGTTAAGTCAGATTAGATAATGCTGAAAGAGTTCCAATATTAGGTAAAAATTTTAGGATTTAAGTTATGCACACACTCGGACAATATCCACATAAGCGGATGCGGCGCATGCGCCACGATAAATTTTCCCGTGCCTTAATGCGTGAAAACGTGCTGACCGCAGCAGATTTCATCTACCCGGTGTTCGTACTGGAAGGTTCTAATCGCGAGGAGGCTGTGGCGTCCATGCCTGGGGTAAAGCGCCAGACACTGGATAAACTGCTAGTGCAAGCTGAGGAGTGCGTCAAGTTGGGCATACCCATGCTTGCCCTGTTCCCTGTAATAGATATTTTGCTCAAGTCGGAAGATGCGCGCGAGGCGCTCAATCCAGACGGCCTCGTACCGCGCACAGTAGCCACCCTCAAAAAACACTTCCCCGAGCTTGGCCTGATGACTGATATTGCCCTTGATCCCTATACCAGTCACGGACAAGATGGATTGATCGATGCCCACGGCTATGTCATGAACGACGAGACCGTTACTGTCCTCGCACAGCAAGCACAAGTTCACGCACAGGCCGGAGCTGATGTGGTAGCCCCTTCCGACATGATGGATGGGCGCATTGCTGCCGTACGGCTTGCCCTTGACCGCAAGGGATGTAATCACACCCGCATCATGGCCTATTCAGCCAAATATGCTTCCAGCTTCTATGGCCCATTCCGCGATGCAGTTGGTTCCAGCGCCAATCTGGGTACAGGCGACAAGTACACTTATCAAATGGATCCCGCCAATTCCGATGAAGCGCTATGGGAAGTCGGTCTGGATTTGCAGGAAGGTGCCGACATGGTAATGGTCAAGCCAGGCATGCCTTATCTGGACATTGTTCGACGTATCAAAGATGAATTCAAGGCGCCGACTTTCGTATATCAGGTAAGTGGCGAATACGCCATGCTAAAAGCGGCCTCGCAAAACGGCTGGCTGAATGAACAAGCTTGCGTACTGGAATCCTTGCTGTCATTCAAGCGTGCTGGCGCGGACGGTATCCTGACGTACTTCGCGTTAGATGCGGCACGGTGGTTGAAGCAGCGGTAACTGCGCCAATTAATCTCTGTAGAGTTATGTATGAGAATTGCGATAATTTTTTTACTCGTTTGCAGCAGTTTGATCGTTTCGGCGTGTAGAACAACGCCAGAAGATCAAGTTCTTTGGGCTGCTTATGAGCATGAACTAAACACTAAGGTCGTCGATCCTCGGCCAATTATTTTCGGCCCATAATTCCCGGAACATTCTGTCAGTTATTTTAATAGTCTGGCCAATTCTAAATTAGTTAAGGAACGAATATGGACATTCACGTTTATGACACTTATGTAAAAGCTAAAGATGGCCACACGATGCATTTTGATGTCTTTACTGCAGTTAAGGATGATCAGAAAGCGATCGAATTCGCTAAAGAATGGTTGATTTCAATCGGGGAAGGTGAGGCAGTTATTACGAGCAAAGAATGCAATTTTTGTCACATTCAAAGCGCATCCAGCAATGTTGTTGAAGCGATTAACAAGGATGGGTACTTCATCTACAAGATGGAAGGTTGTAAGTAATAGCCTGGTGCTCTAAAAAGAAAACATGGGAAACCATTTGTAACAAATAAGTTCCAATTTGGTAGCAGAGACCCATTCATTTTAGATTTAATGCAGCTGTGCTACCATTTTCAGCAAGAAATTATTTCGTTCAGGCCGAGGATAGCGCACGAAATATATACTTTGATATCAACTTGTTTTGTTGAAGCCTTTTGGGGCCAAGCGCATCCCGTTTGCAATGCGAACTTAAGTAGTTCAAGTTTTACCTTTTTCCACACTATATTTATTGCCCGGCTAGATTGTGTCCGGCAACACACAGGAGCCAGTAATGTCTAACAAAAAAGTGATTCAAACCCTAGACGCACCAGCCGCTATTGGCATTTATTCGCAAGCTGTTTGTGTAGACAATACAATTTATCTTTCCGGCCAAATCGGATTGGATCCCAACACGATGCAAATGGCAGAAGGAATCGAGGCACAGATTCATCGCGTATTCCAGAACCTGCGCGCGGTGGCCGGTGCTGCCGACAGCAGCTTGAACGATGTGGTGAAGCTCAATATTTACCTTACTGACATGGACAGCTTCGCCAAAGTGAACGAAATCATGACGTCCTATTTCCATCAACCCTACCCGGCGCGCGCGGTAGTAGGCGTGGCGGCGTTGCCGAGAGGGGCGCTGGTGGAGATGGATGGCATATTGTGCGTACAGGACTAGACCGCTCTTCCTGTGCTGCCCCTGTGTTTTAGTATTTCAAGCGTGTTTCCCGCCAGCATTCCTGAAGCCACCTTAACCAAGCTTGCAAAACTTGGTATTCATAACCGCTTCGATCTGGTGCTGCATTTACCGCTACGTTACGAGGACGAAACCCGTGTGACGCAAATCGTCGAGCTTGTTCATGGGGTGAGCACGCAAGTGGAAGGCGAGATCATCCACAGTGAAGTAATGTTCCGCCCACGTCGCAGTCTGATATGTCAGTTGCAGGACAGTAGTGGTGTGCTGCATCTAAGGTTTTTGAATTTTTACCCAAGCCAGCAAAAGCAACTCGAAGTAGGAAAGAAAATCCGCGCCCTGGGTGAGGTGCGCATGGGCTATTTCGGCATGGAGATGGTGCACCCAAAGTGTCGTGTCGCGGGTGAAAGTACACCGCTAAAACAAGCGCTGACACCTGTGTACCCCACTACCGCAGGCCTGCCACAAGCTACACTGAGCAAGCACATTCAGGCTGCCTTGAACGAGCTTGAACTGTCTGACACGCTGCCAGCAGATTTACTCACACGCTTGAAACTTCCCAGCTTTGCCGATAGCGTAAGGTTGTTGCACAATCCTCCATCCGACATTGATGAGGATGCGCTGCTTAAACGCACTCATCATGCTTGGTTACGGATCAAGTTTGATGAATTGTTGGCGCAGCAACTTTCCATGCGAATACATTACCGCAAGCGACGCAGTCGCAATGCGCCGCGCCTGCGCGCACTCGGTCATTTTACGGAGCGACTGTTGCAGACATTACCCTTTAGTCTTACCACCGCTCAACAAAAAACCTTGCGGGAAATCAGTCGCGATCTTGAACAAGCGCACCCGATGCAGCGTTTGCTGCAAGGCGATGTGGGCAGTGGTAAAACCATTGTCGCGCTGCTGGCCGCCTTGCAGGCGATAGAAAATGGCTATCAAGTGGCATTGATGTCGCCCACCGAAATACTTGCCGAACAGCACTATCACAAATTACGTGATTGGCTGGAGCCGCTTGGTATCAGTCCCGTATGGCTTTCTGGCAGCCTGAAGAAAAAAGATAAGCAAGCTGCTATCGAACGTATTGCGCAAGGCGAAACGCAGTTAGCCATCGGCACGCACGCGTTGTTTCAGGATCAAGTTATATTCCCCAAGCTGGGATTAGTTATTGTGGACGAGCAGCATAAATTCGGCGTGCAGCAACGTTTAGCGTTGCGCGGCAAGGGCGACGAGCCACACCAGTTGATGATGAGTGCTACCCCCATCCCGCGTACCTTGGCAATGAGTTATTACGCCGATCTCGACGTATCGGTAATCGATGAATTACCACCCGGACGCACGCCTGTCATCACTAAACTGGTTAGCGACAGCAGGCGCGAAGAGGTACTTGCGCGCGTTCGCCAAGCCTGTCTCGCAGGGCAGCAGGCTTATTGGATATGCCCGCTGATTGATGAATCGGATACGCTGGAATTGCAGACTGCACTGGAAACACATCAGAGATTGGCACAAGCACTGCCTGATCTGCGAGTAGGTCTGGTGCATGGCAAACTGAATACCGTCGAAAAATTACATGCGATGGCCGCGTTCAAAACGGGTGAAACGCATCTCTTGGTGGCGACCACAGTGGTCGAAGTCGGGGTCGATGTACCCAATGCTGCCATGATGGTAATTGAGCACGCCGAACGTATGGGGTTGGCCCAGCTGCACCAGTTGCGTGGACGCGTCGGGCGCGGTGCTGCGCAGAGTTTGTGTATTTTGCTATTTCAACAACCGCTTTCTGAATTAGCGCGCGCGCGCCTGAAAATCATTTATGAAAATACGGATGGTTTTGAAATCGCTCAGCAGGATTTGAGCCTGCGCGGCCCGGGTGAGCTGTTGGGCGCACGTCAAAGCGGCGTCCCCATGCTGCGTTTTGCCGATGTTACCGAAGATGCTGCTTTGCTAAATTGCGCGCAAGCTGTTGCTGACGAAATGCTGTGCGATTTTCAGCAAGAAGCACGCGCACATTTGCAGCGATGGATGGCGAATAGACAAGATTATCTCCATGTCTGATGCTTATTTAACATGCTCACGTGCTTTACTTATTGAGCAGAGCGAAGCGAGGGGGGCGAAGCCGATATGGGGAGTAGAATCCTGGCGCACTTTCCTGCCTGGAATTGAAGCGGGCTATGCGCCCTGGCTGCGTACCGATGGATCACTTACGTTGCGTATTCAGCAACGTTGCGAAAATTTAAGCGTACGTAACGTGCATAACCGCTTGGCAACTGCCATTTATGATGAGGCGGCGCTGCTTGGCTTGCCCGCTCAGCAAAAAATTTATACGCGTGAGGTGTTCTTGCATGCCGATGGTAAACCTGTGGTATTTGCGCATAGTGTGGTTGCAACCCAGCATTTGTGCGGTGCATGGTACGCGCTGCGAAATTTGGGTAATCGTCCGTTAGGCGCACTATTGTTTGCCCATCCACTGGTGCGGCGCTCAGTGCTGCATTTTCACGCACTTAAACCGAATCATCCGCTATATCGACGCGCTGCCGTTGCTCTCGATACGCCACCACAAAAACTGTGGGCACGGCGTTCGTTGTTCATTTTGCGTAATGCTCCTCTGTTGGTGACGGAAGTTTTTTTGCCGGATATTCTTGCGCTGAAAAAATGAATTTCAACGAGCGAATAAATCTGTATATAAAGTTAACGAGGCTCAATCGCCCCATTGGTGTCCTGCTGCTGCTGTGGCCTACATTATGGGGTGTATGGATCGCGGGCAACGGTCAGCCGGCATGGAACATTGTCGCTATTTTTGTGCTTGGCACAGTCTTGATGCGTTCTGCAGGTTGCGCTATCAATGACTATGCTGACCGTGACTTCGATAAGCAGGTAAAGCGTACTCAAGATCGTCCTATCACCAGTGGAAAACTCGCGTCGAAAGAAGCGCTGTGGCTGGCGACTGGGCTGGCGCTCCTCGCTTTTCTGCTGATTTTGCCACTCAATGGATTGACGCTGCTATTGTCTATCCCCGCTCTGTTCTTTGCCGCCAGCTACCCCTATACCAAACGTTTCTTTGCCATTCCCCAAGCTTACCTCGGGATCGCATTCGGTTTTGGTATCCCGATGACATTCGCAGCACAACTCGGCAGCGTTCCCGCCATAGCATGGTGGTTGTTAATCGCCAATGTATTTTGGGCGATTGCTTACGACACCGAATACGCGATGGTGGACCGGGATGATGACATACACATAGGCATCCATTCCTCCGCGCTGTTCTTCGGTAAATACGATATAGCTGCGGTGATGATCTGTTACGGCGTTACACTGGCCATACTCTCCGTCGTCGGCAGTATGCTGGGGTTAGGCATGGTCTACTACATCGGCTTACTGTGCGCGGCAGGCATCGCCATCTACCACTACACGTTGATTCGAAAACGTCAGCGCGAAGCTTGCTTCAAGGCTTTCCTGCACAACAACTGGTTTGGTGCTGCGGTGTTTATCGGAATTGCACTGGATTATCTGCTGCACTTGGCGAGAGTTTCGTAGTCAACCTTTAAAACATAATAGCTGGCCGGAACAGCTCTATTCTGCAAATTCAATGGTAGGCCCCATTGATTATTTGGCCCCATCGATTTCATTGATTGCACCCGAATTTCGGCGCTTAAACGATCGAGTAATCTGGGGGCAACCTGAGATACAACTTGAACTTCCATCCGCAGAATTTTAGGCTGTTCTATAATAAACTATTAGCCGAATGAACAGCTATGGTAATGAAAAATGTTGGGAAGTTTGTGATGTGTAACAATGTGTACCGATATAGACAGCATTACTCGCTTATAAAAATATTTTCTAAAATACGTTAGGCCGCAGTAGTCGCCCATGTAGCTTCTGCGCGCGTAGTATCAAGATTTCTTTGCGAGAGGCGCTAACGAGATGGCAGTTCACCACGGTGTGTACTTGGCTCCCCAAGGCACTCATGATTCGTCCACTATACGCCCAAAGGGAATGCAGTTCAGGTACGGCATCTTGCGCGTTTTTGAAGGATTGCGAAGTGGTTCATTTCTGGCGTCCCCCGATGATCGGCGTCGTGCGGCTGAGTTGGAGCATCACTTCAGGAATGTTTGCCAACGGCTTCTATTCTCTCTTCAACGGCTCGACGCCTTGATGCAACAGTTGACCACCTTATACGTGCCGGGCCAGGCGCCAAACCTGGAGACGATGCGAGTCCACTTTGAAGCCGAGACAGTTGCAGATCACTTGATGAGCTACCTGAACATGGTAGTTGACGATATTGCCGTGATGATCACCCAGGCGACTGGATATTTGCCATCGAAACCAACGCGAGCAGTTGATAGCTTCGGCAAGCTCAGACGGGCTGAACTCAGATTAGAGGCAGCATTCCAACCGATCAAGACGCTACTGGATGCGACTGACGTGGCTGGTTCATGGTGGGACCTCGGATTTGCGACAGGCACCGGAGCGCGGCAGCTCGTCATTCACAACCAACATCTGATCGACTTTCAACTTTCCAGCGTGCCTGGCGGTCCAATAGAAGCGCGGGCGATCATCTTGTCGCCACATGCACTGGAGCCGTTTCCATGCACGGACTACTTTGGTCTTCTCCATCGAGTTCTGGGCGGGCTGTTCGCTTGGCTGGATGACGTCGAGCGTGTGCTGATCCTGCACCTGAAAGCAGTCGACTCTTCGTGGCAGCCGATGTCGTTCTGCCCAGGCTTTTCGCTTCCAGTTGGGTACCCACTGGGGATAACGCGCTACTCGAAGGAGTACTTTCCAGTGCCAGCATGCGATGGCTCGGAGGAGCTGCCTTGGAGCATTGAGGTGTGCGGCCCCAAGGCGTAGTCTCTACGGTCTAACAATTCATTCAGGAAAATCTCGGGGTCAGTTCTAACATTCAAACATCCCATCTTAAACTTCGCACATGGCAAGACCACTCAGCTCGGTAGGCTGGACTGTATGAAATGAAGCCCAACCGCTCTATTTCAACCAGCCCTTGCGATGGAATATCCAGAATGGCACCACCACCGACAACGCCATTAACAAAAGTGCAAAGGGATAACCCAAGCTCCAGTTGAGTTCGGGCATATGCGCGAAATTCATGCCATAGATGGAAGCGATCAGTACCGGTGGCAGCAGCGCCACCGAGGATACGGAGAACAAGCGCACAATCTTGTTCTGGTTGACGTTAATAAAGCTGATGGTTGCGACCATCAGGAAGTTGATCTTGTCGAACAGGAAACTGGTGTGTCCGTCCAGTGAGTCGATATCTTGCATGATCTGGCGCACATCGTCCATTTGTGTAGGCGTGAGCAATTTACTACGCATCAGAAAGGATATTGCTCTGCGAGTATCCATAACGTTGCGGCGTATACGCCCATTGAGGTGCTCAGCATGTGCGATATTGATCAATACAGAAGAAGCATGCTTGTCGCTGAGCTTGGCATTGAGTACCTTGCTGCTCACTTGCCCCAGATCGGCATACACCCCTTCCAGCGCATCGGCGGAGAACTCTACATCCATTGAATACAAATTAATCAGCACATCCTTGCAGTCCTCCAGATCATCCGGTTGCCCGTGGTTGGTCAAACGTCTTTGGTAAAACACCGGCAAGTCTTCTTCATGCACGCTGAAAAGAGTATTGCCGGACAGCACGAAAGCCACAGTGACACTGCGTGAACTACTCTCTTTGCCGAGCAGGAAATCGGAGCGCAAATGCAGCTCATCGTTTTCCTCATAGAATCGTGCGCTGGCCTCAATATCTCGTAGATGCTCGGGCTTTGGCAGAGTCAAGTGATAAGCTTGCTCTATCCATTTACGCTCCTCGTCAGTGGGTGCAACAACGTCAATCCATATCGGATGATCGGTGCGAAGGTCATCTTGCTCATCCACATGTATTTTACTCAGACGGCCGTTGCTGAGTGTGTAGGCGTTTATCATGGTAAATTTCCTGTATTGCGTATGCTGTAAGCCTAGCAGAAATTATGGGTAATTTAAAAATTGGTAACCTCAAACGTTAGACCTATGATGAATACTGTGGCATATAAAACTTTAGTGAATCAATTACTACCGTTCGTCGGAATCCTTCTTGTTTATCCGAAGCATTCCAAGAACATGATGGGCTGTCTAACGGGCGGTACTGTATTTTTTATCGGATCGGGCCAACAGCGATTCCTTGTGACAGCCGAACATGTTTTTCGGAAGATCGAAGAACTGCGAAGCGAGCGAGACATAGTAATTCTGCTTTGCGGAGTCAATTCCCCCCCGATTGAAATATCGGATTGGCTAATTCATTCGCGTGACGATTTTGTGGATATATGTACCGTGCAAGTGCCGAGCGATTTCATTTCGGATGAGCTGAAAAAGGAGTTCTTCCCATTTCCGAAAGAACTTACAGCAATTGCAGAACGCACGGGGTCAGCGCAGAACGCAGAACGCACAGAACGCACAGAACGCACAGAACGCACGGGGTCAGTTCTAACATTCCAACATACGCTGTTGCACTTCACAAATGGCTAGAGCCCTCAGCAAGCGTAGCCTGGGCTACCGTAGGTTGGCGCTGAGCTTGCGAAGCCCAACATCACAGGATAGAGCTTCCTCGTCAATTCCTCGCTTCGCATTCGCCTTCCCGGTCATTGTCATAGACTCGCCTTTGTTCGAGTGCTCTCGAAAACAAGATGGAGAATTGGAACTCATTGAGGTCTTAAACAGTGAGTTTCTATTCTCTGCACATATCCCGGATTACATCGGTTGCAGTGTCAAGGTCATTACGAAAGAATATCTGCCTGATTTTGCACAATGGACGAAAGAACTGGCGAACACCATTCGAGGAGAACTCAAGGATGAAGAAGCCAATGCCTTCAACGCTAAGCTAGGTTGTGCTGAATGAAATGAAGCCCAACGGGGCTATTTCAACCAACCCTTGCGATGGAATATCCAGAATGGCACCACCACCGACAACGCCATTAACAAAAGTGCAAAGGGATAACCCAGGCTCCAGTTGAGTTCAGGCATATGCGCGAAATTCATGCCATAGATGGAGGCAATAAGCACCGGCGGCAACAGTGCCACCGAGGACACGGAGAACAGGCGCACAACTTTGTTCTGGTTGACGTTAATAAAGCTGATGGTCGCGACCATCAGGAAGTTGATCTTGTCGAACAGGAAACTGGTGTGCCCGTCCAGTGAGTCGATGTCCTGCATGATTTGGCGCACATCGTCAATTTGTATAGGCGTGAGCAGTTTACTGCGCATCAGAAAAGATATTGCTCTGCGAGTATCCATGACGTTGCGGCGTATACTCCCATTGAGGTGCTCAGCATGTGCGATATTGATCAATACGGAAGAAGCATGCTTGTCGCTGAGCTTGGCATTGAGTACCTTGCTGCTCACTTGCCCCAGATCGGCATACACTCCTTCCAGCGCATCGGCGGAGAACTCCATATCCATTGAATACAAATTAATCAGCACATCCTTGCAGTCCTCCAGATCGTCTGGCTGCCCGTGGTTTGTCAAACGCCTTTGGTAAAACACCGGCAAGTCTTCCTCATGCACGCTGAAAAGAGTGTTACCGGACAGCACAAAAGCCACAGTGACACTGCGTGAACTACTTTCTTTGCCGAGCAGGAAATCGGAGCGCAAATGCAGCTCATCGTTTTCCTCATGGAATCGTGCGCTGGCCTCGATATCTCGTAGATGCTCGGGCTTTGGCAAAGTCAAGTGATAAGCTTGCTCTATCCATTTACGCTCCTCGTCAGTGGGTGCAACAACGTCAATCCATATCGGATGATCGGTGCGAAGGTCATCTTGCTCATCCACATGTATTTTACTCAGACGGCCGTTGCTGAGTGTGTAGGCGTTGATCATGGTAAATTTCCTGTATTGCGTGCTGTAAGCCTAGCAGAAATTATGGGTAACTTAAAAATTGGTAACCTCACAAAAATCCGGATGTATGGCTGCAATTTTTACCTGCCCTCAAAATAATCGATTGAAAGCTTGGCAAAAATAGGGGCCCATGTATGGAGCTGAGGAACCCGGTAGATACAAGGTTGCTGAATAACGTATTCCCATTGTTGCCTCCACGCCTCATAGTTAAATTTTGAGGCGACAACTAGCCTGACACAGGGGGAGCCTACCTAAGCATAAAATCCAATCAGCCCATTAAACACGTTGCCATGCTCGCATATTAAAATTTCTATGTCTCCAAAATAAGCAATTTGCTTATTCACTTTTTTGTGCATCACCTTATTATTAGATGTTATATGGTTTGGTTTTTATATAAACTACGCAAACCTGAAAGCGCAAAGTTACATGACCGAGTTTTTCTGCGTATCTCGTCACATTTAAGGGGGCATCAATGAATTCCAAACCGCAAAAAGAACACCAGTGGTTGCAAAAACTTGTCGGGGAGTGGATATATGAAGGTCAGCCGCCGGTGAGCCTCACAGGGATGCAAAGCGTTCGGTCACTTGGTGGCCTTTGGTTTTTATGTGAAGGACATTCTGAAATACACGGTGGGGGAACATTGACGATCATGACGCTTGGCTATGATCCAGTTAAAAAGCGGTACATAGGTACTTTTATAGGATCAATGATGCCTCATATGTGGATTTATGAGGGCGAATTGGATTCGACAGGCAATAAATTGACGCTGAACACAGAAGGCCCAAGCTTTACAGCTGGGGCGGATGGAGCTAAGTATAAGGACGTGATCGAATTTATAAATGATGATCATCGCGTGCTATCTTCAAACTCCCTAGGCGATGACGGGAAGTGGCACAATTTCATGACAGCACACTACCGGCGAATTAAGTAACCAAGTATGGGACGAAGGGCTAAATAATATGTACAACATTACTGATCACATGCGCGGTGTATAGAAACTTTCCAATTGGCTTTGTGCGATCCGCTCGGACAAACGGCGGCCCACCACATCCTGGCAGGCTCGGTCAGCCGACAGAATTTGGCCAACAAACAGCCGTATCAACACGATTACTTGAAAAATACTTGACTTTAAAGACGGTATCTACCGGGCTTGGGGGCCGGTAAGTGCGATGAGTCTCTGTTTCTTCGACTCCGTATGGAAATTGTCATCGGAAGTAACAAATAGTTGGCGCTTGCTCCAAGCGTGACGGTTTAGCTACCGGCGTAAAGTTAATAATTGGAGCGGTAAGCTGAGGACGTTTCTGTGATTAGAATGGAGAATTGATTTGTTTGACCTTGCAGGGCTGATACGCCTGCAACCACCTTCACACGACAATTTTGCCGCTATCTCCGCCTACTTCAACTGCGCGAACTTGCGCGGTCACTTTGTCCAGAACGCCGTTAACGAACTTGTGTCCGTCTGTACCACCAAAGGTTTTGGCAAGTTCTACCGCTTCGTTGATAACCACACGATAGGGAATTTCTGGATGATATATTAATTCATATGCGCCGATCAGCAGCACAGAAAACTCAACTGGACTGAGTTCATCCAGGGTGCGATCAAGATGCATGGCAACAACCGTCTCAAGTTCGGTATGTTGTGTCAGTACGCCACGCAGCAGCTTACTGAAAAACTCCGCATCGTAGCGCCCCATCCCCTTTTCAGCGCGAATCTGTTTTTCGATTTGCTCTTGGTCGTCGTTAGTCAAGCGCCACTGATAGATACCCTGCAAAGCTAGTTCGCGCGAGCGGCGGCGGGAACTTTTGGGAAGTGCTTTCGCCTTGGTTGCGGGTTCGCTCATGCCAATTCCTTCAATAAATTTGCCATCTCAATCGCTACTAGTGCAGCTTCCATGCCTTTAGTATTCATACGCTCCTCTGCCTGCTCATCGACATCGGTTGTGAGAATGGCATTGGCGATGGGCAAGCCGCCATGCAGTTGCACTTCGCTTACCCCGCGTGCGGATTCATTTGCCACAATTTCGAAGTGGTAAGTGTCCCCGCGAATTACCGCACCCAGTGCGATAAGCGCGTCGAACCTTCCGCTTTGCGCCATGCGTTGCAGCACCAACGGGATTTCCAATGCACCTGGTACGCTTACCAGTGTAATATCCGCATCGCTGACACCTTGCTGGATAAGCTGCGCTCGGCAGGCAGCCAGAAGACCTTCGCAAATCACAGGATTGAAGCGGCTTTGTACGATGCCAATACGCATTCCCGCGCCGTTCAGATTCTTTTCGATTTCTTTCATAATTTATCCTGATAGCCCGCCCAGCTTACCTTGGTCAGGAAAGACTGGAAGAGCTTGTAATGTGACGAGTAATTGGAGATGCTCCCGATTTATTCGGGTTGTGCATAACCCACAACTTCCAAACCAAATCCCGTCATGCTCGGTAGCTTGCGCGGGGTAGCAAGCAGGCGCATTTTGCCGACATTCAGATCGCGCAGAATCTGCGCACCAATGCCGTAACTGCGTAAATCCCACTGGGGAATATGGTGTGCCTCAGGCATTACTACAGCACGCGCTAACAAGTCACTCGAGGTTTCGTTGCGATGCAATAACACCAACACTCCGGCGGATGAGAGACTAATTTTCAGCATTGCATCATGCACACTGATTGAATTCTTGAAACTTGCCTGTTCCAGAAAATCCAGAACTGATAGTGGTTCATGCACGCGCACCAGGGTCTCAATTTGCGGCTGGATGTCACCCTTAACCAAAGCCAGATGGGTGCGCTGCGTAGTTTTGTCCACATAGCTGATTAGATCAAACACGCCATAAGCAGTTTGCACGGTACGTTTTGCCACGCGCTCAACCAACTTTTCATGCTGGCTACGATGTTCGATCAGGTCGGCGATGGTGCCGATTTTCAAGCCATGCAGTTGCGCGAAGGCTATCAGGTCGGGCAAACGTGCCATCTCGCCGTCATCTTTTAAGATTTCGCAGATAACCGAGGCGGGGGTCAGCCCCGCCAATTGCGCCAAATCACAACCCGCTTCGGTATGACCAGCGCGCACCAGTACACCGCCTTTCTGCGCCATCAGCGGGAAAATATGTCCCGGCTGTACGATGTCAGCAGGCTTGGCATTTTTATTCACGGAAACCTGCACGGTGCGCGCACGATCGGTTGCAGAAATCCCCGTCGTCACACCGCTCGCCGCTTCAATGGAAAGTGTGAAATTGGTACCCAACGGTGAACCATTGTCGCGCACCATTAATGGCAGGTTAAGTTGCTTGCAATGCGTGTCGGTCAATGTAAGACAAATCAGTCCGCGCCCATGCTTGGCCATGAAATTTATTTTCTCAGGCGTAACAAATTCGGCGGCAAACAATAGATCGCCTTCGTTCTCACGGTCTTCTTCGTCCACCAGCACCACCATGTTTCCGGCGCGGATTTCGGCAATAATCTCTTGTATCGGTGCAATATCTGTCATGTTTACTAACCTCGTGCCTGCATAATACGTTCAACGTAACGCGCGATAAGGTCAATTTCCACATTGACCTTATCGCCAGCACGCAATTCATTCAGCGTGGTTACCTCTAATGTGTACGGAATCAAATTTACGCTGAACACATCACCTTCAACCTGATTCACTGTCAGGCTCACCCCATTGATTGTGATGGAACCTTTTACCGCGATGTATTTTGCCAATAATTGCGGCACACGCACGCTAAGTTTCCAGCTTTCATTTAGGTCGGTGAATTCCACTACCTCGCCCACGCCATCCACATGGCCACTCACCAGATGCCCGCCCAGCCGGTCAGCCAAGCGCAGCGCTTTTTCCAGATTGACACGAACACCCTCAATCAGCCCGACCGTACAATTCAATGTCTCGCGCGAGACATTTACGCTGAAACGATTACCCTCAATTTTTACGACAGTCAGACACACGCCGTTCACAGCCATGCTGTCGCCAAGTTGCACGTCTTCCATGCCGAGCGCACGAGTGATTACGGAGAGATCCAAGCCTCCATCACGGTCTTCCGTGCATTCAATGATACCTACATCTGCGATGATGCCACTAAACATGTTTTATTCTAATTTCGTTGGATGCATGCAACTTAACGTATGCCAACAATTCTTTCCATAGATGTTTGGCTTGCATAATGAACTCAATTAAATTTGTCCAGAATATTGCATATATATGTTGATTACGCATGACCGGATGTTCTCCTTTATTACTATTTTCAGGTGAAACATTTCAATAACTGGAAAATATTTAAATAGTCGGCTATTCATTTTTATTTTCAGCAACAGAGAGGATTTTTTGTTCAGCCGATAGAAACAATTTCATCGAAATTTTGTTCCACACAGGTCACATTTGGATTGGTTTTTTAATATGTTTCTACTACGCTTGAATTGATTTTCACTCCCCTGCGAGTATCTTTAATCTAGCTGTATGAGCTCACCTGTTCAGTAAAATAAACAATCGTTGTGAGCGGTAATTCTTACGTGATGTATGCCCGAATAAATATTCTTTTATGCATGCTTCACTCGTGCCACGATACGCAAATCCTTACCGACATTACGCACATCCTGCCATTCCAGTTCCACGCGCTGGTCCAGCATCGTTAATTCACCCAGTTGCGCCATACCGCGCGCCATGTCACCCAGCAACTGCGGTGCCACATAAAGCACCAACTCATCCACCAGTCCTGCCTGGAGCAGCGCACCATTCAATATACTACCGGCTTCCACCAGCACTTCGTTGCAGCCGCTTGCAGCCAGATCGCGTAGCATCGCAATTAGATCTACACGCCCACACACATCCGGCAACACGATTACGCGCGCACCCAATTTTTCGAGTGCGGCCATTTTTTGTAAATCGGGTGTGGCAGTGTAAATCACCACATTACCATCACACAGGATGCGTGCCGTTAGCGGCAATTGCAGTTGGCTATCCAACACTGCACGCAATGGTTGACGTATGGCTTTTATTTTAGAGGCACCCAATTTTGGCTCACGCACGTTAAGCCGCGGATCATCAGCCCGCACCGTACCGATGCCGGTCAGCACCGCGCAGGAGCGCCCGCGCCAGTGTTGCACATCTTGCCGTGCTGCTGCTCCAGTAATCCACTGGCTTCTGCCATTATTCAAGGCGGTGCGTCCATCCAGACTCATGGCGATCTTGCTGCGTAGCCATGGGAAACCGCGCGTCATACGTGAAAAAAATCCAATGTTCAATTCACGTGCCGCACCTTCCATCAATCCGCACTCGACCTCGATACCTGCAGCGCGTAATTTTTCTATGCCTTTTCCTGCCACTTGCGGATTCGGGTCTTGCATTGCCGCTACCACGCGTATCACACCTGCACTTATCAACGCATCGGCGCAAGGGGGGGTTCTGCCCTGATGGCTGCAAGGTTCCAGCGTAACGTAAACAGTTGCACCGCGCGCCGCTTCGCCGGCTGCACGCAATGCATGCACTTCCGCATGAGGCTCGCCAGCATATTGGTGCCAACCTTCTCCCACTATCTGGTCGTCGCGTACCAGCACACAACCGACCCTCGGATTGGGGCTGGTGCTATACAGACCACGCTCTGCCAGCTGCAACGCATTAGCCATCCACAAGCTATCTTGCGGGGACAGCATGTTTAACTCGCTCGCGATTTGTATTTTGCAGGCGCTTTGCGCACTGCCTCGACCGCCTCAGAAAAATCCTTCACATCCTGGAAGCTCTTGTACACCGAAGCGAAACGAATGTAGGCCACCTTGTCCAGCTTCAGCAATTCCTTCATGACCATCTCACCGATTTGCCGCGAACCGATCTCACGTTCGCCGAGAGCGAACACTCTTTGTGTCACATGATCTATGGCTGCATCCACCAGCTCTGTAGGAACCGGGCGCTTGTGCAATGCACGATTAAAACTTGTGCTCAGCTTTTCTGTATCGAATTCAGTGCGCATGCCGTTCTGTTTGACCACCTGCGGCATTCGCAACTCGACCGTTTCATAGGTGGTGAAGCGTTTTTCGCAAGATAGGCAGCGGCGGCGGCGGCGGATGCTATCGCCTTCTTCGTTTTCGCGTGTGTCCACCACTTGGGTGTCGGGGCCTTTGCAAAAAGGACATTTCATAGGATTGAAGAATGAAAAGCGGGAAACGATAATCGAAAAAATGAAATTGAGGCATCACGAAACGAACAAAGAATCGTCATGCCTCGGCTTTTTTAATCCTCTTTCCTTCTTTTGTTATTGTGACCATATACTGGAAATTTCGCGCACAGCTGCTTCACATCTACAGTCACGCGGTTAATCACCGCATCGTCATTCGGTGTATTCAGTACATCCGCAATCAGGTGCGCCAGCTTCTCCGCTTCCAATTCTTTAAAGCCGCGCGTGGTCATCGCCGGGCTACCGATGCGAATACCGCTGGTAACGAATGGTTTTTGTGGGTCGTTAGGGATGGCGTTCTTGTTCACTGTGATGTGCGCACGCCCCAGCGCCGTCTCGGCGTCCTTACCAGTGATGTGCTTGGATTGCAGATCCACCAGGAACATATGGCAGTCGGTATGTCCGGACACAATGCGTAGACCGCGTTCCTGTAATACCTTAGCCATCACACGGGCGTTATCAATTACCTGTTTCTGGTATTCCTTGAATTCCTTGCTCATCGCCTCTTTAAACGCCACGGCTTTGGCGGCGATTACATGCATCAAGGGACCACCCTGTATACCAGGGAATATCGCGGAATTAAGCACTTTCTCAAATTCCGCCTTAGCTAGGATAATGCCGCCACGTGGGCCGCGCAATGTCTTATGGGTGGTACTGGTGACAAAATCAGCGATGCCCACCGGGTTGGGATAATAACCCGCCGCCACCAGCCCGGCGTAATGAGCCATGTCCACGAATAAATATGCCCCCACGCTGTCGGCGATGGCGCGAAAGCGCTTCCAGTCGATCACCAGCGCATAGGCGGAAGCACCGGCAACGATCATCTTGGGCTTATGTTCTTGAGCCAGTTTTTCCACTGCGTCGTAGTCAATCTCTTCTTTTTCGTTGAGGCCGTAAACAATGGCGTGATACAGCTTGCCACTAAGATTCACAGAAGCGCCATGAGTCAGATGGCCGCCATGCGCCAGCGACATGCCGAGTATGGTATCGCCCGGTTTGAGCACCGACATGTATACCGCTTGATTGGCTTGCGAGCCGGAATGTGGTTGCACATTGGCATACTCAGCACCGAACAAAGCCTTTACGCGATCAATTGCCAGTTGTTCCGCCACATCCACGTATTCGCAGCCGCCGTAGTAGCGCTTTCCGGGATACCCTTCGGCATACTTGTTGGTCAGCTTGCTGCCCTGCGCTTCCATCACTGCCGGGCTGGTGTAATTTTCTGAAGCGATCAGCTCAATATGATCTTCCTGTCGGCGATTTTCATCCTGGATCGCTGCCCATAATTCGGGGTCGGTGTGAGCAATAGTGTTTTTGCTAGAGAACATGACGGATTTCCAATAGGTCAGTGAAAAGGGAAGGCGTGTATTTTATCACGTTGGTCGGGAACAAACTTGTTACAGCTGCATGGGCGTATGCGCTACGTGGCTTACTTCTTAAACTGCTTTGAATCAAGCCTCGCTTTCTACAACTTTGTAAGGATCAACATACCTTAATTTTGCCAGCAACTTGGTTTCAAGCGCTTCCATTACAGCGGCATCCTGTTCATTTTCGTGGTCATATCCTTGCAAATGTAGGGCAGCATGGATGGCGAGGTGAGCGTAGTGAGCTCGCAAATCCTTGTGTTGCTCGCGTGCTTCCTGTTCTACCACTGGCGTGCAGATTACGATATCGCCATAGAGTAAATCGGCATTATTAGGCAACTGGTCGGTATCTGCATATACAAATGTAAGTACGTTAGTAGCGTAATCCTTGCCGCGAAATTTTTTGTTCAGCGCCCGCCCTTCTATTTCGTCGACGATACGCAGCACGATTTGCACATCGCGTTGCAAAGCCGTCTTTATCCAACGGCGGAACTGCTGACGTGTGGGCAGATTCATTCCCCCGACCGCATATTGCACTGACAGTGATAGTTTATGTGCAGTCATCATCTTCAATTCAAAACCAAGTTAGCGAACAACGTGTTCTATGCACTATAGATGCGATAATAGCGGTTCTCCCAAATACTCAGAAGCGATCTCGCAATAATTTCATCTGATTTTTGTCAAGTACCAGCCGGAACATGGAGATTCAGATAATTAATTCGGTAGTTCCAGCCAGGAGTTATACATCACGCAAACGCTACAATATGTCCTCATTATAAATAACTGTCACTATGAAACTGATTTTGGGTATTGAAAGCTCGTGCGATGAAACCGGTGTCGCTATATATCACGCCGAGCGTGGATTGTTAGCGCATGCACTGCATACACAAGTGGCTATGCATAATGAATACGGCGGTGTAGTGCCGGAACTGGCGTCACGCGATCACATCCGTCGCATGCTTCCCTTAATACGTTTGGTAGCCGATGAAGCTGGATGCCGTCTGCAACATTTGAACGCCATTGCGTATACCCAAGGTCCGGGTTTGTCTGGTGCATTATTAGTAGGCGCAAGTATCGCTTGTTCGCTGGCGTATTCACTGAATATTCCGGCCATTGGCATCCACCATTTGGAAGGACATTTGTTATCCCCACTTTTATCCGATTCCACACTGAAATTTCCTTTCATCGCGCTATTAGTTTCCGGCGGGCATACCCAGCTTATGCGCGTGGATGGTGTGGGCAAATATACTTTATTAGGGGAAACATTGGACGATGCCGCTGGTGAAGCTTTTGATAAGAGTGCCAAGCTTCTTGGTCTTTGCTACCCAGGAGGCCCCGAACTGGCTAAACTGGCTAATCAAGGTCGGCCCGGTCATTTTCATTTGCCACGCCCTATGCAGCATAGCGGCAATCTGGATTTCAGTTTCAGCGGACTGAAAACTGCAGTACTAACCCTAACTCGCCAACACACACTAGATGAACAAACTCGTGCTGACATTGCGTATGCAACGCAAGAAGCAATTGTGGAAGTGCTGACTACCAAGTCGTTGGCTGCACTAAAACAAACTGGACTTAATCAATTAGTGATCGCCGGCGGGGTAGGTGCAAACCAACATCTTCGTGCGCAACTAAATGAAGCGGCCAGTAAAAATGGCTTTCGAGTGTTCTATCCTGATCTTGAGTTTTGCACTGATAACGGTGCCATGATCGCTTTTGCCGCGGCACTACGCCTGCAGAAGCAAGAGATGAAAAGTGATTACCGTTTCAATGTCAGGCCGCGCTGGGACTTGCAACAATTCAACTATTCCGAATGACTGTCTTTCTTCTTAGCAATGCGGCTTTCCTTGCCTGCTAATAAATTCTGAATGTTGCTCTTGTGGCGCCAGAACAACAATAATGAGATCCCGACCAACGTGAATACGTACTCAGACGGCAAGGCCAATGCCATAGCATAGATAGGCGCACCCACGGCCGCCAGCAATGCTGCCAGTGACGATAGGCGGAATATCAATGCCACCAATATCCAAGTTGCCAATACCGCCAATCCCAACCACACATTAAGCGCCAGCAGCACACCTAATGCAGTAGCCACGCCCTTGCCGCCTTTGAAGCGCAGGAATATAGGAAAAAGGTGACCAAAAAATACTGCAAGCGCCACTGCTGCAATTAGCAGCGAATTGCCATCCTGTGGCTCAAAACGTTGAGCCACCCACACCGCCAGCCAGCCCTTCGCTGCATCACCCAACAGTGTCAATATCGCAGCCCATTTGTTCCCACTACGCAGCACATTAGTCGCACCCGGATTATGCGAACCGTAAGTGCGTGGATCGGGCAGTGCGAATAATCGGCTCATTATCACCGCGAAAGAAATTGAACCCAATAAATAAGCACACACAATAAAAACCAAGATTTTCATTTGAAATACCTTAAAATGGGCTAGTGGCAAACTCTTTTTTTGAATTTGTTAAAATAAGCAAACGCCAAGCCAATCAAACTCAAACAGTTTTTTCATGGATATTATTTTTCTACGCGAACTCAAAGTTGAAACGCTCATTGGTGTATACGAATGGGAGAAGCGCGTTCCGCAAACTTTGCAGCTAGATATGGAGATTGCCCTGCCAAATGCTCGTGCTTGTCAGAGTGACGATATACACGATGCACTTGATTACTCCGAAATTGTGCGCCACATCCAAAGCGCGCTAAGCAACCACCACTTCAACCTGCTAGAAGCGCTGGCCGAACGCATTGCCCAGATTCTGCTTATCGACTTCAATGTGCCATGGGTCAAAGTTAGCGTTGCCAAATTAAATGCCATACGTGACAGTCGTATGGTGGGCATCAGCATCGAACGCAGGCAGGCTAAACCAAACTGAAACTAAAATTTCAAATACCTAACTTTAGTCTATTTTACCGTTACTCGCGCAAATTTGCGCTTGCCTACTTGAGCCACTACCACTGCCCCTGTTTGTAGTTGAAGGGCTTTGTCGATTACCCGTTCGCCGTCCAGCTTTACTGCTCCCTGAGTAATCATACGCAGAGCTTCCGATGTGCTTTCTACCAGCCCAGCCTGCTTGAGTAATTGAGTAATGCCGATAATCCCTGTACTAGCGGAAACCGTTACTTCCGGCATGTCTTCTGGCAGCACACCTTGTTTGAAACGAGCCTCGAATTCAGCTAACGCTTTTTCGGCTGCGGCTCGGCTATGGAAGCGCGTAACTATTTCTTGCGCCAGCAATACTTTAATATCGCGCGGATTACGTTCTTGCTCTACCTCTGCCCGCCATTTGGCAATGGTACTCATAGACTCAAATGACAGCAACTCCAGATAACGCCACATCAATTTGTCTGAAACAGACATTAATTTGCCAAACATTTCCTGGGGTGACTCGTTGATGCCGATATAATTACCAAGGGATTTGGACATCTTGTTTACCCCATCCAACCCTAATAATAATGGCATGGTAAGCACGCACTGCGGAGGCTGGCCGTAATGTTTTTGTAGCTCACGTCCCATGAGCAGGTTGAATTTTTGATCTGAACCACCTAACTCTAGGTCAGCTTTAAGCGCTACTGAATCGTAACCCTGTATCAGAGGGTAAATAAATTCATGGATAGCGATTGCCTGACTGTTCTTGTAGCGTTTGCCGAAATCATCGCGCTCCAGCATACGCGCAACAGTATGGGTAGCTGCTAGCTTAATCAAGTCAGCCGCACTAAATTTGTCCATCCAAGTAGAATTAAAAACAATTTCGGTTTTATCCGGATCCAGAACCTTGAATACTTGCTCACGGTAACTTTCTGCATTTTCTAATACCTGTTCGCGTGATAGCGGTGGGCGAGTTGTATTTTTGCCAGTCGGATCGCCTATCATGCCGGTAAAATCGCCAATCAAAAATAGCGCATGGTGACCAAGCTCCTGTAACTGCCTCATTTTGTTGAGCAATACAGTATGCCCAAGATGTAAATCCGGTGCGGTTGGATCAAACCCGGCCTTGATTCGCAAAGGACGATCCAGCACCAATTTGTGATTTAATTCAGTTTCCAACAGCAGCTCGTCGCAACCACGTTTGATCACGTCTATTGATTCTTGTATGGTCATGTTGAGCAGATTCTTTTATGTTCGTTATCAAGTGGGGTAAATAATCACTCATTTGTAAAACTACATGGAGCTTGCAATTTATGTGGGTATTTTTGATATATTTAAATAGCCATAAAAATGTAAACTATTATTTATAGAACATAATATTATTACATGTAGTTTGAGATAATTTTTTATTTTACCTCAAGTAAAATCGTTTCATTACTTTAAAAAACCATAAGGTTTTTTTATTTATCAGTATTTTGTTGACCGCAAAGGTTACTAATTAGATCGATTATTTCCCCAGTTGGTTTTTTTTAACCTAGCTTAATTCATTAGACCAGTTTTCTTCAGTTATGCCCCAGATTGAGGTAAATTGAAAAAAATGGACACCAATGTTTGGTTAAACTTGAATCGGAAGTGTCAAATGAAGCAAGGCATACTGAGAGTGACCTACAGCAAGGAGTGTCGATAGCACGTGGTCAAGCAAGTAGTGTTGCCAAACCCATCTTCATTCGGATGCAGGCCGCTCCTAAATCATCCGCTCTAACTCTCAAGAGGTTGCCTATGAAAAACGCTTACTGTCCGAAGTTATTTGTTGTGCTCGTCAGCCTGTGCATGGGGCTGGGTACGATGTTGGTGTAGGGAGCTGAAGGGGTGGCGACTTCGGCCTCCATCTCGTCGTTGGCGCCGGGCGCAGTCAAATGGCACCCTGGCCATTATGCGGCAGTGGACAAAAAGCAAAACGACAAGTCGGCGTATCTCAAAGGCCTGTACGTCGATCTTGATGCCACCCCTGCGTTGCGCGGTGTGTTGCTTCGTTTCACCTGGTCTGAACTCGAACCCACCAGGGGCAACTACGATTTCAGCGCGATAGAAAAGCATTTGAGCGAACTGGCCGCGCACCACAAGCAATTGATCTTGCTGGTGGAAACAAAAAGTTTCGGCTATCCCAATGAAGTTCCTATCGTGCCCGACTATGTGCTCAATGATCCGCAGTCCGAAGGTGCTGTGTTCAAGTTCCCGGCAGGTCCGGGCGCGGTGAATGGCCAAAGGCGAACCGGGCGGCGTGGCAGCAATTTGAAGTTGTGGAACCCGCAGGTTTACGAATGCTTGTTTACAGCTATTACCCCAAGCTTGCCGGCATAGTGCCCTTGGCGCCGATGGTTGCGGCGGGTAATTATATCGCCGCACGGCATGGTGGCTCAGCCGATGAAGCGCCCCGCGTGGACCAGCTCTATGACTTTGCGCGCGATCGCCTGAAAGCCAATTACATTTTTTGGGCGCGCCCACCGGATAGATCGAGGTATTTCCCGCAGGTGCTCGACATATTGAACCAGCCTGCATTGCGCGCTGATCCGGCGGGCGGGTTGAGTAAAGCCTGTCCAAGCGTGTTTGCTTTCTGCGTGAATTGACCGAACTCTGGCTTCCAGGACGACAGCCGGCTCAAGAGTGGGCAAGGAGTAAGCGCGAGGTTCCTGCTTTTGACTCGATCGAACTGGGTAAAAGGGGTGTAGGCAGGCAATTTGAGAGAAACCGGTAAGGTGCTGAGGCCGCTTACTGGAATTGAAGTGGATCTGACAAGATCAAACTAGAATTTATGGAATGCAAAACAGCCAGCAGCAAGAGGTGAACTTTGAAATTGAATCCGCGTTATTTTAAATCCTCAACGGAAATTCCATATTCAGAAGACCATGGAACAGGCCATGCCCAAACAGTTAATGAGAATTTAGTTCCAGATGTTACGTCAAGAACTTGATGGGGGTGCGTAACCTGTCCCGGCCAAAAAAGAGCATGTCCAACGGGAAGATTTTTGTTATTGTAATCTTGTCGAGGAAAAACAAGGTCGCCCCCAGTAAAGCCATCATTAAGCTTTACAAGCATTGACACCATAGAGACGTCATGATGTAGCTTCATATTCTTTGCATCATTTTCTCCGTAACGTACAAAATAAGGAGAGGTAAATCCTAGGATATTCAACAGTGGAAATACATAAAGAAGCGAAGGTAGGCATTTGCCCATAATTTGCTTGCAAATATCTATTGAAAATACTCTGCTCAAATTATGAAGGTTAAGTTCAGAAGTGGAATACCCATCTGGATTGTGCGCATAAAATAATTCTGGTCTTGAATCTAACTCTTTAATAAGATCTGCACAATATTCAGGCGTCCAAAAAGGAGTCGAATATATATCATTGGCGACCTCTGTGAATACCCCACATTTATTTGCTATGTAATCTTTGCTATGTAAAATTTTCATTCTAAATTTAATTCAAAAAAGCCAGAATCTCTGGTTCGTCAGTTTTTAAATAATATAAAAATACATGCATATATTGCTGGCCATCATTACAGAGCCCACCTCCAGCTCAGGAGGCTACGGCTAATCATGGCACAAAAACGATAGAACTTCTAGACGTGTTTATGCTGCCTATGCAGAGGTCTGATCGAAGCGTAATGCGGCTGCAGGGGCCGTCAATGCGTTTTAAACCCACTCGTGATTATGCTAACCGGATTAAGTACGAATTCATGTACTACAAGTCTGAGAAGTATATTTGCGTGCTACACAACAAAATGCTTGACCATCGTTATTTGCTCTGTATAATGCGCCCCTCTCGTTGCTACGGCAGCCCGTTCTTTAAAAGTTTACAGACAACCGACGAGTGTGGGTACATGCGCTGAGGTATTGATGGTCAGGCGAATTAGTTTGCATGATCATCATGACTCAAGACATAAAAGCAGTACCTCACACGAAGTCGAAGAAATGAAATATTGATTCGCTTTGAGTGAGATCGATTTGCCTGCGAGGGCAGATCAAATTAAGCATAGAGATTGAACTGAAGAGTTTGATCCTGGCTCAGATTGAACGCTGGCGGCATGCTTTACACATGCAAGTCGAACGGCAGCACGGGGGCAACCTTGGTGGCGAGTGGCGAACGGGTGAGTAATATATCGGAACGTACCCGGAAATGGGGGATAACGTAGCGAAAGTTACGCTAATACCGCATATGCCCTAAGGGGGAAAGCGGGGGATTCGTAAGAACCTCGCGTTTTCGGAGCGGCCGATATCGGATTAGCTAGTAGGTGAGGTAAAGGCTCACCTAGGCGACGATCCGTAGCTGGTCTGAGAGGACGACCAGCCACACTGGAACTGAGACACGGTCCAGACTCCTACGGGAGGCAGCAGTGGGGAATTTTGGACAATGGGCGCAAGCCTGATCCAGCCATGCCGCGTGAGTGAAGAAGGCCTTCGGGTTGTAAAGCTCTTTCAGCCGGAAAGAAAACGCACGGGTTAATACCCTGTGTGGATGACGGTACCGGAAGAAGAAGCACCGGCTAACTACGTGCCAGCAGCCGCGGTAATACGTAGGGTGCGAGCGTTAATCGGAATTACTGGGCGTAAAGCGTGCGCAGGCGGTTTTGTAAGACAGATGTGAAATCCCCGGGCTTAACCTGGGAACTGCATTTGTGACTGCAAGGCTAGAGTACGGCAGAGGGGGGTAGAATTCCACGTGTAGCAGTGAAATGCGTAGATATGTGGAGGAATACCGATGGCGAAGGCAGCCCCCTGGGTCGATACTGACGCTCATGCACGAAAGCGTGGGGAGCAAACAGGATTAGATACCCTGGTAGTCCACGCCCTAAACGATGTCAACTAGGTGTTGGGGGAGGAGACTTCCTTAGTACCGCAGCTAACGCGTGAAGTTGACCGCCTGGGGAGTACGGTCGCAAGATTAAAACTCAAAGGAATTGACGGGGACCCGCACAAGCGGTGGATTATGTGGATTAATTCGATGCAACGCGAAAAACCTTACCTACCCTTGACATGCCAGGAACTTGCCAGAGATGGCTTGGTGCCCGAAAGGGAACCTGGACACAGGTGCTGCATGGCTGTCGTCAGCTCGTGTCGTGAGATGTTGGGTTAAGTCCCGCAACGAGCGCAACCCTTGTCATTAATTGCCATCATTTAGTTGGGCACTTTAATGAGACTGCCGGTGACAAACCGGAGGAAGGTGGGGATGACGTCAAGTCCTCATGGCCCTTATGGGTAGGGCTTCACACGTAATACAATGGTCGGTACAGAGGGTTGCCAACCCGCGAGGGGGAGCTAATCTCAGAAAGCCGATCGTAGTCCGGATTGGAGTCTGCAACTCGACTCCATGAAGTCGGAATCGCTAGTAATCGCGGATCAGCATGTCGCGGTGAATACGTTCCCGGGTCTTGTACACACCGCCCGTCACACCATGGGAGCGGGTTCTACCAGAAGCAGCTAGCCTAACCGCAAGGGGGGCGGTTGCCACGGTAGGGTTCGTGACTGGGGTGAAGTCGTAACAAGGTAGCCGTATCGGAAGGTGCGGCTGGATCACCTCCTTTCTAGAGAAGCCTTGGCGTACGTATCCACACTCATCGGTTGTCTAAACTAAAGTAGTGAGGTGGCTGGAGTGAGGACTGAGGTTTGATTCTCATGCCTGACCTCTCGCTTCTCACGCTTAATAGGGTCTGTAGCTCAGTTGGTTAGAGCACACGCTTGATAAGCGTGGGGTCGGTGGTTCGAGTCCACCCAGACCCACCAAGCATGGGGGATTAGCTCAGCTGGGAGAGCACCTGCTTTGCAAGCAGGGGGTCGTCGGTTCGATCCCGTCATCCTCCACCATTTACCGTGACACATTAATAATGTTCAAAGTAAGAACCTATATCCAAGCTATTTGTTTTGATATTGGCTTTTGCTAATAGTAGTTCTTTAAAAATCTGGAAGAAGTAAAAAGTGATTCACGCACAAGCGTTAATAGGGCAACCTGTTAATGCGCGTGCATGAAAAACTTGGGTTTTGATTGTATCAAGCCGTAACCATTCAAGTCGGATGGAAGCGGTCACAAACGCAAGACAAAAAAACTTGTAACGAAAAGCTTTGGTTTCTAAAAGACTGAGGGTTTAATGTTATAGGGTCAAGCGAATAAGTGCATGTGGTGGATGCCTTGGCGATTACAGGCGACGAAAGACGTGTAAGCCTGCGAAAAGCTACGGGGAGCTGGCAATAAAGCTTTGATCCGTAGATATCTGAATGGGGAAACCCGGCCCGCAAGGGTCACTCCTGACTGAATACATAGGTCAGGTAGAGCGAACCCGGTGAACTGAAACATCTAAGTAGCCGGAGGAAAAGAAATCAACCGAGATTCCGAGAGTAGTGGCGAGCGAAATCGGAGGAGCCTTCAACCTTTAGCTTCTGAATTAGTGGAACAGTCTGGAAAGTCTGGCCATAGTGGGTGATAGCCCCGTACGCGAAAATTCAGGAGTGGAAATAGGGTTGGAACAAGTAGGGCGGGACACGAGAAATCCTGTCTGAATATGGGGGGACCATCCTCCAAGGCTAAATACTCGTAATCGACCGATAGTGAACCAGTACCGTGAGGGAAAGGCGAAAAGAACCCCGGAAGGGGAGTGAAATAGATCCTGAAACCGCATGCATACAAACAGTGGGAGCGGACTTGTTCCGTGACTGCGTACCTTTTGTATAATGGGTCAGCGACTTACATTCAGTAGCGAGCTTAACCGAATAGGGGAGGCGTAGCGAAAGCGAGTCTGATAAGGGCGATAGTTGCTGGGTGTAGACCCGAAACCAAGTGATCTATCCATGGCCAGGATGAAGGTGGGGTAACACTCACTGGAGGTCCGAACCCACTAATGTTGAAAAATTAGGGGATGAGCTGTGGATAGGGGTGAAAGGCTAAACAAACTTGGAAATAGCTGGTTCTCTCCGAAAACTATTTAGGTAGTGCCTCATGTATCACTCTCGGGGGTAGAGCACTGTCATGGCTAGGGGTCTATTGCTGATTACCAAACCATTGCAAACTCCGAATACCGAGAAGTGCGAGCATGGGAGACAGACATCGGGTGCTAACGTCCGGTGTCGAAAGGGAAACAACCCAGACCGCCGATTAAGGTCCCCAAGACATAGTTAAGTGGAAAACGAAGTGGGAAGGCTAAAACAGTCAGGATGTTGGCTTAGAAGCAGCCATCATTTAAAGAAAGCGTAATAGCTCACTGATCGAGTCGTCCTGCGCGGAAGATGTAACGGGGCTCAAACTATGCACCGAAATCGCGGATATGTACTTGTACATATGGTAGGAGAGCGTTCTGTAGGCCTGCGAAGGCAGCTTGAGAAGGCTGTTGGAGGTATCAGAAGTGCGAATGCTGACATGAGTAGCGATAAAGGGAGTGAAAGGCTCCCTCGCCGAAAGCCCAAGGTTTCCTGTGCAACGTTCATCGACGCAGGGTGAGTCGGCCCCTAAGGCGAGGCAGAAATGCGTAGTCGATGGGAAACAGGTTAATATTCCTGTACCTCAATACAATGCGATGTGGGGACGGAGAAGGTTAGGCAAGCCAAGTGTTGGACGTCTTGGTTTAAGCGTGTAGGGAGATCTCTTAGGTAAATCCGGGGGGTCAATTCTGAGGCGTGATGACGAGTGCCATTTAGGCGCGAAGTTGCTGATACCAAGCTTCCAAGAAAAGCCACTAAGCTTCAGTTGTATAGAGACCGTACCGCAAACCGACACAGGTGGGCAGGATGAGAATTCTAAGGCGCTTGAGAGAACTCGGGTGAAGGAACTCGGCAAATTTGCACCGTAACTTCGGGAGAAGGTGCGCCCCGGTAGAGTGTAGGACTTCGCGTCCGAAGCTCGATGGGGTTGCAGTGAAATGGTGGCTGCGACTGTTTAATAAAAACACAGCACTCTGCAAACACGAAAGTGGACGTATAGAGTGTGACTCCTGCCCGGTGCCGGAAGGTTAAATGATGGGGTGCAAGCTCTTGATTGAAGCCCCGGTAAACGGCGGCCGTAACTATAACGGTCCTAAGGTAGCGAAATTCCTTGTCGGGTAAGTTCCGACCTGCACGAATGGAGTAACGATGGCCACACTGTCTCCACCCGAGACTCAGCGAAGTTGAAATGTTTGTGAAGATGCAATCTACCCGCGGCTAGACGGAAAGACCCCATGCACCTTTACTGTAGCTTTGCATTGGACTTTGAACAGATCTGTGTAGGATAGGTGGGAGGCTTTGAAGCGGTGTCGCCAGACATCGTGGAGCCAACCTTGAAATACCACCCTGATGTGTTTGAGGTTCTAACCTAGGTCCGTAATCCGGATCGGGGACATTGCATGGTAGGCAGTTTGACTGGGGCGGTCTCCTCCCAAAGAGTAACGGAGGAGTACGAAGGTATCCTAGGTACGGTCGGACATCGTACTGATAGTGCAATGGCAAAAGGATGCTTGACTGCGAGACTGACAAGTCGAGCAGGTGCGAAAGCAGGTCATAGTGATCCGGTGGTTCTGTATGGAAGGGCCATCGCTCAACGGATAAAAGGTACGCTGGGGATAACAGGCTGATTCCTCCCAAGAGTTCATATCGACGGGGGAGTTTGGCACCTCGATGTCGGCTCATCACATCCTGGGGCTGTAGTCGGTCCCAAGGGTATGGCTGTTCGCCATTTAAAGTGGTACGTGAGCTGGGTTTAAAACGTCGTGAGACAGTTTGGTCCCTATCTGCCGTGGGCGCTGGAAATTTGAAGGGACCTGCTCCTAGTACGAGAGGACCGGAGTGGACGGATCTCTGGTGTACCGGTTATGACGCCAGTCGTATTGCCGGGTAGCTAAATCCGGAAGAGATAACCGCTGAAAGCATCTAAGCGGGAAACTCGCCTTAAGATGAGATTTCCCTGGGGACTCGATCCCCCTAAAGGGTCGTGGAAGACCACCACGTTGATAGGTCAGGTGTGGAAGCGCAGTAATGCGTTAAGCTAACTGATACTAATTGCCCGTGAGGCTTGACCCTATAACATTAAATATTACAAGTTGCGTTGCAATCAAAACCAATTACTTCTTCCAGTTGATGGCTGATTGATTATCTGTTTAATCAGATAGCCAGTTAGCCGACAGTTATGTCTGACGACCATAGCAAGTTGGCCCCACTCCTTCCCATCTCGAACAGGACAGTGAAACGACTTTGCGCCGATGATAGTGTACATACGTATGTGAAAGTAGGTCATCGTCAGACTCCTTATAAACGACAAAGCCCTCCAAGTGAGGGCTTTGTCGTTTATAGTCCATCAAGACCTCTCATTTTGAGAGTAAATCGTCAGACTCCTTATAAATAAAAAACCCTCTCCATTGTGAGAGGGTTTTTTATTTTGATGAATTTATAGACAAAGTTTTCAAGTGAAATTATGTGATTCAGATACGCCTGGCTAACTCACTGGCCTTACCGGTATAGGTGGCTGGTGTTAATACATACAAGCGTTGTTTTTCCGCTTCTGGAATACTTAATGTATGAATGAATGCGTGCAGGCTGTCGCGGTTGATGCCGCCTTTGCCGCGTGTTAGTTTTTTAAGTTTGTCATAGGCGTTTTCGATGTTGTAGCGCCGCATTACAGTTTGAATCGGTTCAGCCAACACTTCCCAGCTATTGTTCAAATCTTCCGCGATGCGTTGCGGATTTACTTCCAGTTTATTCAATCCCTTTAGACAAGACTTATAAGCCAGCAATGTGTAGCCCAGCACTACGCCCATGTTGCGTAGTGTGGTGGAATCGGTTAAATCGCGCTGCCAGCGCGATATTGGTAGTTTCTCGGAAAGATGGCGTAGCAGAGCGTTCGCTAAACCTAGGTTACCTTCTGAATTTTCAAAATCTATTGGATTAATCTTATGTGGCATAGTGGAGGAGCCGACCTCACCTGCTACCATTTTTTGTTTGAAATAGCCGAGTGAAATGTAGCCCCAAAGGTCACGGTTGAGATCGATCAAAATGGAGTTGGTACGCGCGTAGGCATCAAATAATTCCGCCATATAATCGTGTGGTTCGATTTGAATGGTATATGGATTGAAAGTGATTCCACGAGCCATGACAAAGCGTTGTGCGAAAGATTCCCAATCTACCTCAGGATAAGACGTCACATGAGAATTGTAGTTACCTACAGCGCCATTGATTTTCCCTAGTATTTCTACGTTGGCCAAACGTGTACGTGCACGTTGTAGGCGATGTACTACATTGGCCATTTCCTTGCCGAGTGTGCTCGGCGTGGCAGTTTGTCCATGAGTGCGGCATAACATAGGGAGGTCTGCCAGTTGATGAGCAAGGTCGCGTAGGCAATTGATAAGCGTATCTAAAGTTGGCAGCATAACTTTGTTGCGTCCATTCAATAACATCAGTGCGTGGCTTAGGTTGTTAATATCTTCTGAAGTACAAGCAAAGTGGATAAACTCTAGCTTGCTTCTTGTTTCCGGGTTGTCTGAAAGTTTTTCACGTAACCAGTATTCGATCGCTTTCACATCATGATTTGTACGCTTTTCTATGATTTTGATTTGTTCAGCATCAGTTTCACTAAACTGCGCGACTAGTTGATCTAAATATGCAAGGGTTGTGGCAGAAAACGGTTCGATTTCAGGAATTCCCACTTCTAAACTGAGCGCTTTGAGCCATTCGATTTCGATTAGAACTCGATAGTAAATCAGGCCAAATTCGCTGTAATAAGTGCGCAAGGGATTTATCTGGCCGTGGTAGCGGCCATCCAATGGAGAGATTGCGGTGAGTGTCATCGAGATAATCCTTGGAAAAAATAGCAAATATTAACGGCATATCGCTAGAAATGATGCTACCGGTAGTCAGTCGTCCATTGAAGGCCGAAACAGAAAGTTCATGTTATACGTATGGGCTGGCCTAAAGCGGTTAATTAACACGATATTCAACTTATTCATTGACAATAAAATTGTAGAAATTGACAATTGCAATTGGTCGAATTTTTAAAATTTTTTTTAAAGTAATGAATTGGTAACATTAAAGAAAATGTTGTTTGTATTGTGCTCCATCATTACTGATTATTTGCAATGATGCCACCACCTAGACAGATTTCGCCATCGTAAATTACCACCGATTGCCCTGGGGTGACAGCCCATTGTACTTCACTAAATTTAAAGCTGCTAAGGGTGTTAGAGATCGTGTTGAAGTGGCAACTTACATCGGCTTGGCGATAACGGATCTTAGCAGTGTAGTTGCGCGTAATATCAGGTATATGGTGATTAATCCAGTGCACTTCTGTTGCATCAAGAAATGTGGACAGCAAAGCTGGATGATCGTGTCCTTGCACTACAATCAGGTGATTGTTCGCAATGTTTTTGGCCGCTACGAACCAAGGTAGGCCTTGTCCGCCAATACCTAAGCCTTGACGCTGGCCAATGGTATAGAACGATAGGCCCATATGTTCTCCGACCATTTGACCATCGAGTGTGTATATCGGGCCGGGTTGGGCAGGCAGGTAGCGGTTAAGAAATTCGCGAAATGGACGCTCGCCGATGAAGCAGATTCCAGTGCTGTCTTTCTTGGCGTAGTTGGATAGATTGTGCTGGCGTGCGATTTCTCGCACCTGTGACTTTAGCAGTGCGCCCAGCGGGAACATCGCTTTGGACAATTGCATCTGATTCAAGCGATATAAAAAATAGCTTTGATCCTTGCTGCTGTCTATCGCTTTGAGTAATTGATAATTGCCGTCTATCTTGCGTATCTGCGCATAATGTCCAGTAGCAATGGAATCTGCGCCTAGATTGACTGCGTGTTCCAGAAAAGCCTTAAATTTTATTTCAGAATTGCACAGGATGTCCGGGTTGGGCGTGTGCCCGGCCGCGTATTCGCGCAAGAAATGGCTGAATACGCGATCCTTGTATTCCTTGGCGAAATTCACCGTTTCGATGGGGATACCGATGGTGTCGGCAATGGAGACCGCATCTATCAAGTCTTGGCGCGAGGAACAATACTCGTCACTATCGTCATCTTCCCAGTTTTTCATGAAGAGGCCAATGACCTTATAGCCTTGCTGTTTCAGCAGAAGTGCAGTAACGGCGGAGTCCACTCCGCCGGATATGCCGACGATAATACATCCTTTAGTCATAAAGTCTCAGCGGGTCTAGCGGATAGCGTTTTTCGCAAAGATAATCCTCTACGCAGCTCAGTACTGATGGGCTACGGTGGTGGCTGCTGGCTTGGGTCTCTTCCGCTGTCATTCTAAATTGAACGTATTAAGTCTGCGTGCCTCTGTTCCAAGCAATGGGCGAGGCGCGTCCAGCGAAGGTGAAGTGGAGGTAGGTGGTGCCATGCACAAATGTATGCCAGCGGAAAATGTTAATCAGATACTGTAGCTTGAATTCATAAGTTGATCCTTTTAGGACCGCTGCTCCTTGCAGAGATTCATTAGGTTCCAGATGGTCAGCAGGTTGGTCGAACAACACGGGGTGTTCCTCAATAATAAGAACTTTGCAGTCCTGCTCGATAACGACAGGTTACTGTGACTTTAGGTTTCCAAGCCATATCATGGCAATTTCAGATTGTGTAAGCAAAGAATCGGATGAAATAAAAAAGGCAGGGTTACCCCTGCCTTTTTTAAGGTTCAAAAAATTAATGAGCCGCGGGAGCCGCTGCAGGAGCTGCTTCATCAGCTTTTTTAGCTTTTTTAGCTTTTTTAGCTTTTTTAGCAGGAGCAGCATGATCCGACGTTGCTGCTCCTGTGGCAGCAGGAGCAGGGGCAGCAGCATCAGAAGCAACAGCGGAGAAAGAAACAACGGCGAATACAGCAGCGATCAGTGTGGACAACAGTTTCATATGAACTCCAATTCTAATTAGGTTAAAAAATTATGACATTACTTACTGTCAGCGGTACTAACGCTCCGGTTCTTTAATTGGTTGACAGTTTGGAAATGAATTTATAGTTGGTGCCGGGAGAGGGACTCGAACCCTCACACTGTTTCCAGCACCGGATTTTGAGTCCGGCGCGTCTACCAATTCCGCCATCCCGGCAAGTGAAGCTAGTGATTATCCATGAAACAGAAGTCTTCATCAAGTATAAGCGTTGTCCAATGGGGTTTGATTCTAAGCGGGGTACATGAATTCAACGGAGTTTGACTCTGAGCAGCGGCCATGATTGATCATATGAGAGGGATGTTAATCATATGAACGACGAACAACTGCATACTCTGGCCGATTTGCAGGTCTTTTTAACCGGAACCGTCGACGTATCCGGTAATACCCGATTGAAACGCGCTAACAAGGTGGTGCTGCGTTTCAGTTAAGCCCCGTCTGTTTATAAACACGTTTAACAAATAAATCTGGTTTTTCTGTGTACATTTTGCACTGACTGGATGGGCGTCTGTTGATTCAAGCGCGGGTGGTTATAGATATTTAAATAGAAAGCTAAAGTCATTTTCGGTCTATTACAAATGTCATCAAAATTCGTTATGCCAGTTATTCACTGGAATTTGCAGATGGGCAATCTGGGATGAAGTAAATTATGGTCATGAAAATGGCCTGATAAGGGAAAAGGGGCTGTTATTGAGCACGAGCAGTTAGCTTGCTAAACTGTTAATATAAAGTATCGATAATATTTTGGAGTAGAGCGGAGATGGGTAACGTGGAACAAGCGCGCTTTAATATGGTGGAGCAACAGATTCGGCCTTGGGACGTTCTGGATATGCGGGTACTGGATTTGTTGAGCCAGATTAAACGCGAACGTTTCGTACCGCCCGGAAGGCAAAGCATGGCTTTCATGGATATGGAAATTCCATTGGGACATGAGGTTTCAATGTGGCAGCCCAAGATGGAAGCGCGCGCATTGCAGGCATTGCAGCTTGGGCGCAACGATCGCGTGCTGGAAGTTGGTAGCGGCAGTGGTTACCTGACTGCTTTGCTCTCTCATCTTGCGATGCATGTGACCAGCGTTGAGATCGTGCCGGAACTGCATGCTTTTGCGGAAAAGAATTTGGCGGCGCATCATATTAATAATGTAACCTTGGCACTGGGCGATGCGGCGCAAGGCTGGCCGGGTTCTTACGATGTAATCGTATTGACAGGCTCAGTACCAATCTTACCGGAAGCATTCCAGAACAGCTTGAAACCAGGTGGCCGTCTGTTTGCCATCATTGGTGATGCTCCGGCGATGCATGCTGATCTGATTACTTGTGTGGCACCCAATATATTAGAGAGAGTTACCCTGTTCGAGACATCCATTGCGCCACTGCAAAACACGCTGCAACCTAAGCGTTTCGTTTTTTGATGTTGCTATTGTAAAAAATAGTACTGGCGATAGGGTTAATCGGGCGCTTTAAAACACCTGCTGTTTTATGTCGATGCTCAATGTTCCTGCCGCTGTATTCGCGGCCGCAATGATGTATTCATCCACCTCTGTGTTATGTATGCCACCCGTAGCAGGGATAGATGCAAGAGCGCTGTGAGCGGATTCCATCAGCATATTGAAATAACTATCTTGGTCACTGATCAATGGACGCGGGACGATGGCCTGAAAATACAGCAGGCCGTTACGCATTGTGATGGCCAGCAGATAGAGTTCCTGACCAATTGTAACGGCTTCTGGATCACGCACCTCGAAACATTGCGTTGAGCTGTTTTGGCTTTCATCACGCGGGCCTGGTAGCTGTTTAGCGATGGCTTCAATAAATGTTTGCGCGATATTCAGCTTGGGTGCCAATGTCGCGTGATATTGCCCTGTGCGATTGAGAATAAGAGGATTCTCAAGCACTGCGCGCTTAGTGTTACGCAGTGTGAGAACGACGATAATCGTGATGATAATTGTGGCAAGGGTTATTTCAATCATGGTTTATAAACTTTAATTCTATGAACCGACAGTATAGCCGCCTCTACTAAATTTGAATTAGTAAACTATTGAGTCGGTCATGCATAGATCGATTGAATAGTTGAAGTTGGGTGAGTTCATATCGGATATAAATCGTCCTAACTATGCCTCAACGCTTTTTTCCTCAAACCACTTGTACAACGTCGGTAGTACCACTAACGTGAGTAAGGTAGAAGTAACCAGGCCGCCGATCACCACGATGGCGAGAGGCCGTTGTACTTCAGATCCTGGGCCTGTAGCGAACAACATGGGGATAAGCCCCAACATCGCTACCGTGGCAGTCATCAGCACTGGGCGAAAGCGCTGTCGGCAACCTTGAATTACGGCTTCCGACTGAGACATGCCTTTATCCCGCAAGGTGCGGATATAGGATACCAGCACCACACCATTTAGCACTGCGATCCCCCACAAGGCGATGAACCCCACTGAGGCGGGCACTGACAAATACTCGCCTGTTAAAAACAGGGACACCACGCCGCCGATCGAGGCGAAAGGTAGCACCATGATAATAAGTGAGGCGTAGCGCAGGGAGCCGAATAGCAGAAATAGCAAGAAGAAAATCGCCGCAATGGTCACGGGAACGATGACCATCAAGTGACCCATCGCCCGCTCCATGTTCTGGAACTGACCGCCCCATTCCAGGTAATAACCTTCGGGGAGCTTGATCTTGGCATCTACAGCCAACTGCAGTTCGGCGACGAAACCGCCTAAGTCACGACCCTTAACGTTAACCCCCACCACGATGCGACGCTTGGCCTTTTCCCGGCTAATCTGCGCTGGCCCATCCAAAACACTGATGGTGGCCAAATCTTCCAGAGCCACGTGGGCACCATTGGGCGAGATGACGCGCAGATCATGGATCTCTCCCAAGCTGTTGCGGAAGCGCTCTGGCAAGCGCACTACGGCGCTAAAGCGGCGCTCGCCCTCAAAGATTTCAGTGGTCGTCCTGCCGCCTATAGCCGTTTCGATCACGTCGTTGATGTCAGCTACGTTGAGACCGTGGCGAGCGATGGCGTGACGATCGATATTAATAGATAAATATTGCTGACCGGTAACCCTTTCTACGCGCAGATCCTGCGCTCCCTTGATTGAGGTCGCCACCTTGGCGATTGCGTCGGCCTTCAGCTTGAGTGTGTCCATGTCATCGCCGAACAATTTGATCGCCACATCGGAGCGCACCCCGGTGACCATTTCATCCACTCGGTCGGAAATCGGCTGGGCCATAACAATCTGCACCCCGGGCAAAGTTTTGACCTTGTCTCGGATGGCATCAGCAATGTCGTCCTGCGTCCATCCTTTTGGCCATTCGTCACGGGGTTTGAGACTGACTATCGGGGTAGATTCATTCTGACTTTGCGAATCGGCGGGACTCTCACCACGGCCAACGCCAGAAAAAGCCGATTTCACCCCGGGCACCTGCATCACCATGCGCATCGCCTCCATTTCTATCTTGATGGATTCCTCCAGCGAGATATTGGGCACGCGATTGATGCCGGGCACGATAGAACCTTCTTTCATCTCGGGAATGAACGCCGTGCCGAGCAAAGGTAGCAGCAGCAAGGCTCCGACGAACGCCCCTCCCGATATGATGATGGTCTTCCTGCCGTTAGTCAGTGTCCAATCCAATAGTCGCAGGTAAGGCTTTTTCATAAAGGCAACCAAGCGAGTATCGTGCTCTTCCTTTCCTTTTAACAGGTATGAGCACAGAACCGGGGTCAGGGTGAGCGCCAGAATCAGCGATACGAACAGGGCGATAGCAATGGTGAATGCGAGTGGGGCGAACATTTTGCCTTCCATGCCCTCCAGAGTCATTAGTGGCAGGAATACCAGGATGATGATAGAGATACCAAAAACAACCGGTGTGGCTACTTCTGATGCCGCATCAAGAACTATCTGCATCCGGCTGATATCTTTGCGCTCAGCGAGGCGCTGAAAAGTATTTTCAACCACCACCACCGAACCGTCCACAATCAAACCGGTGGCAATAGCGAGGCCGCCGAGGGACATCAGATTGGCGGACAGGCCGTAATGGTTCATCACCATGAAGGTGATCAGTGGGGTCAAGAGCAGGGATGCAACTACGATCAGGGATGAGCGTACATCGCCGAGGAACAGAAACAGCACGATGATGACAAGAACCACGCCCTCGAGCAGCACCTTCATCACAGTTTTCACGGCAGCATCCACCAGCTCGCTGCGGTCGTAGTATGGAATGATTTTGAGGCCGCCGGGGAGCATCCCCTTATCGTTTATTTCTGCGACTCTTTGTTTAACCCGGCTAACAATCTCTTTGGCGTTACCGGCGCGGATCATCATCACTATCCCGCCCACCGACTCGGTGATGCCATTCTTAAGCAATGCGCCATAGCGCACCTCGTGACCGATGGTTACTTCAGCTACATCGCGCATGAGCACCGGCACTCCACTCTGCTCCTTAAGCACGATCATACGAATATCGTCCAAGGTTTTTATCAGGCCTATGCCGCGAATCAAATATTGTTCAGCGTAACGGGGCAACACGCCGCCACCAGAGTTGGCGTTGTTGCGGGCGAGGGCCTGGTATATTTCCTGCAGGGTCACCTTGTAATGCCTCATGCGATCCGGATTCACCAACGCTTGATACTGCTTGACGTAGCCACCTTGGGAATTGATCTCTGCCACGCCAGGAATGCCACGTAGCAGTGGCCGCACCACCCAGTCCTGAGTAATGCGGCGTTTGGTCAGCTCTTCTTGACTGAGCACCCGCTCACCGTCGTCTGGGTGCTCCAACGTGTACTGATAAACCTCACCCAATCCAGTAGACAGCGGGCCGAGTACGGGCGTCACGTTCTGCGGCATACGTCCGCCTACCTCGATCAGGCGCTCCATTACCAGCTGGCGTGCGAAATAGACATTGGTCGCATCGGTAAACACCAGAGTAATCAGCGATAGCCCCGGTTTATTGAGCGAGCGCATCTCCTCCAATCCCGGCAGGCCAGTCATGGCCATTTCCAATGGCACGGTAACGAAGCGTTCGACTTCCTCGGGTGAACGGCCCAAAGCCTCCGTGGCAATCTGCACTTGTACATTGGTCACGTCTGGAAAGGCATCCACTGACAGCTTCCGCGTCGCATCCAATCCGAATGCCACTAAGCATACCGCCACCACGACAAGCACCAAACGCTGTTTGAGCGCAGCCTGAATCAGGGATTCCAGCATATCAGCCTCCCAGCTCTTCTCGCTTGCGCTCGTTGTTAAGATGAAAACCGCCTTCTGTGACGATACGTTCGCCTATTTTGATGCCCTCCAGCACTGGGAAATAACCATGGCTTTCTTGTCCAAGCAGGACACGCCGCAACTGGAAGCGTTTATCGTCCAGCTGGACGAAAACATGATCCTTGTTATCCTCTCGCACCACCGCCGCAGCTGGCACCACCAAGCGGCGCTGGGATTTAACCAGAATTAGCATGGAGGCCAGCATTTCCGGCTTGAGCATGCGCTCATGATTCGCTGCATCCATGCGCACCTCCACCGTTCGTCTATCGGGATTGACGGTGTCGGCGACAAAAATCAGTCGCCCCTCAATAAGTTTTCCGTCCAATGCCGGAATCTTAGCTTGCACCACTTCACCTACCTTCACCAAGGCAGCCTGCTGTTCGGTTACCTCGGCCACCAGCCAGACGTGGGACAGATCTGCTACGGTAAAGAGAGCTTCCGCCGGTTGCACTACTTGGCCCGATGTTACAGTACGCTCAATCACAATTCCGTCGAGAGTCGCAATAATGGAGGACATGGAATTCACCCGACGGGTAGCCGCCAGCTTGGTAATGGCGCTTTTTGCCATACCAAGCACCTTGAGCTGTTCGTGGGAAGCGTGCAGCTCGGCGTGAGCCTGGACCAGATCAGCTTCTCGTTTTTGCAGTTCAGCTTCGCCAATAACATCGGCAGCGAACAGTAATCTTGCTCGCTCCTCCGCTCGGCGCTGCAGCGCTTCATGGGATAAAGCTTTGAGATAGGTGAGCTGGGCAGTAGCCAGCTCGGTGCTATTCAGTGTGGTCAGCACATCGCCGCGTTTTACCGTCTGACCAAGAAAAGCATGGATCTCAGTCACACGCCCAGTTACGGCAGCACCGATGCGCGCCACCCGATGTTCGTCCACTTCGACGCGGGCCGGTACGCGCAAGGTCTCCGCCACATCACCTTCGCTAGCAAGGGTGACTGTCAGGCGTTTGAGAAATTCCGGTGTAACTTTTACCACCGAGGGGTCGTTGATCGGATGCGCAATGGCATGCGGTGTTTCCTTCCCCTTGCAACCAGCCAGACTGGTGACAAATAGAAGAGAGATTAGAACAGGTAAGATCGTGCGCTTCACAGTATTTCTCCGGCATTGGGGGGGGGGGCGCGCAGCCGGGCAATTTCGATTAGCGCAGCTTGCAGTTCGTAACGAGCATTAAGGTAGTCCAGGCGGGTGGTGCGTAAAACGCGTTGGGCGTCCAGAAAATCAAGAATGCCACGCTCACCATAGCGATACGCCGCTTCGGCTACCTTCATGGCGTTTTCGGCATCATGCATCAGGCCGGTTTCGAATATCTTTACTTGGTTTTTGGCAATCTGGTATCGGCCGTAAGCCTGGTCCAGAACTCCCAGTAGATTGATGCTCGTCTGCCGCTTCTCCGCCTCAGCCCGATCAAGCCCTGCTACGGCCTCGCCGATGGGGCCCTGACGACGATTCCATAACGGCAAGGGCAAGCTCACGCCGACCTGCCACTGTTTCCAATCTGGATCTTGATTGGAGCCTACCGAAATGGTGGGCTGTGGGAAACGCAGGTTGCGTTCTAGCTGCACTCGCGCTTGCGCACGACGCATTTGAGCGTCCGCCACTTTAAGTAATGGCTGACGCTCCAATAAATCTTTACGCAGTTCTTCCAGAGCTGGCAGATCGGGTGGTAGTAACGGTTCCTGTGCCACTTCGAAGTTCCCCGCAAGCGGCGCGCCAATGAGTGCCCGTAGTCGATCGCGGGCTTGGGTAATGCGTAGTTCAGCACTATTAACGGCACTCTTCGCAGCCAATGCCTCGACTTCTGCCTTCACCAATTCAAAGCGCGGAGATTCTCCAACTTTTACTTTGAGCTTCACCCTGTCGCGAATTTGCATTAGTAACTCATGGTTGATCGTAGCGAGCTTGACCTCCTCCTGGCGACGCAATACATCGAAAAAAGCCTGCGTTACTGAGGTACGCAGATTTAATTGCGCATCCGATACTACCGCCGCACTGGCGGTGATGCCAGCTTCTGCGCCCTGCCGTCGAGCGGCACGCACGGAGGGAAGTTCGACCAGCTGAGATAATCCAGCTACGCGGGTATGCCCATTGGGGACACTTAAATGCTTTGAAAGAGAACTTCCAGCTCCGACTTGAAGATCGGGATTGGGATAGGCCCGCGCCGTAGTGAGAGCAGCATGCGCGCCACGCTCCTGGGCTGCCACGTCAGCGAGCGTTGGACTGTGTATGGCTGCGAGACGCAAGGCATCGTTTAAAGTCAATGACGTCGCCGCATATGATGGGGTGATGGCGATTAGTAAAAATATCGACCACCATAAACGAATAAGTAAGCTATGCAATTGCATGTTATTTTTAATTCTCCAAATGCATTTTAGGGCTATAACCTGACACGGATGACGATTACAAGTTCCACCAGTAAAAAAATTTCAGCATAAATGCTGAATTTTTTTAAATGTAACTGATGGTGGGGCTATTAACTGAAATCGAAGTTTGTCAAAACAAACCGAAGTTAAACATCTTCTCAGTAGGTACTATAATTTCCGCCAGTTCGATGATAAATGAAAATTCACTTCACTCGTTTTGCGGATTTTAAAATTCAAATTTATATTTTTGCAATTATTTTAGAGTACGGATTAATTCATCTGAATAAAAATCGAATTCGCGCATCGAGTACTGAAGAAAAAATTTGGTTGAAGTGGAATGCTGAATGAAGCTGCACAAGTGCAGTTATCGCCGCATTAAATGCGTATAAATGTCATGGTAGGCTGTGGCACTCTGACCCCAGCCAAAATTCTTGACCATGCAATTGTGCTGCAATGCTCGCCAGATTTTTTTGTCATGATAGGTTATCGCGGCACGTCGTGCCGTAGCCAACAAGCTGGGCGTATCCATATGATGGAATACGAAACCGCTGGCAACGCCCTGTTCTAGTGAAGTTGCGTTGCAATCCAATACTGTATCAATCAGGCCGCCCGTTGCATGCACCACTGGCGGCGTACCATAGCGTTGGCTATACATCTGGTTAAGTCCACACGGCTCGAAACGTGACGGCATTAAAAAAATGTCTGCGCCTGCTTCTATCAGGTGTGACAAAGCTTCATCGAAGCCCACGTAAGCACTGATCTGGCCAGAATAATGATGAGCAAGCTCCAGGGCAGTCCGCTGCATTTCCACATCGCCACTACCCAGCAATACCAGTTGTGCTGGCAAGGCAATTAATTGTGGTGCAATTTCCAACACCAGGTCTACGCCCTTCTGCGGGGTGAATCGACTCACTAATCCGAACAATGGCAGGTCGGGATCAATATGCAATCCCATACGTTTTTGTAACTCTCGCTTATTGGCAGACTTTCCGCTTATATCCGTGAGATTGTAAGGATTAGCAAGGTTAGGGTCAGTAGCGGGGTTCCATTCTGTGGTATCAATACCATTCAGAATACCTGTCAAAACTTCGCGCCGGTTGGCGAGCAGTCCCTGTAGGCCGAACCCCAGTGCATCAGTCTGAATTTCGTTGGCATAAGATGGGCTGACGGTAGTGATGTGATCGGCGTAATACAAACCTGCTTTCATGAAGGACAAGTTGTTGTAAAACTCTACGCCGTCAGGCTGAAAACACTCGATGGGCAACCCCAATTCCGCAACCATTTGCGGCGGGAATACACCTTGAAATGCAAGATTATGCACTGTCATTACACAAGGTACAGCACCCTCTGAAAAATGCAGATAGGCCGGGGTAAGTCCGGTTTGCCAGTCATTGCAATGAACTATCTCGGGTTTCCAGTCAAGTGGAGAATCCGTACAACTCAGTAATGCAGCAATTTTTGACAGTAATCCAAATCGTAGAGCGTTATCTGGCCAGTCGAGACCCTGTTCATCCTGATATGCCCCTCCCCCCCGCTCATATAGCTCGGCACATTCAATCACTAACAGTGGTACGCCATTAGGCAGCAAACCAGTTAGCAGTCGTGTTGCTGGGAAGCTGAACTGAGTGGGAATTTTGGCAGCGACCTGAAGATGCGGCAACACTTTTAAAACTTGCGGATAACCTGGCAGCAATACGCGTACATCTACTCCCATTCCATGCAGCGCCGCCGGCAGTGCGGCGCTGACATCGGCCAAACCGCCCGTTTTGATGAGTGGTGCGACTTCAGAAGTGGCAAACAATACCCGCATCGTTATTCCAATTTCAATTCGAAGGTAATACAAGTCAACGATGAACGAGCGAAGCTGAAAATATCAGTTGCAGCGAAGGCTAAGCTTGGTAATGAAGGTAAGCCATTAAAGATAGCGAAAACAACATTACGCACACTAAAAAAGAGCGAGGTAACCAGGATTGTGTCACCAAATAAAGTGCAATTGGAATTATAGCCAGCGCATTAAGCCCAGTTCGAATGGATGTGTCAGCATTTCGTGGCGCGGATAAACCCGTATGCGATATTCAAGCTTGCCACATAGTTCTGGTGTCAATTCCAGCACATAAACATGTTCGCCTGTTTCTGCATTAACTTCCTGTGCTGCAAACTGATAACGCATCGACTGCTTGAGCTTTTCCTTATTGTATGCATGACCAATCAGCATTTCGACCGTTACGTCAGCAGGTTGGAGACCATTCAGGTTAATGCTCACTTCAAAGTACACGCCTTCTCTAAACATAATGCTTTGTTTAGGGCTCCCCAAGCGGCGTATTGTTACACCGGGCCAAGCCTTACGGACAGTATTTTTCCAAGCCGAAATTTGACGCGCACCTTCGAAATCATGGTCGCAATACTTGCGATACTGCCAGGTGGCAGGTAAGTAGGTTTTAGCAACATACTCACCCACCATGCGTGTGGCATTGAAGCTCGGCAGCAAGGTTGCGATGGAGCGCTTGGACATCTTTACCCATTCTGACGAATAGCCCATCTTGTTGTGTTTGTAGTAAGTGGGAATGACCTGATCCTGCATTAGCTCATAGAGTGTTTGGCTTTCTTCACGGTTGCGCTGCGCTTCAGGCAAAAACTCTGAAACCGGTTTGATTGCCCAGCCATTCTTGCCATCGTAACCTTCATCCCACCAGCCATCTAGTACGGACAAGTTAAGTACCCCATTCATGGCTGCCTTCATGCCCGAAGTGCCGCTTGCTTCAAGTGGATACAGGGGCGTGTTTAACCACACATCCACCCCGGCCACCATGCGACGTGCAAGCCGCAGGTCGTAGCCTTCCAGCATCAGGATCTTGCCTTCAAATTCCGGCATGCGTGAAATTTGCGTTACACGGCGGATAAGGTCTTGCCCCGGAATATCTGCGGGGTGGGCCTTGCCGGCAAAAATGAACAACACAGGACGTTCAGGATCCTGCATGATCTGGCGCAGCCAATTCAGATCTTCAAATAATAATGCAGCGCGCTTATACGTCGCGAAACGGCGCGCAAAGCCGATGGTGAGCACATTTGGATTGGCCGGATCTGCATATTTCAAAATGCGATCAAGATGTGCTTCAGAACCGTGATTGCGGAAATGTTGGCGACTGATGCGATAGCGGATTAGCTGTAGCATTCTCGATTTAAGCGACTCGCGTACGCTCCAGAACTGATGATCCGGAATACTGTCGACCCGTTCCCAAAAACCGACATCTGCTACATGCTGACTCCAGTCCCAACCGAGGTATCGCACAAACACTTCCGACCATTCCTTAGCCAGGAAGGTAGGCATATGTACCCCATTAGTAATGTAACTTATAGGGTTATCTTCTTGCTCAATTTCCGGCCACATTTCGGCGCAGATTTTGGCAGAAATTTTGCCATGGATACGCGATACGCCATTCTGAAAACGTGAACAATGGATTGCCAACGCAGTCATATTAAAATCGGGTGTATTTGATACATTGCCCAAGGCAAGAAATTCATCGCGGCTGATGTTCAATTGCGGATAATAATTTTCAAAATAGTACATCATCATGCCGTAGTCGAAATGATCATGACCGGCTGGTACGGGAGTGTGCGTTGTGAATACGGTATGTGCAGCAACTGCTTCAAGTGCGGCTGAAAACTCGATACCTTGTTCTGTCAGGATGCGGACGCGTTCTAGTAACAAGAAGGCGGCATGACCTTCATTGATATGCCACACACTTGGCTTGATGCCCATTGCCCCGAGAGCACGCGCACCACCGATCCCGAGCACGATTTCCTGTTCAATACGAATGGATTTGTCGCCGCCATACAGATGGTGAGTGATGGCACGATCTTGCTGGGAATTTTCATCAAGATCAGTATCCAACAAATAGATAGTGACATTACCGACACGTGCTTGCCACACCTTAATTGCTACGCTACGCCCCGGTAAGTCCACGCTTACATGGACTTCGGAACCATCGCTATTCAATACCGGTGAAATAGGCAGGCTCTCGAATTCAGAGTCAGAATAAAGGGCTTTTTGGTTGCCATCACCATCAATGGTCTGATGGAAATAACCTTGGCGATAGAGGAGGCCTACGCCGACAAAAGGCAAATGCATGTCGCTGGCGGACTTGCAGTGGTCACCTGCCAAAATTCCCAAACCGCCGGAGTAAATTGGAAAGCTTTCGTGAAACCCAAACTCCGCACAAAAATAGGCAATCAGATCATTTTCAGCGAACCCTTCAGCATGACTATTGCGCACTGGCTTAGTATGATAACTATCATAAGCTGATAATGTGCGATGGTATTGATCCAGAAAAATCTGATCTTCCGAGGCAGTTATCAGGCATCGCTCGTCTACACATCGGAGAAAAGCTTTCGGGTTTTGACCTACTTCATCCCACAGTTTGCGTTGAATATAAGAGAATAAATCACGTGTGGGCAAATCCCAGCTATACCATAAGTTATTTGCCAGTTCTTCAAGCCGGGCTAAACGGGCTGGTATTTTAGGTCTGACTTCCAAGATATGCGGCGTGCTTTTATACATGATTTCCTGTTATTGCTGTGCGTATTGGACAAGCTGCCCAACACGGCTACGGTTAAATATGGGGGCCCAAACGGTAGAATGAATAGTATTTCTTCCTATACGCTAAAAGCAGCGTATAGGCTCATCATAAGTCTTGTGCAATCTATTTATGCCTCCCGATTATGCCCTAACGCGTAGCGCCTGGAACAATAGAGTCATAAATATAAATTATATAACAGCATATTCATCATCACTACCACTTCCATAAATTGCCTTCCGGTTTTTTTAGCGTATCACGCTGCTAGGTAGGGCGAGATGCGCCTGATTCCAGCGAATGCACGCGTAGTGTGCGACGCTGGAGACTGGTGCAACCTGCTACATAAGGGACACATTACCTATTCAGGCTAAATGAGGTTTCCAAAAGGGTGTGATTATTCTAGGAGGCGGCGTTGGTTCTGGTTCTTTACTTGGCGCGTACGAAGAGATAACACTGAGTACCTTGAAAAGGTTCATTATGCTGTCCTAACTGGCTCGCCGGTTTGGACGAATTTGGGCACTGGATTGTCGGGGTTCGGTTTTGATTTTGGCACTAGCCCGCATGGGCTGTCTGTAAATTTTTAGGAATCTTTCAGGAAACATTCAAACCGTTCATCTTGCTTTTTCTGGCAGACCGCTTTTGATTTGTTTTTTTTATTGCCGTGCCCGAGCATATAAATTTGGGCACTGAATGGGGAGTTGTTACTTTGCGGTGAAGACTTAAATATAATTCAAAACGGTCATGGTAATTTAATAATTTTGCAGGTCGTAGCTTCAATTGGCTTCGGAGCACTCGGATAACGAACGGAAACTTTTCATACACTCGTCCAGCTGGGGACGTAAACGTTCTAATTCGAGGATATTCAACGTGCAATCCGTCAAAAAATAATGCATCGCTAAAATGATTTTTATAGCTCCAGATGCTTCTAATTCTTGGTCATAATTTTTAATATATGTGTTACTACCAAGACCGCTCGGGTGAGTGAGTTTTGACATGCTCCAGTAGAGAGAATGATACCAACACTCCCACTTTCCACCTAACTCGATGGCCATGTCCTTAATACTTTTGGGTGAAACAAAATTATTTGGCTCAAGGATAGTCTCAAAATTAGATTTTGAGGCATCAATCGCTTCTATCCATGAAAGGCATCTACCTTGTTTTTTAAGTATCTCCAACTTCTTCAGCTGCGTGACGCGCTGGCGGTCGCCGTCATAAATAAAGCACTCTGCCTTCCAGCGTCGTTGCTCAATGGAATCGCTTGATGCAATAATCTGCAAATACAAAGATAACTCGAAGATCGTTCTTCCTAAAACTAGAGCATCTTCAGCGAAACCCATTTCGCACAGTAAGCATACTGCATCGAGAGACTTGATAGCTTTACGAAGAAAGAAGTCGCAGACTATCGCAATAGGGTTACCCGTAAGCGAGATACTCGTCACGATTGGAAAAATTTCCTTGCCGATCACTGCATCAATGTAATGATCTCGGATAAATGATAGTTTCGTTGCTACTTTGTCCATTTAAATTTCATCTGGGTCTGGCGTGTAATGGAAGTCTTGTGCAGTCGCGACAGAATACCGTTAATAGGCGATTATGTTTATGGCAAAACAAAGCCGTCTAACTAACACCCCTTGAATTTTTGAGCGATGCATTTTCTGGCGAGTTCCTGCGCCTTAGCAATTTGGCTTGCAGCTATCTTCATGGCAATGGAATCACGTCGTTCAATATTAAGATCTTGAACCCCAGTACTATCCTCGTTAAACGCCGCAATATTGAACCACATATGCGCTCGTACATAATCTTGAGGAACGCCATCTCCGTTTTGGTACATAAATGCAAGGCTGGATTGTGCCTGAGCGTTCCCTTGTTCGGCGGCCATTCGATACCACTTCACAGCCTCTTTGTAATCTTGCGGAACACCTTTGCCAATATCGTAAAATCGCCCAATGTTGTATTGATATAAAGCATTCCCTTGTTCTGCGACGAATTTATACCACTTCGCCACCTCTTTCAGAGGAATATTATAATTAGTCGGACTATATAGACTGAAATTGATTTTTTGTTCAGTGTCTCCTTGGCTCCCTTTCTCTGCGGCCATTTGATACCACTTCACAGCTTTTTCATAATCTTGCGGAACACCTTTACCGATGGCGTACATAGCTGAAAGGGTGAGCTGTGCTTTGACGTTGCCCTGTTGTGCCAACGGCACGAAAAGGTCGAATGCTTTTGAATAATCTCCAGTTTCATACGCGTTTAGTGCGTCTGGAAACGAATCGGCTATTGCTTGTCCGTTTAATGCAAATAAATAAACATAAACTAATAGCAGCTGTTTTATTAACTGGGTCATTTTCATTTTGCTATTCCCTTTAAATATTATTTACCACTTCTGAAAATAGTGCCTGGTTGCTTATAGTGTTTGAGGTGCTCGCAATTGGTGAGGATTTTAGAATGTCCGTAATTGTCTGACTGATCAATAAGACATCTACTCAGCCACGGTCGTTTAGATTCATGATCGGGTATTGCCCGTTTCTCGTTAACCCCCCGTTCGTAACACTAGGGACGTAAATTCACAAGCTTATCATTCCGGTAGCAAAATCTCCTCATGGATATGGGTTTGGGGGATGAATAGATACCTTACCGACGTGCCGATGCAGCGGGAGATACACTCTATTTATTGTTAATCTGGCTGAGCGGCGCTCCTATATATTGTGCTGCATGTCGATGACTTACGTGGGACCGTGGAAGGGTGAAAGACGGCGCATTTCTCAAGCATGCGGAGATAGAAAGATTTAATTTCCGGACGCGGGAAGAACATGCGCTGACACCACACCGCCAATTCTTTGCCACTGTTCATCTCCAACGCTGGCGGATTAGCAGCGAGTTCCAATAGCGTGATACTGCCAGGTCATTACATATGCCAGATAAACAGAGTGGAATGATGCAGGTCATCCACCTGCACGGTTTCATGGTGTGCTTGATCAAGTACGGTAAAGGTACTGCTAATGAAAATTGTGCCAGGACGCATTTCGGCGCATGCCTTGTGCCAGAGCTTTTCCATCGGTACTGGGGAGAGGTAGGCAAACACCACGTCGTACTGCGACAAATCGCAGTCCCATAAACTCCCCCACTGAACTCGGCAGTTGCGGTGACTGCCTAGCCTGATACGCAACCAACTCCAGAAAAATGGTAAGGGTGCTGCCTCCACGCCAATGTATCGTCCGTCCGGGCGAATGCTGGCAAGGTGCGTCAATACTCCGCCCAAACCAGAACCTAAATCAATGAAGGTGAAACCCGAATCAGCTTTTGCTACCGGCAGTAAGTGCTCCAAGGCATGCCACACTTTATTACTGGAAAGATACAGCGGTACTTGCGTGCGAAAGGTACTCCAATATACAAGCAGTAATAACAGAAATGCGCCGAGGAAAAGAGTAGGCGGCAATTCGACTGCGAGCATTAGCACCAAGGCTGGCGCGAACATCAGCTGAATGACCAGCCACCACTTGGCAAGTCCGGCAAAGAAACTGAACGTGGCGGCGAGCAGACCGCAAAGCAAGGCAAATAATAATGGCGAGTCGTACCTTCCCGTAACATTTACCGTCAGTAACATGAGCACTACTGCTGCTGATTGCAGCAGTAGTGCAGCGATGGAGGGTGGGAGTTTTTTGAGTAAGGGTCGCATAGTTAACATACATTGCTATAAAACAGATGGTTCCAGAAAACTAACAACACTTTTTTGAGGGCTGACTGATTATCTTTGTTGCCCCTGGATGATTTGCTGGCGCATTGCTGAGCTGCTCTTCGTAGAAGTCCACTTCTACGTTATGCCTCAGCTTGGTTGGTTCTTGCTCGTCAAACTTCGTGCCGCTACTCGGAGTGTCATTTCTGTCTCTCTTACGTTTGAAACTCTGGTTCGATGCTGCGATGCACCAGTCATTCACAGATGTGTACCGAAAGGCCACGGGCAAAGAAGCGAAACTGAGCTTCATGGGGCGCCTGTTGACCGAGAGTCTTTATCATCCCTCGCGCAAGTGTTTTTTCGCAGCTGCCAGTGGCCTTGGTTGACCGAGCAGTACTAGTACGTCACCGGCTTCCATTATCATATTGCCCGCAGGTTGATTGCCGCGCATGTTGTGGCGGCGTACTGCATTTACTTCCACATTTAATTCGGCCAAATTAATTTCATCAAGCGTCTTGCCCACGGCGGAATCGCGTTCTCCCAGCAACACGCTATGGAAGCGCGGCTGTAAGTTTTCCGTGGCTTCACCCACTACATTCGCAGCAGTACGAAAGTAGGTGCTGAACATGCTATAGCGGCGCGCCCGGTTTTCCTGAAGGCGGCGGACGACGCGGTTGAGTGGCACGCCCGACATCAGCAGTGCTTGCGACGCCAGCATCACGCTGCCTTCTAGCACATCCGCCACAACTTCGGCCGCCCCAGCCTGTTTGAGCGCCTCGATATGGGTCTCGTCGGCACTTCGAACCACCACTGGTAAGTCAGGGCGTAGTTCATTAACTAGGTGTAAAATTTTGAGCGCGGAGTGAGTGTCTATGTAGGTGACAACCAGAGTTTTAGCGCGCATTAACCCGGCCGCCAAAAGCACTTCACGCTTGGCGGCATCACCATACACCACGTTCTCACCCGCTGCCGCGGCCTCATGCACACGGCGTGAGTCGAGATCGAGCACGATGAATTGAACATTTTCCTGCTTCATAAAGCGCGCCAGTGACTGCCCACTTCGCCCATAGCCGCAAATAATGATGTTTGCATCGGCGGATATGCTTTGCACTGCAATCTGATGAATCTGCATGGCGCGATTCATCCATTCGGAGGGCGCAATGCGTCGCACAATTGCTTCGGTATGCTGGATTAGAAAAGGCGCGGCCAGCATGGAGAGAAGCATGGTGTCCAGGATGATTTGTACTGCTGCGGGAGAGAGCAGATTCACCCCGCCTGCCAGGGTTAATAGCACGAAGCCGAACTCACCCGCTTGCGCCAACCCCAAGCTACTACGGATCGCTACTCCCCAATCACCGGAAAACCTGCGCACCAATAATGCCACTACAGTAAATTTGATCAGCAGTAAGCACAGCAGCATCAGAAGTACCCAACCAATATTGACAAACATTTCGCCGAGATCCAGCATCATGCCTACAGTAACGAAAAACAGACCCATAAGCACATCGCGGAACGGTTTGATGTCATCTTCAACTTGATAGCGGTATTCAGTTTCAGCAATCAAGACGCCGGCCACAAATGCCCCCAGTGCCATCGATAGCCCGACTAATTCAGTGAAGTAGGCAAGACCCAGTGTGATAAAAAGTACGTTGAGCATGAACAGCTCGGAAGATTTTTGCCGTGCCACGACATGAAACCAAGATCGCATCACGCGCTGACCGAATACCAGCAGCACAGCTAGAACTAATGTGACTTTAAGCAGCGCAAGAGAGAGTGTGAATGGCAGGTCGCCTGATGGACTTGCCAAAGCCGGAATGATGATGAGCAGCGGCACTACAGCTAAATCCTGAAATAGCAATACACCCATGATCTGCTGGCCGTGCGGTGCACTCATCGCGGCGCGCTCGACCAGCATCTTGCTTACAATAGCGGTGGATGACATCGCCAGCACACAGCCCATAGCTAAGCTTGCACGCCAATCAAATCCTGCCAGCCACCCAGCTGTCATAATCAACAAAAGAGTTACCACCACCTGCGCGCCACCCAAGCCGAATACCGTGCGTTTCATTTTGTGGAGACGCGCAAGGCTGAATTCGAGGCCGATGCTGAACATCAGGAATACCAGGCCGAACTCTGCCAGATGATGAGTGCCTGCCGTATCAGGTATCCAACCCAGCGCATGCGGACCAATCAGAATGCCCACGGTCAGGTAGCCTAGTACTACTGGCAAATGCAATACACGGCATGCCACCACCACACCTACGGCAACGGTAAGCAAAATTAGAACGAGTTGTAGCGAATTGGTCATATGCATATCACATAAATGAGCTGGTTCATCATTGGCGCTACTACACCCGAACGTAAGCAATACAGGGGATTACCAAGTACATTAGAACCTTCTATAACCGGTAGCGGAAATAGTCCCGCCTTGGTTACTTGCCACCCGCTATTTTTGGATAATGATATTTATGGAAATAGTTCGCTACTCAACCCGTTGGACTTCACTATTGCTAAGCGACTTCAATGGCCATCGTGCGGATTGCTCGCAGAGGATGAGTTATCGGCCGCGTTGTTCCAGTTACATGTAGCAGAACAGATTCATCGGTCGAACATCTGTCTCGCGTATTGATATTTCTGCTTTTACGAATGATGCAATTTTACCAGACCGGGAATAATGGTGGGGTTTTCCAGCAACCTGCTAAGTACCTTTGACAAGGAGGCCGAAAATATGGATAATCATGGGTTCCGTTTGGAGGGATTCCCGAGCGGTTAAAGGGATCAGACTGTAAATCTGACGGCTCTGCCTTCGAAGGTTCGAATCCTTCTCCCTCCACCAGCTTTTTGTTTTTAAAGTTTATTTTAAGTTTAGCGGTTAAATTTGACTAGGCTGGGTGGTGCGGTTATTGCTTGGTTGCATGTCATTTTGGCGGCAAAGCGTGCGGGTGTAGCTCAATGGTAGAGCAGAAGTTTTCCAAACTTACGACGAGGGTTCGATTCCCTTCACCCGCTCCAGTTTGAGTTAGCCCATGTGGCTCAGTGGCAGAGCACTCCCTTGGTAAGGGAGAGGTCGCGGGTCCGATTCCCGCCATGGGCACCAATAGTTTTGTTGAGATTCTTTTGTTAATTTGGTGTTGATGAGGAAAAATCATGGCAAAGAGTAAATTTGAGCGAACCAAGCCGCACATCAATGTAGGCACAATTGGACACGTTGATCATGGCAAAACCACCCTGACTGCGGCGATTACCACAGTGCTGTCCAAGAAATTTGGCGGCGAAGCTAAAGCTTACGACCAGATTGACGCAGCGCCGGAAGAAAAGGCGCGCGGCATCACCATTAACACCGCTCACGTTGAATATGAAACGGCTGGTCGTCACTATGCCCACGTAGACTGTCCGGGTCATGCGGATTACATTAAAAACATGATTACCGGTGCTGCGCAGATGGACGGCGCTATCCTGGTAGTGTCTGCCGCCGATGGTCCTATGCCGCAAACGCGGGAACATATCCTGTTGGCGCGTCAAGTGGGTGTGCCCTACATCATCGTCTACATGAACAAGGCCGACATGGTGGATGACCCTGAGCTGCTCGAGCTGGTTGAAATGGAAGTGCGTGAACTTCTTACCAAATACGACTTCCCTGGTGACGATACCCCGATCATTATCGGTAGTGCACTCAAAGCCTTGCAGGGTGATCAGTCCGAAATTGGCGAGCCCTCCATCTTTCGTTTGGCCGAAGCGCTGGATGCCTACATACCTCAGCCTATGCGCGTCATGGACGGCGCCTTCCTGATGCCGGTCGAAGATGTCTTCTCCATCTCCGGTCGAGGCACCGTGGTAACGGGCCGGGTAGAGCGCGGCGTCGTCAAAGTGGGTGAGGAAATTGAAATTATCGGTCTCAAGCCCACGATTAAAACCATCTGCACCGGCGTGGAAATGTTCCGCAAGCTGCTCGACCAAGGTCAGGCTGGCGATAACGTGGGTATACTGTTACGCGGCACCAAGCGTGAAGAAGTCGAACGTGGTCAAGTTCTGGCCAAGCCGGGTTCTATCACCCCGCATACCAAATTTTCAGCTGAAATCTACGTTCTCAGCAAAGACGAAGGGGGTCGTCACACCCCATTTTTCCAAGGTTACCGTCCGCAATTCTACTTCCGGACTACCGACGTAACGGGTGCGGTTGAGCTGCCGGCTGGCACTGAAATGGTGATGCCGGGAGACAACGTATCGGTGACGGTGAACTTGATAGCCCCAATCGCGATGGAAGAAGGTCTGCGTTTCGCGATACGTGAAGGCGGTCGCACCGTCGGTGCCGGTGTGGTGGCTAAGGTGATCGAGTAGCGTCGGTAACGGGGGCTTAAGATGGCGGATCTTTACCTTGTTGGTTTGCTTCTCATTTAAAAAATTAGGCCAGTAGCTCAATTGGTAGAGTATCGGTCTCCAAAACCGAGGGTTGGGGGTTCGAAACCCTCCTGGCCTGCCAGTTAAATCATCAGGAAAGACGGACAGATTGCGCATGGCGGATAAAATTAAATTGGTTGTCGCTTTCATGTTCGTTGCCGCGGGCATTGCGGCGTTTTATGCTTTGCATGAAAGCGCTGCGGTGGTGAAGCTTGCAGCAATATTGTTTGGGTTTTTGTTGGCTGCTGCTGTAGTTTGGACGACTGAACCGGGTAAGCGTCTATTTGCGTTTGGTACAGAATCTGTAGCGGAAGCTAAGCGCGTGGTATGGCCGTCGCGTAAAGAAACAGTGCAGACTACAGGGGTGGTGCTCCTCTTTGCGGTTGTAATGGCACTATTTTTGTGGGCAGTTGATACCAGCTTGTTGTTGGTGGTTAATAAATTAATGGGGCGTGAATAATGTCCAAGCGTTGGTATGTGGTTCATACGTACTCTCAGTTTGAGAAATTCGTGCAGCGTGCATTGCCGGAGCGCATTCAACGCGCGGGTTTGGAGGATCAATTCGGTCAGATTTTGGTGCCGGTGGAAGAGGTTGTGGAGCTTAAGTTGGGTCAGAAGAGTATCAGCGAGCGTAAATTTTTTCCGGGCTATGTGCTGGTTGAGATGGAGATGACCGATGAAAGCTGGCATCTCGTTAAAAGTACACCCAAGGTTACTGGATTTTTGGGTGGTTCGGCAATGAAGCCTACTCCCATCAGCGAAAAAGAAGTGCAAAATATAATGCATCAGATGCAGACCGGGGTGGAAAAGCCGAGACCCAAGGTGCTATTTGAAGTGGGTGAAGCGGTGCGTGTCAAGGATGGTCCATTCACTGATTTCCACGGTATGGTGGAAAACGTCAATTATGATAAGAATAAGTTGCGGGTGGCGGTGACCATTTTTGGTCGCTCCACACCTGTGGAGTTGGATTTCGGTCAAGTCGAGAAAGCTTAGAGCGGAGGGTTAAGAATGAATGGAGAAGAGAAAGCCGGTTGCGGGCGCCCATCTTCTGTTCCTCTTTTTCCTTTTTGTATCAATCGGGGAGAGCGCAATAGCGTTCGCTTGAACCCATAGGGAGAGTGTTATGGCAAAGAAAATTATAGGTTTTATCAAGTTGCAAGTTCCTGCTGGTAAGGCAAATCCTAGCCCACCTATCGGTCCAGCGCTGGGTCAGCGTGGGCTGAATATCATGGAATTCTGCAAAGCTTTTAATGCACAGACTCAGGGCGTGGAGCCGGGTTTGCCAATTCCGGTGGTAATTACAGCTTTTGCAGACAAGAGTTTCACTTTCATTATGAAAACGCCGCCTGCGACCATTCTGATTAAAAAGGCAGCTGGTTTGCAGAAGGGTAGTCCCAGACCGCTTACAGAGAAGGTTGGTAAACTGACCCGTAAGCAGGCAGAAGAAATTGCAACAACCAAGATGCCCGATCTGACTGCTGCCGACATGGATGCGGCGGTGCGCACTATTGCCGGTAGCGCGCGCAGTATGGGTATTGTTGTGGAGGGGGTATAAACATGTCACATATTTCTAAGCGTTATAAGGCATTGGTTGCCAAAGTTGATCGTAATAAGCTGTACGCTATGAATGATGCGTTGAATCTGGCAAAAGAAACTGCTAAGGCCAAGTTCGATGAGTCTATCGACATCGCAATTAATTTGGGTATAGATGCACGTAAGTCTGATCAATTAGTGCGGGGCGCTGTGGTGTTGCCGAAGGGAACTGGCAAAACTGTGCGCATCGCTGTGTTCGCTCAAGGTGCCAAGGCTGAGGAAGCCAAGTCTGCTGGTGCGGATGTAGTAGGTTTCGAGGACTTGGCGGAAAGCATCAAGGCTGGCAATATGGATTTCGATGTGGTGATAGCCTCTCCTGATGCTATGCGTATTGTTGGCCAATTAGGGCAAATTCTTGGTCCGCGTGGCTTGATGCCTAATCCTAAAGTGGGTACGGTTTCCGTTGATGTGGCGGGTGCCGTTAGGAATGCCAAGGCTGGTCAAGTGCAATACCGCACCGACAAGAATGGCGTTGTGCAGTGCACCATTGGACGAGCTTCGTTTGCGCCGGAAGCACTGCGTGAAAATTTATTGGCGTTGGTTGATGCCTTAAACAAGGCTAGACCAGCTGCCGCTAAGGGCGTGTACCTAAAGAAAATCTCTGTCTCCAGTACCATGGGTGTGGGTATTCGCATTGAGCAGGCCAGTTTGGCAGGATAATTTTATTGTTCTTGGCCATAAGTTATGAAAATGTGGCGATTGTCTTCTACAGATTGTGCGGCATGATTGATTAATTTGTCATGCTGTTTATAAGCTTTGAGCTGCTGGTTTATTGGCAGATTGTCAAAGACCGTAGGCACCCAATAGGGTTTAATGAAGGGGCATTAGTGTGGCGGTAGCAAGATCAAGGTTTCCGCTCTCTTTTGTCTGACGCCTACGTAGATGGTGTGCCCGCGAGCAGGAATAATATTATTTCCCCGGCTTAAGGACGCAGTTGTTAACAGTGGATCGCTGGGCCTCGGTTTAGTGTTCCAATTGAAGATGGAGAATGATTTGGGTCTTAATCTGCAAGAAAAACAAGCAATAGTAGCTGAAGTTAACGAACAAGTGACGCAGGCTCAGACTATTGTCTTGGCGGAGTACCGTGGCATTGCAGTCAGCGACATTACCAAGTTGCGTGCCACTGCACGCAAGTCTGGAGTGTACTTTCGCGTGTTAAAAAACACATTGGCGCGTCGTGCTGTACAGGGTACTCCGTTCGAGGTTTTGGCGGAAAAAATGGTTGGCCCGCTAATCTACAGTATTAGCGCTGATCCCGTCGCGGCAGCGAAAATAGTGCATGAGTTTGCCAAGACAAACGGCAAATTGGTAATCAAGGCAGGCGCAATGGTGGGTTCTTTGATGTCTGCGGAGCAGGTCGCTGTGCTGGCTGCTATCCCGAGCCGGAATGAGTTGATCGCACGTTTGATGGCGACCATGAATGCTGCAACCAGCACTTTCGTGCGTGGCTTGGCTGCTATCCGCGATAAGAAGGAAGCCGAAACGGCTGCCGCTTAACGCTCTTATCAAATTTTTTGAATTAACATTAGGAGAGCAATATGGCTGTTAATAAGGCTGACATTCTGGACGCAATTGCACAAATGACCGTGTTGGAGTTATCTGCATTGATCAAGGAAATGGAAGAGAAATTTGGCGTGTCTGCTGCCGCTGTGGCAGTTGCTGCGCCGGCTGCCGCTGATGCCGCCGCCGCGGTTGAGCAAACTGAATTTACTGTGATATTAAGTTCTGCGGGTGCCAGCAAGGTGAACGTGATCAAAGTGGTTCGCACGATTACCGGTCTTGGGCTAAAAGAAGCTAAGGATTTGGTGGACGGTGCACCGAAGGCAGTGAAAGAAGGTGTGAACAAGGCTGACGCTGACGCTATCCTGAAGCAATTGATTGAGGCTGGTGCAACTGCTGAAATCAAGTAATTATTGTGCGCGTCGAAAGGCTGACGGATGCCCGCCAGCCTTTTGCCGTTTTAAGAAGATAACGAACAGCAAGCTACAAAACGTTTTTTGTTCATTGTCTTTTCCCTCGGTCGTGGAGATATCATGAGTTATTCTTTTACTGAAAAAAAACGTATTCGTAAAAGTTTTGCGAAACGTATCGGTGCTTTGCCGATACCATTTTTGCTGTCCACACAACTAGAATCTTACAGTGCTTTTCTTCAGGCTGATCAGTTGCCTGAGCAGCGCATCAACGATGGCTTGCAGGCAGCATTCCATTCGATTTTTCCGATTGAGAGCCATAATAAATATGCGCGTCTTGAATTTGTTAGCTACAACTTGGGTATGCCGCCCTTCGATGTGAAGGAGTGCCAGCAACGCGGTCTGACCTATGCCTCCCCAATACGTGCTCGTGTCCGCCTGACCTTATTCGATAAGGAGGTATCCAAACCCACCGTCGTGAAGGAAGTGAAAGAGCAGGAAGTATACATGGGTGAAATACCCTTAATGACCAATACTGGTTCATTCGTCATTAATGGCACCGAGCGCGTTATCGTGTCGCAATTGCATCGTTCACCTGGCGTGTTTTTTGAGCATGACCGCGGCAAGACGCATAGCTCCGGCAAACTGCTATTTTCTGCGCGCATTATTCCCTATCGCGGTTCGTGGCTGGATTTTGAGTTCGATGCTAAAGATTACGTCTATTTTCGTATAGATCGTCGGCGCAAAATGCCGGTCACTATTTTATTGAAATCATTGGGCTATACGCCTGAGCAGATACTCGCGGCATTTTTCGAGTTTGATACCTTTCACCTTGGGAAAAAAGGCATCCAGTTTGAGGTGGTGCCAGAACGGCTACGCGGTGAAGTAGCACGCTTTGATATTTTGGACAAAAGTGGCAAGGTGATCGTAGCCGGTGGTAAACGCATTACTGTGCGCCATATCCGTGAAATACAGGAAGCTGGTATTGATAAGTTGGCGGTAGGGGAAGACTTCTTGTTCGAACGCGTGTTAGCACATAACGTGATAGATAAGGATAGTGGCGAAATTATCGCCAATGCCAACGATGAGATCACTGAAACACTGCTGGCCAAGTTGCACGCGGCTGGAGAGAAAAAAATTCGCACGCTATATACCAATAGTCTGGATCAAGGCGGCTATATTTCGCAGACTCTGCGTGCTGATGAGACCACCGACCAGTGGACAGCGCGAGTTGCCATCTATCGTATGATTCGTCCCGGAGAGCCGCCTACAGAGGACGCGGTGGAAAATCTATTTAACGGCCTGTTCTTTTCCGAAGAGCGATACAATCTATCGGTTGTGGGGCGTATGAAATTCAACCGTCGTATCGGGTCGGATGAGTTGACAGGTTCAGTCACGCTATCTAATGAAGATATCGTGGCGGTAATCAAGATTATGGTCGAGTTGCGCAATGGTCGTGGCGAAATTGACGATATTGATCATCTCGGCAATCGGCGTGTGCGCGCTGTGGGTGAGTTGGCTGAAAATCAGTTTCGCACTGGGTTGGCACGTGTTGAGCGTGCGGTGAAGGAACGTTTGGGCCAGGCCGAAGCGGACAATCTGATGCCGCATGACTTGATTAATGCCAAACCAATTTCTGCGGCGGTTAAAGAGTTTTTCGGCTCTAGTCAGTTGTCGCAATTCATGGATCAGACCAACCCCTTATCCGAAGTGACGCACAAGCGCCGTATTTCTGCGCTTGGCCCTGGTGGATTGACTCGTGAACGTGCCGGCTTCGAGGTGCGTGATGTGCACCCGACACATTATGGCCGTTTGTGCCCGATTGAGACGCCAGAAGGTCCGAATATCGGTTTGATAAACTCGTTGGCGCTCTATGCGCGCATCAATAATTATGGTTTCATCGAAACTCCCTATCGTCAGGTGGCTAAGGGTAAGGCGACAGATGAAGTTAAATATTTGTCCGCGATTGAGGAAGGCAAGTTCACTATTGCTCAGGCCAACGCTGAGCTAGACAGTAAAGGAAAGTTTACCAATGACGTGGTTTCATCCCGCCAGCACAATGAGTTTGTGCTGGCGTCGCCAGATCGCATTGAATACATGGATGTGGCACCTGCCCAAGTGGTGTCGGTGGCGGCGGCGCTGATACCTTTCTTGGAGCATGATGATGCAAATCGAGCTTTAATGGGTGCCAATATGCAGCGCCAAGCCGTACCTTGTTTGCGGGCGGAGAAAGCATTGGTCGGAACTGGAGTTGAACGCACTGTGGCGGTGGATTCCGGTACCACAGTGCAGGCATGGCGTGGTGGGCGTATAGATTACGTGGATGCAGGCCGCATTGTGGTGCGCGTTAATGACGATGAAACTACACACGGCGAAGTTGGCGTGGATATCTATAATCTGACCAAGTATACCCGTTCCAATCAGAATACTAATATCAACCAGCGTCCGCTGGTCAAGATGGGCGACGTGATTGCGCGTGACGACGTGATCGCCGACGGCGCGTCCACCGATATGGGCGAGCTGGCTCTGGGCCAGAATATGTTGGTGGCGTTCATGCCTTGGAATGGCTATAACTACGAGGACTCAATTCTGATTTCCGAACGCGTGGTGGCGGAAGATCGCTTCACTTCTATTCATATTGAAGAGCTTACAGTAGTAGCGCGTGATACCAAGCTTGGTTCGGAAGAGATTACTCGTGACATTCCTAATCTGTCTGAGGGGCAAATGGCGCGTTTGGATGAGTGCGGCATTGTACATATCGGTGCAGAAGTTGGAGTTGGTGACGTGTTGGTTGGTAAAGTCACGCCCAAAGGTGAAACTCAACTAACACCAGAAGAGAAATTGCTACGTGCTATTTTTGGTGAAAAAGCATCTGATGTCAAGGACACCAGTTTACGCGTGCAGGCGGGTATTTCCGGAACCGTGATAGATGTGCAGGTGTTTACGCGAGAAGGGTTGCAGCGTGATCAGCGTGCACAACAGATTATTGACGACGAATTGAAACGTTACAAGAAAGATTTGGCGGATCAAATGCGCATCGTTGAAGCCGATGTATTCACCCGGTTGGGTAAACTGCTATTAGGCAAGGTGGTTAATGGAGGACCCAAAAAGCTGGTTAAAGGCGCCAAGTTGACCAAGGATTACCTTACTAGTTTGGAGCGTCATCAGTGGTTCGACATACGTCTCGCGAGCGAAGATACTGCATCGCAATTGGAACAAGTTAAAGAAGGTTTGGCGCAGAAGCGTTTGGAATTTGATGCGGCATTTGAATTAAAGAAACGCAATTTAACTCAAGGCGATGAGCTGCAAGTTGGTGTGCAGAAGATGGTTAAGGTATATGTGGCAGTGAAACGCCGTTTACAACCTGGCGACAAGATGGCTGGTCGTCATGGCAATAAAGGTGTGGTGTCACGCATTGTGCCGGTAGAAGACATGCCTTACATGGCGGATGGCACGCCAGTTGACATCGTGCTGAACCCGCTTGGTGTTCCATCACGTATGAATGTGGGGCAAATATTAGAAACTCATCTGGGTTGGGCAGCCAAGGGCTTGGGGAATAAGATCGGCAAGATGCTGGAATCGCAAACCAAGATTGAAAAAATACGCACATTCCTTGGTAAGATTTATATGCATGATCAGGCTGCGGAGATTGCTGGGTTCAGTGATGAGGAAGTGCTAGACCTATGCCGTAATCTGAGCGGAGGTGTGCCCTTCGCCACGCCAGTGTTCGATGGCGCGAATGAAGATGAAATTAAGGACATGTTAGAGCTAGCAGATTTACCGCGTTCTGGCCAGATAACCCTATACGATGGGCGCACTGGGGTTGCATTTGACCGGTCGGTCACAGTTGGTTATATGCATGTACTGAAGCTGAACCACTTGGTGGATGACAAGATGCACGCGCGTTCCACTGGCCCATACAGCTTGGTAACACAGCAACCGTTGGGCGGCAAGGCACAGTTCGGTGGCCAGCGTTTCGGTGAAATGGAAGTGTGGGCGCTGGAAGCGTATGGCGCAGCCTATACGCTGCAGGAAATGCTTACGGTCAAATCAGATGACGTGGCTGGACGCACCAAAATTTACGAGAGCATAGTCAAGGGCGATCACAAGATTGATGCCGGCATGCCGGAGTCGTTCAATGTCTTAACCAAGGAAATCCGCTCTTTGGGTATTGATATCGATCTTGTTCGTCATCGAGAGTAGGGAGCGGCGCGCTTTGAGCGCCGCTCAAGATTGGTGCGCCGGGCGCACCCTACATTGCTGCCGAATATTTAGGAGTTACATATGAAAGCATTGCTGGATTTGTTCAGGCAAGTTACGCAGAAGGAGGAGTTCGACGCGATCAAGATCGGGCTGGCTTCACCGGAGAAAATTCGTTCTTGGTCCTACGGCGAAGTAAAAAAGCCGGAAACCATTAACTACCGAACCTTCAAGCCGGAGCGGGATGGCTTGTTTTGCGCCAAGATTTTTGGCCCAACCAAGGATTATGAGTGCTTGTGCGGCAAGTATAAGCGTTTGAAACATCGCGGGGTGATCTGCGAGAAATGCGGCGTGGAAGTAACGCTATCTAAAGTGCGTCGCGAACGTATGGGGCATATCGAGCTGGCAAGTCCGGTGGCGCATATTTGGTTCTTAAAGTCATTGCCGTCGCGCTTGGGAATGGTGCTGGACATGACGTTACGTGACATAGAGCGGGTACTCTATTTCGAGGCTTATGTGGTGACCGATCCTGGGATGTCCACGCTCGAACGCGCTCAATTACTTTCTGAAGATGATTATCTGGCCAAGCTGGAAGAGTACGGAGATGAGTTTTCCGCAGTGATGGGGGCGGAAGGCATACGCGCGCTCTTGCACGCGTTAGATGTGCCAGCTGAGGTGGAAAAGCTGCGCGCCGATCTTGAAGCGACCAGCTCCGAAACTAAAATCAAGAAATATGCGAAACGATTGAAGATTCTTGAGGCCTTTCTTGTCTCGGGCATCAAACCAGAGTGGATGATTATGCTGGTGCTACCAGTGTTACCGCCAGAACTACGACCCTTAGTGCCGCTAGATGGCGGTCGCTTTGCGACCTCTGATTTGAATGATTTGTATCGTCGTGTAATTAACCGGAATAACCGTTTGAAACGCCTTTTGGAGTTGAAGGCGCCGGAAATTATTGTGCGTAACGAGAAGCGTATGTTGCAGGAATCAATTGATTCGTTGCTGGATAATGGCCGTCGCGGCAAGGCAATGACTGGTGCTAACAAGCGTCCGCTGAAGTCACTGGCTGACATGATCAAAGGCAAAGGCGGCCGCTTCCGTCAGAATTTGCTAGGCAAGCGCGTAGATTATTCCGGTCGTTCTGTAATTGTTGTGGGTCCGCAACTGAAATTGCATCAGTGCGGCTTGCCTAAGAAAATGGCGCTGGAACTCTTCAAGCCATTCATTTTCCATAAACTGGAAGTTCTCGGGCTGGCCACAACCATCAAGGCGGGCAAGCGTATGGTGGAAGCGGAAGAGCCGGTTGTGTGGGATATCCTTGAAGATGTCATCCGTGAACATCCGGTACTGTTGAATCGAGCGCCTACGCTGCATCGTCTCGGTATTCAGGCATTCGAGCCGATACTGATCGAAGGCAAAGCAATCCAGTTGCATCCATTAGTTTGTACAGCTTTCAACGCCGATTTCGACGGTGATCAGATGGCAGTGCACGTGCCGCTGTCGTTGGAAGCGCAGATGGAATGCCGTACCTTAATGCTGGCCTCTAATAACGTTTTGTCGCCCGCCAATGGCGAGCCTATCATTGTTCCGTCGCAGGATATCGTGCTGGGTTTGTACTATATGACGCGCGAGAAAATCGGTGCACTGGGCGAGGGCGCGTTGTTTGCTGACGTGTCTGAAGCGCTACGTGCCTACGAGTCTGGCCATGTAGATCTGCATGCCAAGGTGGTGGTGCGCATTAAAGAGATACGCATGGATGAAAATAATGAGCGTCAAGAAAAACGTACTCGCTATGAAACTACCGTGGGACGTGCCATTTTGTCAGATATTTTGCCAGCCGGTCTGCCGTTCAGTTTGGTCAATAAAGCATTAAAGAAGAAAGAGATCTCTCGTCTGATTAACACCAGCTTCAGCCGTTGTGGTTTGCGCAACACCGTGATCATGGCTGATAAGTTGATGACAACCGGCTTTACTTATGCAACCCGCGCCGGTATTTCTATTTGCTTGGATGATATGCTGGTGCCACCGCAAAAAGATGAGTTAATTGACGCGGCAGGAAAAGAGGTGCGTGAGATTGACGTGCAATACACATCTGGTTTGGTGACTCAAGGCGAACGTTACAATAAGGTAGTGGATATCTGGGGTCGTACTGGTGATCTAGTAGCTAAAGCTATGATGGATCAGCTGGGCAGCGAGCCGGTGATTGACCGTGTTAGTGGTAAACAGCTTGCTGATAAAAAGGGCAAAGTGGTGATGCAGGAGTCTTTCAATTCCATTTATATGATGGCAGACTCTGGCGCGCGCGGTTCTGCGGCTCAGATTCGTCAGTTAGCAGGTATGCGGGGCCTGATGGCCAAGCCAGATGGCTCTATCATTGAAACCCCGATTACCGCTAACTTTCGTGAGGGGCTGAATATGCTGCAATATTTCATTTCCACTCATGGTGCGCGAAAAGGCTTAGCAGATACCGCATTGAAGACCGCGAACTCTGGTTACCTGACGCGTCGTTTGGTAGATGTGACCCAAGATCTAGTGGTGGCCGAGGAAGATTGTGGCACCAGAAACGGCGCCGCGTTGAAGGCATTGGTTGAAGGTGGCGAGGTGATTGAAGCATTGCGTGAGCGCATACTAGGTCGCGTTGCTAGCAAGGATATTGTCAATCCAGAAAGCAGCGAAACTCTATATGAAGCGGGCACTCTTCTGGACGAAGATATGGTGGAAAACATTGAGTCGCTCGGTGTTGACGAAGTACATGTACGGACGCCCCTGACATGTGAAACTCGTTATGGATTGTGCGTCAAATGTTATGGTCGCGACTTAGGTCGAGGTGGCCCTGTGACGGTAGGCGAAGCCGTTGGTGTAATTGCTGCGCAGTCCATTGGCGAACCAGGTACCCAATTAACCATGCGCACCTTCCACATCGGTGGTGCGGCATCGCGTACCGTGGTGGCTAATCAGGTCGAAGGTAAGTCTAATGGTCAGGTGAAATACAGCGCGAACATGCGTACCGTCAGCAATACGCGAGGAGAGTTAGTGGTGGTAGCGCGTAGTGGCGAAATAATGGTTACCGATGATCATGGACGCGAACGCGAGCGTCACAAGGTGCCATACGGCGCGATGCTGACCGTGCGTGAGGGTAGTTTGGTTCGTGCAGGCGAAGTGTTGGCTACATGGGATCCCCATACCCGTCCTATTATTACCGAATATGCTGGTCGGGCGCGATTTGAAAATGTAAAAGAGGGCGTTACTGTTACCCGAGAGATTGATGAAGTAACCGGATTGTCCACTCTGGTAGTGGATCCCAAGCTTGCTGGTACGCAAGGTAAGGGTGTGCTGCGGCCATTGGTACGCTTGCTCGACGAGGAGGGGCACGAAATCAAGATTGCCGGCACCGAATTACCAATTTCGGTGACCTTTCAGACGGGTTGTATCATCACCGTAGAAGATGGTCAGCATGTTGGCGTGGGTGAGGTGCTGGCACGTATTCCGCAAGAAAGCAGCAAGACACGTGACATTACTGGAGGGCTTCCGCGGGTGGCGGAACTGTTTGAGGCTCGTTCGCCAAAGAATGCCGGTATGTTAGCGGAAGTTACCGGAACGGCATCGTTCGGCAAGGATACCAAGGGTAAGCAACGCTTGGTTATCACCGATATGGAAGGTGTGGCGCATGAGTTTCTGATTACTAAAGACAAGCATGTGCTAGTGCACGATGGACAAATGGTGACCCAAGGTGAAATGATTGTGGATGGCCCGCGCGATCCGCATGACATTTTGCGCTTGCTGGGCGTGGCAGCACTGGCGCGTTACATTGCCGACGAAGTGCAGGATGTGTACCGCCTGCAGGGCGTTAAAATTAACGACAGGCATATCGAAGTGATCGTGCGCCAGATGTTGCGTCGAGTGCAGATTGTAGATGAAGGTGATACCAAGTTTATTCCTAAAGAGCAGGTGGAGCGTGCAGATTTGCTGCAAGAGAATGAACGTGTTGAAAAAGAAGGCAAGGAGCCGGCAACCTATGAATATATGCTGCTGGGAATCACTAAAGCCTCCTTGTCCACTGACTCGTTTATTTCTGCGGCCTCCTTTCAAGAAACCACACGTGTGTTGACTGAAGCTGCGATTATGGGCAAAAGAGACGAGCTACGTGGACTGAAGGAAAACGTCATTGTGGGTCGCTTGATTCCGGCTGGTACTGGCTTAGCTTATCATGCCGCGCGACGTAAGCAGCGTCTGGGGTTGGGTACGGCAGCGACGGTGTTGAGCGGAGGAGAGCAAGCCGTAGAAATACAAGATAACCAACTTGCTTGACAGGTTGCATATTCCTCAATAAAATGCGCGGTCTTTTTGCCTGCCCACGGCCAGGGGAAGTAGTATAGTTTAGGCGGCTGTTTTTTATATTATTGATACATAAGAATATTTAGGAAAATTTAGACAATGCCAACCATCAACCAGCTAGTGCGTAAGCCTCGAGTCGCCGAACCTGTGAAAAGTAAAGTCCCCGCTCTGGGCGGGAGTCCCCAAAAGCGTGGGGTGTGTACCCGTGTGTATACTACAACGCCGAAGAAGCCAAACTCTGCCTTACGTAAGGTTGCCAAGGTTCGTTTAACTAATGGTTTTGAGGTTATCTCCTACATTGGCGGTGAAGGCCATAACTTGCAGGAGCACTCGGTGGTGCTTATACGTGGTGGCCGTGTGAAGGATTTGCCCGGTGTTCGTTACCATATGGTACGAGGTAGTTTGGATACCGCTGGAGTAAAAGATCGTAAGCAGTCCCGTTCCAAGTACGGTGCCAAACGTCCTAAAAAAGCTTAACTTAAATTATTAAGCCAGAAATTTACGAATTAGCCAGTTTTTTGAATTAGCCAGTTAACAAGAGGTTTAAGATATGCCAAGACGTAGAGAAGTTCCCAAGCGCGAAATCCTGCCGGATCCAAAATATGGCAACCAAGATCTTTCCAAGTTTGTTAATGTTTTGATGACGGCTGGAAAAAAATCTGTTGCCGAGCGCATTCTTTATGGTGCTTTGGAGCAAATTGTTAAGAAAAGTGGTAAAGATCCGATCGAGGTGTTTAATCTTGCATTGACCAATGTCAAGCCTCAGGTTGAGGTAAAGAGCCGTCGTGTCGGAGGGGCAAACTATCAGGTTCCTGTTGAAGTTCGTCCTTCGCGTCGAATGGCGTTAGCGATGCGCTGGCTCAAAGATTTTGCACGCAAACGTGGTGAGAAATCCATGGGTATGCGGCTGGCTGGCGAGTTGCTTGACGCCTCAGAAAGCCGTGGTGGTGCAGTTAAAAAACGTGAAGAAGTGCACCGTATGGCTGAAGCGAATAAAGCCTTTTCGCACTTCCGTTTCTAGAAGTTTTTTAGCAGTTTCTGAAAGTTTTATAAGTTAGGTAACTATTGTGGCACGGAAAACATTAATCGAACGATATCGAAATATCGGCATTAGCGCACATATAGACGCGGGTAAAACTACGACCACTGAACGTGTTTTATTTTACACGGGAGTATCGCACAAGATCGGTGAAGTGCATGATGGTGCTGCCGTGATGGACTGGATGGAGCAGGAGCAGGAGCGGGGTATCACCATTACATCGGCTGCGACGACTTGTTACTGGAAAGGCATGGACTCCAGCTTGCCTGAGCATCGTATTAACATCATTGACACGCCGGGGCACGTTGATTTCACTATTGAAGTTGAGCGATCAATGCGCGTGCTGGATGGTGCATGCATGGTGTATTGCGCCGTGGGTGGTGTACAGCCGCAGTCCGAAACAGTGTGGCGTCAAGCCAATAAATATGGTGTGCCGCGTTTGGCCTTTGTTAATAAGATGGATCGCTCTGGTGCGAACTTCTTTAATGTTTACGATCAAATGCGTGCTCGCTTGCGTGCGAATGTGGTGCCGATTCAATTACCGATTGGCGCAGAGGAAAAATTTGAGGGTGTAATTGATTTAGTGCGGATGAAGGCGATTTATTGGGATGAGGCTTCTCAGGGCATGAAGTTTGAATTACGCGATATTCCCGCCAATCTGCTGGCGGCAGCGCAAGAGTGGCGCGCGAAGATGGTGGAGAGTGCTGCTGAAGCAACTGAAGAGATGATGAACAAATATCTCGAGGAAGGCGACTTGTCCGAATCGGAGATTAAGCAATGCTTGCGTATCCGTACCATTGCCAGCGAAATAGTGCCGATGTTATGTGGCTCTGCCTTCAAAAACAAGGGTGTGCAGGCTATGCTGGATGCGGTGGTTGACTATCTGCCAGCACCGACTGATATTCCATCCGTTAAGGGCGAATTGGAAAATGGAGCGATGGGAGAACGTAAGGCGAATGACGATGAGCCGTTCTCTGCGCTGGCATTTAAAATCATGACCGACCCATTCGTGGGGCAGTTAATTTTTTTCCGAGTGTATTCCGGCCAGTTGAAAGCAGGCGATACAGTTTACAACCCGATTAAGGGTAAAAAAGAGCGCATTGGCCGAATCTTGTTGATGCATGCTAACGAGCGAGAAGAGATTAAAGAGGTTTTTGCCGGTGATATCGCTGCTGCTGTTGGTTTAAAAGAAGCGACTACAGGTGAGACTCTGTGTGATCCAAGCAATGTGATTACGTTGGAACGCATGATATTCCCTGAGCCGGTGATTCATATTGCTGTTGAGCCGAAGACTAAGGCTGACCAAGAAAAAATGGGCATGGCGTTGAATCGTTTAGCGAAAGAAGATCCTTCTTTCCGCGTACATACTGACTTGGAGTCTGGTCAAACCATTATTTCTGGTATGGGTGAGCTGCACTTGGAAGTTTTGGTTGAGCGCATGAAGCGTGAATTTAGCGTGGAGGCGAATGTTGGCGCGCCACAAGTAGCGTACCGCGAAGCGATACGTAAGACGGTTGAGGTTGAAGGTAAGTTCGTTAAACAATCGGGTGGGCGCGGTCAATTTGGTCATGTATGGTTAAAAATTGAGCCAAATGAAACGGGCAAGGGCTTTGAATTTGTGGATGCCATTAAGGGTGGGTCAGTTCCGCGTGAATTTATTCCGGCTGTAAAAAAAGGCTTGGAAGATACTTTGCCCAATGGTGTGTTGGCGGGTTTCCCCGTGGTGGATGTTAAAGTTACCCTGTTTGATGGCTCTTACCATGATGTAGACTCTAACGAAAATGCATTTAAGATGGCTGCTTCTATGGGTTTCAAAGATGGTATGCGTAAGGCAAGCCCAGTGCTGTTGGAACCGATGATGTCGGTTGAGGTAGAAACCCCAGAAGATTACACGGGTACCGTAATGGGGGACTTGTCATCCCGTCGTGGAATGGTGCAAGGCATGGAAGACATGATCGGTGGTGGCAAGATCGTGAAGGCCGAAGTTCCTTTGGCAGAGATGTTCGGTTATTCTACTGCGTTGCGTTCCGCAACCCAAGGTCGGGCTACATACACGATGGAATTTAAGCATTACACCGAAGCGCCAAAAAATGTGGCTGAAGCGGTGATGAGTAGCAGGAAATAGTTTTAAAATAACTCATGAACTGTCAAATAATTAAGGAACTTTAAATCATGGCAAAGAGTAAATTTGAGCGAACCAAGCCGCACATCAATGTAGGCACAATTGGTCACGTTGATCATGGCAAAACCACCCTGACTGCGGCGATTACCACAGTGCTATCCAAGAAATTTGGCGGCGAAGCTAAAGCTTACGACCAGATTGACGCAGCGCCGGAAGAAAAGGCGCGCGGCATCACCATAAACACCGCTCACGTTGAATATGAAACGGCGGGTCGCCACTACGCCCACGTAGACTGTCCGGGTCATGCGGATTACATTAAAAACATGATTACCGGCGCTGCGCAGATGGACGGCGCTATCCTGGTGGTGTCTGCCGCCGATGGCCCCATGCCGCAAACGCGGGAACATATACTGTTGGCACGTCAAGTGGGCGTACCCTACATCATCGTCTACATGAACAAGGCCGACATGGTGGATGACCCCGAGCTGCTCGAGCTGGTTGAAATGGAAGTGCGTGAACTCCTTACCAAATACGACTTTCCTGGTGACGATACTCCGATCATTATCGGCAGTGCACTCAAAGCTTTGCAGGGTGATCAGTCCGAAATTGGCGAACCCTCCATCTTTCGTTTGGCCGAAGCGCTGGATGCCTACATACCTCAGCCTATGCGCGTCATGGACGGCGCCTTCCTGATGCCCGTCGAAGATGTCTTCTCCATCTCCGGTCGAGGCACCGTGGTAACGGGCCGGGTGGAGCGCGGCGTCGTCAAAGTGGGTGAAGAAATTGAAATTATCGGCCTTAAGCCCACTATTAAAACCATCTGCACTGGCGTGGAAATGTTCCGCAAGCTACTCGACCAAGGTCAGGCTGGCGACAACGTTGGTATACTGTTACGCGGCACCAAGCGTGAAGAAGTCGAACGTGGTCAAGTTCTGGCCAAGCCGGGTTCTATCACCCCGCATACCAAATTTTCAGCTGAAATCTACGTTCTCAGCAAAGACGAAGGGGGTCGTCACACCCCATTTTTCCAAGGTTACCGTCCGCAATTCTACTTCCGGACTACCGACGTAACGGGTGCGGTTGAGCTGCCGGCTGGCACTGAAATGGTGATGCCGGGAGACAACGTATCGGTGACGGTGAACTTGATAGCCCCAATCGCGATGGAAGAAGGTCTGCGTTTCGCGATACGTGAAGGCGGTCGCACCGTCGGTGCCGGTGTGGTGGCTAAGGTGATCGAGTAATAGTACGTGCAATAAGATACAATTTTATTGTATAATGGTAAGTTAATCCGCTGTTGCGACAATAGCTATCGAAAAATAGAATAAAAAATTATGAAAAGTCAGAACATTCGTATACGCTTAAAAGCATTTGATTATCGTCTGATCGATCAGTCTGCGTCTCGTATCGTAGAGACTGCGAAGCGCACCGGAGCGGTGGTAAAAGGCCCAATTCCACTACCTACTAAAATTGAGCGTTTTGATGTTTTGCGTTCTCCGCACGTCAATAAGACCTCGCGCGATCAATTTGAGATTCGCACACATCTACGCATGTTAGATATTGTTGATCCGACCGAGAAAACCGTAGACGCATTAATGAAGTTGGATTTGCCTGCGGGCGTGGATGTCGTAATTAAATTGCAGTAGTTGTAATCATTGGATCGGCTGGCCAATTGTAGTCAGCCCCTTAAGAAGGATATAAAAATGAGTTTAGGACTTGTCGGTCGAAAGATTGGCATGACCCGCATTTTTACCGACGATGGAGTGTCTTTGCCGGTGACAGTGTTGGACGTGTCCAATAATCGCATTACCCAGATTAAAACCTTGAATACTGATGGCTATAGCGCCGTGCAAATTGCTTTTGGTGTACGACGCGCAAGTCGCGTCACAAAGGCGGCAGCAGGCCATTATGCTAAAGCGGGCGTGGTGGCGGGTAGTGTGCAAAAAGAATTTACTGCTAGCCCTGATGAATTGAGCGGTCTGCAGGCGGGTGGTACGCTGAGCGTAGATTTGTTTAAAGTTGGTCAGAAAGTCGATGTGACTGGTGTCACTCTCGGTAAGGGTTTTAGTGGTGTAATCAAGCGGTACCATTTTAGCTCTGGTCGTGCCACGCACGGTAATTCAAAATCCCACAATGTACCTGGTTCTATTGGTATGGCGCAAGATCCGGGTCGCGTGTTTCCGGGTAAGCGCATGGCCGGGCATCTTGGTGATGTGCAGCGTACTGTACAAAACCTCAAAATAGTCCGCATTGACATCGAGCGTCAACTGTTGCTGATAATGGGTGCTATTCCTGGCTCAAAAGGTGGAGACGTTGTCGTACGTCCAGCAATAAAGGCAGGTGCATAATGGAACTTAAAGTTATTGACGGTAAAGGTCTGGTGAGCGCTAGTATGTCAGCCTCCGATGAGTTGTTTGGTCGCGAATACAACGAGGCGCTGATCCATCAAGTTGTGATCGCATATCAGGCTAATGCACGTTTTGGCAATAGTAAGCAAAAAGGCCGAAGTGAAATTGCGAAGAGCACGCGTAAGCCTTGGGCGCAAAAAGGTACCGGCCGTGCTCGTGCTGGTATGGCATCTAGCCCATTGTGGCGCGGTGGCGGTAAAATTTTTCCGAACAGTCCAGACGAAAATTTTACTCAGAAGGTCAACCGCAAGATGTATCGCGCTGGCTTGGCTTCTATTTTTTCGCAGTTAGTGCGTGAGGATCGTTTGACGGTGGTTGATAATCTGAGTCTTGAGGCGCCAAAGACAAAGCTGCTGGCGCAGAAGATGGTGGATATGGGTTTTGATTCAAGCCGAGTACTGATTATTGTCAACGATATTGATGATAACTTATATTTATCTTCACGTAATTTGCCAAATGTGCTTGTGTTAGAGGCGCATCTGGCGGATCCAGTAAGTTTGGTGCGTTTCCCAAAAGTACTTGTGACCCTTGATGCTATGAGGAAAATTGAGGAGATGCTGGCATGAGTAACCAAAAATTCAGCCAAGAGCGCTTGATGAACGTATTGCAAGCTCCGCAGATATCTGAAAAGGCAACATATGTCGCTGACAAATACGCGCAAGTAATTTTTCGCGTGGACTCTAGTGCTACGAAGCCAGAGATTAAAGCTGCTGTCGAGTTGATGTTCAAGGTGGATGTCGAGAGCGTTCAGGTTGCCCTCGTTAAGGGTAAGCAAATGCGTTTCGGCAAGTTCATAGGCCGGCGTAAAGATTGGAAGAAGGCATATGTATGCCTGGCGCCTGGTCAGAAAATCAATTTTTCTGAGAGTGAGCAAGGATAATTATGGCACTGATCAAACTTAAACCAAGCTCTCCGGGACGACGTGCTGTTGTGCGTGTAGTCAATAGTGACTTGCATAAGGGGAAGCCCCATGCGCCGTTGCTGGAAAAAAAGAACAGAACGGCTGGTCGTAACCATAATGGACATATCACCATCCGACATATGGGTGGCGGGCATAAAAAAAATTATCGCATAGTTGATTTCAAGCGTGATAAAGATAGTGTTTCGGCTATTGTTGAGCATTTAGAATATGACCCGAACCGCAGCGCGCATGTGGCGCTCTTATGCTACGCTGATGGCGAACGCCGTTACATTATTGCGCCTAAGGGCGTAGCGGTGGGCACTCAATTAGTGAGCGGCTCAGAAGCGCCAATCAAGGCGGGTAATGCCTTGCCATTGCGCAATATTCCGGTAGGTTCGACTATACATTGCATTGAAATGATGCCAGGTAAAGGCGCGCAGTTGGCACGTTCAGCTGGTACTTCAGTGCAATTGTTGGCACGTGAGGGTGGATACGCACAATTACGTTTGCGCTCCGGCGAAATTCGTAAGGTGCATGTGGATTGTAAGGCGACTATAGGCGAGGTTGGAAATGCAGAGCACAGCTTGCGTTCTATCGGTAAGGCTGGTGCGATGCGTTGGCGTGGAGTGCGCCCGACCGTGCGTGGTGTGGCGATGAACCCGGTCGATCATCCGCATGGAGGTGGGGAAGGAAAGACTGCGGCTGGTCGTAACCCGGTCAGCCCATGGGGTGTGCCAGCCAAGGGCTTTCGTACACGTCGCAACAAGCGCACCAACGGCATGATAGTACGCCGTCGCTTTCAGACTTAAGGGGTAAAAATTATGGCACGTTCCATTAAAAAAGGTCCATTCGTCGATGCTTGCTTAGTAAAAAAAATTGAAACTGTGCGCGCCAGTAACGATAAGCGACCAGTGAAAACTTGGTCACGACGGTCTACGGTGCTGCCTGAATTTGTCGGTTTGACCATTGCTGTGCATAATGGCAAGCAGCATATCCCCGTGTATGTCTCTGAGAATATGGTGGGTCATAAGCTTGGTGAATTCTCGCTGACTCGTACTTTCAAAGGGCACGCTGCTGATAAAAAAGCAGTGGTCAAGAAAAAATAAGGAGGTATGATGAACACAATCGCAGTAGTAAAAGGTGTTCGCCTGTCGGCTCAGAAGGGCCGTTTAGTGGCTGATCAGATTCGAGGTTTGCCAGTTGGTAAGGCATTGAATACTCTAGCTTTTAGCCCAAAAAAAGCGGCTGTAATTATTAAAAAAGGTTTAGAGTCCGCAATCGCCAATGCTGAGCACAATGATGGTGCTGATATTGACGATCTGAAGGTTGCTACTATCTATGTGGATAAAGGAGCATCACTGAAGAGGACGTCGGCTCGCGCTAAGGGACGTGGCAATAGCATCGAAAAGCAGACCTGTCACATTACGATTATCGTCGGGAGCTAAAACAGATATGGGACAGAAAATTCATCCAATCGGTTTCCGATTGAGCGTGCAGAAGAACTGGACTTCAAAATGGTATGCTAATAGCAAGAACTTTGCCGGAATGCTGCTTAAGGATATTGAAGTTCGTGATTACCTGAAGAAAAAGCTTTTTGGTGCAGGTGTATCCAAGATTGTCATCGAACGGCCAGCCAAAAACGCTAAGATAACGATTTATACCGCTCGTCCCGGTGTGGTGATTGGCAAGAAGGGTGAGGATATCGAAGCTCTGCGGGCTGAGCTGAGAAAGCGCATGGGGTTGCCTGATGTCGCACTAAACATTGAAGAAGTGCGTAAGCCTGAAATTGATGCTCAACTGATTGCGGAAAGCATTACCTCGCAGTTGGAAAAGCGCATCATGTTCCGTCGAGCTATGAAACGGGCTATGCAGAACGCTATGCGTTTGGGTGCGCAAGGTATCAAGATTATGAGTGCCGGCCGTCTTAATGGGATCGAAATTGCACGTACCGAATGGTATCGTGAGGGGCGTGTGCCATTGCATACTCTACGTGCTAACATCGACTATGGTACCGCTGAGGCTAAGACTACTTACGGCATTATTGGTGTCAAGGTATGGGTTTATAAGGGTGATCATACTGGAGTGGAAGAAGTGTCCGCGCCGATAGCGTCGGAACCTGAAAAAAGAGTAAGAAAGCCGGGGACAAAACATGCTACAGCCAGCTAGAAGAAAATATCGCAAGGAGCAAAAAGGGCGTAATACCGGCATCGCGACACGAGGCAATAAGGTTAGCTTTGGTGAGTTTGGTCTCAAGGCAGTGGCCCGTGGTCGGCTAACGGCACGTCAAATTGAGGCGGCGCGGCGCGCCATGACGCGTCACATTAAGCGTGGCGGTCGTATTTGGATTCGCATTTTTCCGGACAAGCCGATTTCACAAAAGCCAGCCGAAGTACGTATGGGCAATGGTAAGGGTAATCCGGAGTATTATGTTGCTGAAATTCAGCCTGGCAAGATGCTGTATGAAATGGATGGCGTGGAAGAGGTGATAGCGCGCGAGGCTTTCCGCTTGGCTTCAGCTAAGTTGCCTATTGCCACGACATTTGTAATTAGACAGGTAGGGGCATAATTATGAAGGCAAATGAATTAAAAGTGAAATCCATAGCAGATCTGGATCAAGAATTGCTGTCCCTGACCAAAGCTCAATTTGGCTTGCGTATGCAGGTGGCGACGCAGCAATTGAGTAATAATAGCCAGCTTCTCAAGATGCGTCGTGACATTGCTCGCGTGAAAACCATATTGACAGAAAAGGGTACTCAACAATGAGTGCAACAAATTTAAAACGAACACTGATTGGCATGGTTGTAAGCGATAAGATGGATAAAACTGTTACCGTACTGATTGAGCGTAAGGTTAAGCACTCTCTTTTGGGCAAGGTATTGCGCGTATCGAAAAAATACCACGCTCATGATGAGAATAATGAGTTTCATCAGGGTGATTTAGTCTCAATAGAAGAGTGTCGTCCGCTGGCTAAGACCAAGAGTTGGCGTGTGACTAAGTTGGTTGAAAAATCTCAAGCGGTTTAACTTGCTATTTTATTATTCAGACCGGCCAAATTTAATTTCGCTCAATGCTTGTGTTATTTGCGAATCTCGCATATACTGCAAGGCTTCGCTTCATTGCTGCTTTTGGTTTGCGGCAACCTAACCCAAACGGGTTCCAAGACTAGTCGCTTTCATGCGGATAAAGTTGGAGTATAAATAATGATACAAATGCAATCTGTTTTAAGTGTGGCCGATAATACTGGCGCACGTTCTGTCATGTGCATCAAAGTATTGGGTGGATCCAAGCGTCGGTATGCGGCTATTGGGGATGTAATTAAGGTCAGCATAAGAGATGCTGCACCGCGAGCCCGCGTAAAAAAGGGTGAGGTATACAGTGCCGTGGTGGTGCGTACTGCTAAGGGTGTGCGTCGTCCGGATGGCTCTTTGATAAAGTTTGATGGTAATGCTGCGGTTCTGCTGAATGCGAAGCTTGAGCCGATTGGTACTCGAATCTTTGGCCCGGTTACGCGAGAGTTGCGGACTGAGAGATTTATGAAAATTGTATCACTCGCTCCTGAAGTTTTGTAAGCGACGATATTAACGTAGCCTAAGGAAGAGTTATGCGCAAGATTAAAAAAAATGATGACGTAATTGTCATTGCTGGGAAAGATAGGGGTAATCGTGGCAATGTGCTGCGTGTGCTTGGTGATCGTTTGCTGGTAAGTGGCGTTAACATGGTTAAAAAGCATCAGAAGCCAAATCCAGTCAAGGGGTTGACTGGTGGTATCGTGGCTATGGAGATATCGATTCATGCCTCCAATGTTGCTATTTATAACGCGGCATCAAAAAAGGCTGATCGTGTTGGCGTTAAAATGTTAGAAGATGGTCGCAAAATGCGGGTCTTTAAGTCGAGTGGCGAAGTGATTGACGCGTAAAGGAGGAATGGCATGGCTCGTCTATATGATTTTTACAAAGGTACGGTAGCTCCAGGGCTGATGAAGCAGTTTGGCTACAAGTCCATTATGGAAGTGCCGCGCATTGAAAAGATCACTCTAAATATGGGTGTGGGTGAAGCAGTGGCAGACAAGAAAGTTATGGAGCATGCTGTTAGCGATATGCAGAAAATCGCTGGACAAAAGCCGGTGGTGACCAAATCCAAGAAGTCTATCGCAGGTTTTAAGATTCGTGAAAATTATCCTGTTGGGTGCAAGGTTACCTTGCGTAAAGCTCGCATGTATGAATTTCTAGATCGTTTGGTAACTGTTGCTATCCCGCGTATCCGCGACTTTCGTGGTATTTCTGGCAAAGCGTTCGATGGTCGTGGCAATTACAATATGGGCATTAAAGAGCAGATCATCTTCCCGGAGATTGAATATGACAAAATTGATGCGCTACGTGGTATGAATATTACTATTACTACTAGTGCGAAGACCGATGAAGAGGCGCGCGCGCTCCTCTTGGCTTTCAAATTTCCATTGAAGAACTGAGGGCAAAATGGCTAAAGCAGCTGTCATTAATCGCGAACAAAAGCGTCGCGACATAGTAAAAAAATACTCCATTAAGCGTGCTGAACTGTTGGCAACTATAATTAACGTTAAATTGAGTGATGAAGATCGTTATATTGCCCGTCAAAAGCTGCAGGCACTTCCGAGAAACGCTAGTCCGGTACGTTTGCGTAATCGTTGCTCGTTGACTGGACGTCCGCGTGGTGTTTTCAGCAAGTTTGGTCTGGGTCGAATTAAGCTACGTGAGTTTGTAATGCGCGGTGAGGTACCTGGTGTAATCAAGGCAAGCTGGTAGGGGTGAATCTATGAGTATGAGTGATCCGATCTCCGACATGCTGACGCGCATTAGAAATGCGCAGATGGCGGAAAAAACAAATGTAAGGATGCCTTCTTCTAAGCTAAAGGTAGCGATTGCCCAAGTGTTGCAGGATGAGGGTTATGTAGAGGGTTATAATGTTTCTAGTGTAGGTGGTAAGCCTACATTGGAAATTGGTCTGAAATATTATGCAGGGCGACCGGTGATTGAGAAGATTCAGCGCGTAAGTCGTCCTGGTCTACGTATGTACAAGGGTTGCGATGATATACCTAATGTGATGAACGGCTTGGGTATTGCTATTGTGTCTACCTCAAAGGGGTTGATGACTGACCGCAAGGCACGCGCCAATGGAATTGGTGGCGAAGTGTTGTGCATAGTCGCGTAACGGGGTAATTATGTCTAGAGTCGCTAAAAATCCTATAGCTTTGCCGGCTGGTGTCGAAGTGATGCTGGTTGCCAACGAGGTATCCGTTAAAGGCCCGTTGGGAACAATGAAACAGATGCTGAGTAACGATGTTGTTGTGCAGCATGAAGGCGAGGAATTACTGTGTAAAGCTAGTAATGAATCTGCGAAAGCGGATGCTATGTCGGGCACTATTCGTGCGCTGATTGCTAATATGGTACAAGGTGTGACCAAAGGTTTCGAGCGTAAGTTGACCTTGGTTGGCGTTGGTTATCGTGCTCAAGCCGTTGGTGACACTCTTAATCTGACTCTTGGTTTTTCCCATCCTGTGGTTTATAAGGTACCTGTCGGTGTCACAGTTTCGACGCCGACACAAACTGAAGTTGTATTAAAAAGCACAAATAAGCAGCAGGTTGGTCAAGTTGCCGCTGAAATTCGCGCGTTTCGCGAACCTGAGCCTTACAAGGGTAAGGGGGTTCGTTATGCCGAAGAGGTGGTGAAGCTGAAAGAAACTAAGAAAAAATAATTGAGGCGGATAATGTTTATCAAGAATGATGCGCGTCAGCGCAGGGCTCGTAAAACGCGTGCCAAAATTGCTGGTCAAAAATCGATTCGTTTGGCAATACGCCGCAGCAATTTACACATTTATGCTCAGGTAATTTCTGCTTGCGGCAGTAAAGTGTTAGTCAGTGCTTCAACTTTAGAGGCTGAGGTACGGAAAGAATTTGCTAATGGGGGAAATATTGCTGCTGCCATAATGGTGGGGAAGCGTATCGCTGAAAAAGCTAAAGACGCTGGTATTGCTGAAGTTGCTTTTGACCGTTCTGGCTATAAATATCACGGTCGCGTAAAAGCGCTTGCTGCTGCGGCACGTGAGCATGGCTTGAAGTTCTAACTTGAGGTGAATGATGGCTAAAGCGCAGGGAAGAATGCAACAATCGGAAGATCGTGGTGATGGTCTTATCGAGAAGATGATTTCGATCAATCGTGTAACCAAGGTAGTGAAGGGGGGTCGCATTATGGGATTCGCCGCGCTGACTGTAGTTGGAGATGGCGATGGTCGCATAGGCATGGGCAAGGGGAAATCTAAGGAGGTGCCGGTTGCCGTACAAAAATCGATGGAAGAAGCACGTCGAAAGATGGTTAATGTTAATTTGAATAAAGGCACTCTGCATCATACGGTGATTGGGCGTCATGGCGCTGCAAAGGTGTACATGCAGCCAGCATCTGAAGGTACGGGGATTATTGCGGGTGGCGCAATGCGTGCTGTGTTTGAGGCAGTGGGTGTACATAATGTCTTGGCCAAATGCATTGGTTCGAGTAATCCATACAATGTAGTGCGCGCAACTCTGAATGGGCTGCAGGCTATCAATTCTCCATCTGAAATTGCTGCCAAGCGTGGTATGAGCATAGAAGAAATTCAGGGGTAATTCAATGGCACAGGCTCAACAAAAAGTAACAGCAATAACGGGAAAGCTTCGGGTAACGCTGGTTAAAAGCGTGATCGGTACTAAAGAATCGCATCGTGCGTGTGTGCGTGGGTTAGGCTTGCGTCGTTTAAATCATACCGTCATAGTGGAAGATACGCCAGCTGTACGAGGCATGATTCACAAAGTCTATTACTTGGTTAAGTGCGAGGCATAAATATGCAACTCAATAAAATTAAACCTGCAGAAGGTTCTACTCACGCTAAGCGTCGCGTTGGACGTGGTATCGGTTGCGGTCTGGGTAAAACTTGTGGCCGCGGTCATAAAGGTCAAAAATCGCGTTCTGGTGGTTTTCATAAGGTTGGTTTTGAAGGGGGTCAGATGCCGCTACAACGTCGTTTGCCTAAGCGCGGTTTTATTTCTTTGACTCGTTATGACAGTGCTCAAGTTCGCTTATCTGACTTGGAAAAAATGGCAGTTGATGTGATCGACTTGTTGTCATTGAAGCAAGCTGGGGTTGTACCTGCTGCAGCGCGGATTGTTAAGGTTGTGATGTCTGGAGAGATCAAGCGCTCCGTGAAATTACAAGGTTTGTTGCTTACCAAAGGTGCGCGTGCTGCAATTCAAGCTGCTGGCGGTAGCATTGTAGAGTAATGGTGGTTCCTGTGGATGCAGTAGCTAAAAAGCGTTTGAATAATGGAAAGTATGGTGATCTTGGTCGCCGTTTATGGTTTTTGTTGGGTGCATTGGTAGTTTACCGTATTGGTGCGCATATACCGGTGCCAGGCATTGACCCTATGGTGTTGGCCGATTTGTTCAATTCGCAAAAGAGCGGTATTTTAGGCATGTTTAACATGTTTTCCGGTGGTGCCCTCTCGCGTTTTACGATTCTAGCGCTGGGTATCATGCCGTATATATCTGCTTCCATTATCATGCAATTGGCCACGCATGCGGTACCGCATCTAGAACAGTTGAAGAAAGACGGTGAGACGGGCCGTCGTAAGATTACTCAGTACACCCGCTATGGCACCTTGGTGCTGGCACTTTTTCAAGCATTTGGTATGTCCGTGGCACTACAATCACAAGCAGGATTGGTGTTGCATCCAGGAATGATGTTTCAAATGACTACGGTAATTACCTTGTTATCTGGCACAATGTTTTTAATGTGGTTGGGAGAGCAAATTACTGAGCGTGGCCTAGGAAATGGTATCTCTCTGATTATTTTTGCTGGGATTGCTGCGGGATTGCCTAATGCAATTGGTAGTACCCTGGAGTTAGCGCGTACTGGTGCGTTCTCTATTCCGCTAGTGTTATTGCTGTTGCTTGGTTCGATTGGAATAACAGCGTTGGTAGTGTTCGTTGAGCGCGGTCAGCGAAAGATTCTTGTTAATTATGCCAAGCGTCAAGTGGGAAATAAGGTATATGGCGGTCAAAGTTCGCATTTGCCGTTAAAAGTAAATATGGCTGGCGTTATACCGCCAATTTTTGCCTCAAGTATTATTTTATTCCCGGCAACGTTGGCTAGCTGGTCTGCTAGCGGTCAAGGATTGAATTGGTTGAAAGATATCAGTGACAAACTGTCCCCAGGTCAGCCTATATATGTGATGTTGTATGCGGCGGCAATTATTTTCTTCTGTTTTTTTTATACAGCACTAGTCTTTAACCCGAAAGAAACGGCAGAGAACCTGAAGAAAAGTGGCGCTTTTTTACCTGGGATTCGTCCCGGTGATCTCACTGCCCGATACATTGAAAATATCATGCTGCGCTTGACGTTGGTTGGTGCGGTGTACGTAACATTGGTGTGCCTGCTGCCGGAGTTCTTGGTTGTAAAATGGAACGTGCCATTCTACTTTGGCGGTACATCGTTATTAATTATGGTGGTGGTGACCATGGATTTTATGTCGCAAGTTCAGTCCTATCTGATGACGCATCAGTATGAAAGCTTGTTAAAGAAGGCAAATTTTAAGGGTGGGTTGATTCGCTGATGGCCAAGGAAGATGCGATGCAAATGCAGGGAGAGGTTGTCGAATCTCTCCCCAATGCAACCTTTCGTGTAAAGCTAGAAAATGGTCATATAGTGTTGGGTCATATTTCCGGTAAGATGCGTATGCACTATATTCGTATTTTGCCTGGTGATAAAGTTACGGTTGAATTAACACCGTATGACTTGACCAAAGGGCGCATTACCTTTCGCGCCAAGTAGTAGTTGTGTGTAGTGTTAAGGAGAAAAAATGAAAGTGCAAGCATCGGTAAAAAAAGTTTGTCGTAATTGTAAAGTAGTACGGCGTAAAGGAGTGGTGCGCGTGATCTGTAGTAGCGATGCACGCCACAAGCAACGCCAGGGCTAAGTGAGGGTGAGGCAAGCTTCTCTCTCAAATGGTAATTTTTAATGCCTTTTTTAAACGATAGGGTAGTTGCATGGCTCGTATTGCAGGGGTAAACATTCCAAATCATCAACACACTGTAATCGCTTTGACCGCGATCTATGGTGTTGGTAACACTCGGGCGCGTAAAATATGCGCCACTGTCGGAGTTAACATATCCACCAAAATAAAAGATCTCGCTGATGCGGAAATGGATAAGTTGCGCGATGAGGTCGCTAAGTTTACGGTGGAAGGTGATTTGCGTCGAGAAATTTCGATGAATATAAAGAGATTGATGGACTTGGGTTGCTATCGTGGCTTGCGCCATCGCCGTGGTTTGCCAGTGCGGGGACAACGAACGCGCACTAATGCACGCACCCGCAAGGGTCCGCGCAAGTCTGTTGCCGGCGCCAAGAAGTAATTTTCGAGAGGATTGAGCATGGCTAAAACAAACACGCGAGTGCGCAAGAAAGTCAAAAAGAACGTAGCTGAGGGCATTGCCCATGTGCACGCTTCCTTTAACAATACTATTGTGACAATTACTGACCGTCAGGGTAATGCTTTGGCTTGGTCTACTAGTGGCAGCAATGGTTTTAAAGGCTCGCGTAAAAGCACGCCGTTCGCAGCGCAAATTGCTGGTGAGACAGCCAGTAAGGCAGCTCAGGAATGTGGCGTAAAGAACCTTGAAGTGCGCATAAAAGGTCCCGGCCCTGGTCGTGAATCGGCAGTGCGTGCTTTGAATGCGGCAGGTTTTAAAATTACCAGCATTTCTGACATTACGCCAGTTCCACACAATGGCTGCCGTCCGCCAAAAAAGCGTCGTATCTAAATTTAGGAGATAGCCTTGGCTAGAAATCTGGATCCAAAGTGCCGTCAGTGCCGTCGCGAAGGCGAAAAGCTGTTTCTGAAGGGCGAAAAATGTTTTACCGACAAATGCGGGGTTGAGCGTCGTGCTTATCCTCCTGGTCAGCACGGACAAAAGAAAAACTCTCGCTTGTCTGATTACGGTGGTCAGTTGCGTGAAAAGCAAAAAGTTCGTCGTATTTACGGCATGCTCGAGCATCAATTTCGTTTGACCTATCGCTCTGCAGAAATACAGCGCGGCATTACTGGTGAAAATTTATTGCAGTTGCTGGAATCACGCTTGGATAATGTGTCTTATCGCATGGGTTTCGGTGCATCTCGTTCCGAGGCGCGTCAAGTAGTCCGCCACAATGGTATCTTGGTGAATGGCAAACGTGTCAATATACCGTCTTATCAGGTTCGTACTGGTGATGTGGTCGAGATAGCAGACAACGCTAAGATGCAGTTGCGCGTTAAGGCGGCATTGCAAGCAGCCGAGCAACGCGGTTTTCCGGAATGGGTTGAGGTTGACTCTAAGGCTATGAAGGGCACATATAAGTCTAAGCCTCAACGCTCTGAGTTGCCTGCGTCTATTAACGAACATCTTATTGTCGAGTTGTATTCCAAGTAATTCATGCGGAGTCGGATATGCATAACAATGATTTTCTGAAACCCCGCATTATCGAAGTGCAAAGAATTTCCAGCATGCAGGCTAAAATTGTGATGGAGCCTTTTGAACGTGGTTATGGGCATACACTTGGTAATGCCTTGCGCCGCATATTGTTGTCTTCCATGCCCGGCTATGCTCCTACCGAGGTCAAAATTGCCAGTGTGCTACATGAATACTCTTCTATTGATGGCGTGCAGGAAGATGTAGTTGAAATCTTGCTTAACTTAAAGGGCGTAGTGCTTAAGCTCCATAATGCTAATGTAGTGATGCTGACTCTGAAGAAAGAAGGTGTAGGTGTGGTGACGGCAGGTGATATCATCGTCGATGCTGACACTGAGGTGATTAATCCTTCTCACGTCATTGCCCATCTGACTGCGGGCGGTAAGTTAGATATGGAAATTAAGGTCGAGCAAGGTCGCGGCTATGTATCAGCCATTGCTCGTCAGTCTCCGCTTGAAAGTCGTGCAGTTGGACATATCGCTCTTGATGCCTCTTTTAGCCCGGTGAGCCGGGTTAGCTATGCGGTTGAAAGTGCTCGTGTGGAACAGCGCACCGATTTAGACAAACTGATAATGGAAATTGAAACTAATGGTGCTATTGACCCTGAAGAAGCCATTCGTTATGCGGCCCGTATATTAGTTGAACAGTTTTCAGTATTTGCTGCATTGGAAGGCACGCCAGCGCCTGTGGAAAAGCCACAAACCCCTAAGGTTGACCCTATGCTGTTGCGTCCAGTAGACGATTTGGAGCTGACTCCACGTTCATCCAATTGTCTTAAGGCACAAAGCATTCATTATGTCGGAGATTTAATTCAGAACACTGAAAATGATTTGCTACGTACCCCTAACTTGGGCCGTAAATCTTTGAATGAAATCAAGCAGGTGCTGGCTGAGCATGGTCTATCATTGGGAATGAAATTGGAAAATTGGCCAGTGACTATTGAGAAGTAAGAAAGGATAATTATGCGTCACCGTTTAGGACTAAGAAAACTTAATCGTACCAGCAGTCATCGTTTGGCAATGCTGCGCAATATGATAGCTTCTTTGCTGCGTCATGAAGTTATAAAAACTACGCTGCCTAAGGCAAAGGAACTACGTCGTGTAGCTGAGCCGATCTTGACTTTGGGTAAGAATCCTAGTTTGGCTAACCGCCGCTTGGCATTTGCGCGGTTGCGCGACCGTGAAATGGTTACTAAGCTGTTCGATGAGCTTGGTCCACGTTATGCAACTCGAAATGGAGGTTATTCACGTATCCTGAAATTTGGTTTTCGTAAAGGAGACAATGCACCAATGGCGCTGATAGAGTTGCTAGATCGGCCGTCGGTAACTCAACCGGTTGAAGCTGAAACAAAATAATACGAATAAATAAGGATGTATCGCCGGACCTGTCCGGCTTTTTTTTATTCATAAAATATTAGCCATGAATATACTTCTTGGAAGTATATTCAATCGAGGTTTGAGTTTTAAGAGGTATATTCTAAGGAGTTCAAGGAGTCTTTTTGATCGGTTAAAAATGGTTTTGAAGAAACATCGAACGCGTGCCTTGCAAATGCCGTGCTGCTTCATTATCAAGGTTTCTTCGGCTTACCTATCGAGTTGCCGAACGTAATGTTGGGCTTGATATATTGTTTACTCAATGTATGACTTGAGTTTCTCATAGGTAGGGTGTTAAAGATGGGTTAAGAAAACCAGCGTAAAAAGGCCGCTGCGGTCAATGCTGTTAGACCAAGCATTGCGAGCAGTTGCCATGCGAAATGTCGACGCTCTATGGTCAGAGTAGTAGAATAGCGTAGGTAAATTATGACGATGCTCACCCCGGAGACTGCACATAACATTTTAATAAGCAACGCAGCCATAGCAATGCCATGGATGTCTGGAAGTTTGTCGTAGTAATGATAGCTGACTGCAGCAAAGCTCATGCCGCTCATTGCTTGAGTTATCCATCCGAATCCAACTAGCCAAGCAAGTTTGCGGTGTAGAGCAGTTGTTCCTGGATATAATGCAAATGCGGCGCCGCCCATAACAGCAACGGCACCGAAATTATGCACCACCTGTACTACGGCGTAGTTCAGGTTTTCCATAACGATCATGCTGTTAGATTACGTTAATGTTGGTGCATGCTTGGCTTCCAATGGGAGTATGCCCCTTGTTAACTATTTTGATGCATATGGTGTGTTTTCCCGGATCCAGCGGTTCTACTGTGTAGGTACTTTTTAGTTTGCGTATTACCACCGCTTCCTTGTCATCCAAGTATAAATGTACATGATCGCCATTCGGACCGGGTGCTACCTCGTAGGAAACTTCGATTTTCGATTTTTTACTTATTTTTGCTCCATCAATGGGTGATGAAATCGTTACTGAAGCATCAGCTGCTACAACGACTGGAACGTAGCTACCCAAAAAAAACGATATTATTAGTGGTTTAAGTATGCGCATAGTTTTTCTCCTTGAAATGTATAGATAAAAAACATTATTTATATTACTCGGGGTGATGTTATCTGCTTTTAGCAACTTCATCAATATAACATGTTAAACGGATAGGCTGAAAGGATGATTTGCTTATTTACGCTTGGAAAAATGACGATTATTTTTTTCTGCATTTAGTGAACTTTATTGTAAAGTACAGTTTGTATAAGTGAATTTAGAGTGGCGAGCTGTCTTTATATTGGACCTTCTTAAAGGGTGAGATAAGAGGAGCGCATATTAAAAATATAAGTAGCTCACCAGTGAGTGATATAAAATTTACGGGTTGTATAAGCGTGTTGGAATCAAGTTTAGATTATTCTAAAGGTTAGTGTGGGCAATCGACGATTTCATGAGAGTTCCTGATTAGCCACGAAACTCTACAGGCTCATGTGGTGAGCCTGTAGAGGCGGATAATAAGCGCATACCGACAAGAGGAGATGCGCGATGGGGATCAACAAGATTCAGTTTCAAAAAGGTCTGTCGATGACTGGATTCATGGAAAATTACGGAACGGAGGATAAATGCTACGCAGCATTGGTTGCTTCGCGCTGGCCTGCCGGGTTTGTTTGTCCGAAGTGCGGGCGGTACGCACCATAGCACCTTCGAGCGCAAGGGACTGCATTACTGGCAGTGTTCGATGTGCCGGGAACAGACCACTGCAATCTGCGGGACGATTTTCCACGCCACGAAGCTGCCCCTGACCCACTGGTTTTTGGGTATGCATCTGTTGAGTCAATCGAAGAACAGCATATCGGCGCTGGAACTCAAACGTCATTTGGGGGTGCGCTACAAGACCGCCTGGCTGTTGAAACACAAGCTGATGCAAGTCATGACGGTGCGGGAAGAATCGCGCCAGCTCGACGGTCGCGTTGAGATCGACGACGCTTATCTGGGTGGGGAGTTGCCCGGCGGCAAGAGCGGCCGGGGCTCGGAGAACAAGGTGCCCTTCATCGCTGCGGTGCAGACCACTGAAACTGGCCATCCGCTGTTCGTTTGCCTGACCAGGCTGAAATTTACCAAAGACGCGATTGCCCAGTGGGCGAAGAAATCGCTGTGCGCGTCGGTTAATGTCATTTCCGATGGATTGGGGTGCTTCCGAGCCGTCACAGAATCTGGAGCCACTCACGAGCGCACCGTCACCGGCGGCAGTACTGCCTGCGTAAAGCTGGAGCAATTTCGCGCGGTCAATACCCTCTTAGGCAATCTGAAGACGATGTTCTCTGGAACCTACCATGCGTTCGATTTCTCCAAGTACGCCCATCGTTATCTCGCCGAGTTTCAATATCGATTCAACCGCCGCTTCGACCTGTCTGTCATTCTGGTCAGACTGCTTCGGCATCATCCGTCACTTCGCCCTATCCTGTGCGCCTCATTCGCGCGGCTGAACATTGTGGCTAATCAGGTGAGAGTTTAAGGTGGAAAAAGGATCAATGCTAATATTAGCCAATTTTATTGGTGAGTGAAGATGTAATAATTTGGAATAATAAAAAAGCCAGCTTAAGCTGGCTTTTTTATTATTCCAAATATGCTTGATAAAAAGCTGTTTCGCAATTAATTTAAGCTAGTATTTTTGTATAAAGTGGGTACCGTTCATTAAGCGACGGTACCCAAGTTTTACAGAAAATACATGCACTATACGGACGGCATAGTTCAAGTATTTTACAAATACAATAAATTCGCTTTAAACTGTAACTGCAACGCAAGCTTGCGTTCCCATATCGACCACTTCATGAAACTCATCTACTATCTTGATACAGATGTCGTGTTTTCCTGGTGCGAGCAGATCCAGACCAATCGTGTAGCCATAGCTACCGTTTAACAAATGTATCCCGGAAAAATGCTTGCCATCTATAAACAGATGCCCATGCTCATCATTGTATAGAATGGTTGGCGATTGATAACGGTATGTACCTTCAGGAGCTAACTTTGTGTAACCGGCATTTTGAGGTTGACGAGTAGTATCTACAAAGTTCCCGCCGGGTACTATTGCGTATTGAAGCCTGATCTTTGCCGGTTTTGTACCTGCTTTGGAATCAGTATTTTCTACGACTGCATTCATTGTTACAACTGAACCCGTTCCTCTTGGATCACCATTATTGACGCCGTGAATTTGAGTATAAGTTTTGCTCGCATTGGTTTCTTCAGAATGATAACCTAGACCCGTTTCTATCGGAGATACGCAATACGGAGCTCCACTGGCAATACAGCCTCCAGTACCATTCGCTCTGTCCCCCGCCCAGGATTCGTTAAAGTCTGTATCGTAAAGGGGTTTGCCATCTACATATGGAACAGCGGTTTTAAAGTCTGGGGTATATTTGGTGGGTTGTTTACCATGATAACTGGCTTGACCGGCACCGCCTTCTTCTTTTTGCCATTGCTCTAAATGATGTTTCCCGATGTTATATTGACCTTGGGTTTCATATTGGTATTTAGGGGCTGCTTCACCGCCGCCGGGAGGATAGTTGCCCGGTATGGCGACTTGCCTTTCTGGATGCAGACTGCCGGCTTGGGGATCGGGTGCAAACGAGCCGGCCGGGGGGAGAAAATTGTATTGAGCATGTGGGCCGTCATATGCCATGGCAGCCGGGGAACTAATAGCAAGCAGTAGTGCCAGTGAGTTAACTCTGCGCATAATTATTACTCCTCTAAGTAAATAAATAAAAAAGATAAACCCACTCGTACCGTCCGCGGGGGCTCTTAGAAACTTCTAACAGCTGGGTCAGGGTAACATAATATTGGTGAGTATTGCAAAAAAAATTGATACTTTTGTACTACGATTTAATGGCTTTCTATTCTTCTTGTTTAGAGCTTAAAATTTGATCGCGATATGTTGTCTTTACCTTTGATACGCTGTAGCAATAGATCCCTGGCTAATGCCGGAGATCATGTGGTTTTGTGGATGTAATGTACTGCGGATGGAGTGTGATTTGACGTAATGAAGAATGAATCAGGGGACGAGTGATTGATGGAACTAATCTCCTATTGTCTGGTTATTTTCAACATCTGTTTCAGGTAAGTGCCAGTAACGCTTTGCGGATTGGCGGCAATGTCATTTGGCGAACCTTGTGCGATGATATCCCCCCCGCCATCTCCGCCTTCAGGTCCAAGGTCTATGATCCAGTCGGCGGTTTTTATTACGTCGAGGTTATGTTCGATTACTACTACGGTGTTTCCTTGGTCACGCAGTTTCTGAATAACTTTCAGAAGCAAAGCGATATCATGAAAATGCAGGCCGGTTGTGGGCTCGTCTAAGATATACAGCGTCCGTCCGGTGTCGCGCTTGGAAAGTTCAAGCGATAATTTGATACGTTGTGCTTCACCGCCGGATAGCGTCGTGGCGCTTTGCCCCAATGTAATGTAGCCTAGCCCCACGTCGAGCATAGTTTGTAGTTTGCGTGCGATGATTGGTACCGGCTTGAAAAACTCATGCGCATGTTCCACTGTCATCTTCAAAATCTGGTGGATGTTTCGACCCTTGTATTGTACCTCGAGCGTTTCGCGGTTGTAGCGCATGCTATGGCATACGTCGCATGGCACATAGAGGTCAGGCAAGAAATGCATTTCGACCTTGATCACGCCATCGCCCTGGCATGATTCGCAACGTCCGCCTTTTACGTTGAACGAGAAGCGCCCCGGGCCATAGCCGCGCTCGCGCGATTGCGGCACTCCGGCGAATAGTTCGCGGATGGGCGTGAACAGGCCGGTGTAGGTGGCGGGGTTGGATCGAGGGGTGCGTCCAATGGGCGACTGGTCAACGTTAATGACCTTGTCAAAAAATTCCAGCCCGTCGATTTTGACATATGGTGCTGGTTCGGTGTTGCTTCCATACAAGTGTTGCGCGACGGCGTGATACAGCGTGTCATTGATGAGGGTTGACTTGCCGGAACCGGACACGCCTGTTACGCATACCAGCAGGCCAACAGGCAAATTAAGCGTAACCTGCTTCAGGTTGTTGCCGCATGCGCCTTGAATTTGCAGCATGCGTTCCGGATCGGGTGAGAGATAGTTTTTGGGTGTTTCAATGTTACGCCGCCCGGAAAGGTAATCACCTGTCAGCGATTGCTTGTTGGCGCACACTTCTTGCGGCGTGCCTTGCGCGACGATCATGCCCCCGTGCTCGCCCGCGCCTGGACCCATGTCCACCACGTGGTCGGCAGCCTGGATAGCATCCGCGTCATGTTCTACCACGATTACACTGTTGCCCATGTCGCGCAGGCGTTTCAGCGTGCCCAGCAAACGATCATTGTCACGCTGATGCAGGCCGATGGAAGGTTCGTCTAATACATACATCACACCGGTCAGACCGGAGCCAATTTGCGAGGCTAGGCGGATGCGTTGTGATTCACCACCTGATAAGGTCTCTGCCGAACGATCTAGCGATAGATATTCCAGGCCGACGTTGTTGAGGAAGGTCAGGCGGCTGGCGATTTCATGCACGATTCTTTCCGCGATGGCCTGCTTGTGACCTGGTAGCTTCACCTGTTGGAAGAAAGTGAGCGCCTGCTTCAAGGGTAATGCACTTAGTTCGTAAATGGCATGGCCTGCGATGCGCACATTGCGGGCTTCCAGGCGCAGGCGCGTACCTTTGCATTCAGGGCAGATGCAGGTGTTGAGATGTTTCGCCAGCTCCTCGCGCACGGTAGGTGATGTGGTTTCCTTGTAACGCCGCTCCAGATTATTGATAATGCCTTCGAATGTATGCTCGCGTAGTGTGGGTTTGCCGCGCTCGTTGAGATAGCTGAATGGGATTTCTTCCTTGCCGCTACCGTACAAAATAATCTGTTGTGTTTTTTCTGGCAGGCTTTCGAACGGACGTTCCAGATCAAAATCGTAATACTTGGCCAAGCTGTCCAGCATCTGGTAATAAAACTGGTTGCGCCGATCCCATCCTTTAATTGCCCCAGAACTTAACGATAATTGTGGAAAAGCGACAATCCGTTTTGGATCGAAGAAGCTGATGCTGCCTAACCCATCGCATTTTGGGCAGGCTCCCATTGGATTGTTGAACGAAAATAAGCGTGGTTCTAGTTCTGGCAACGAATAGTTGCAGATTGGGCAGGCAAATTTGGCAGAAAATATATGTTCTTCGCCGCTGTCCATTTCCACTGCCAATGCGCGCCCCTCGGCATGGCGCAATGCGGTCTCGAATGATTCTGCCAGGCGCTGCTGGTTGTCTGGGCTGGCTTTCAGCCGATCTACCACAATCTCAACAGTGTGTTTCTTGTTCTTTGCCAGCGCGGGCAGCTTATCTATCTCATACACCGTGCCGTTTACGCGCAGTCGCATGAAACCTTGTGCACGTAGCTCATTAAACAAATCAACTTGTTCGCCTTTGCGCTCAATGACCAATGGAGAAAGAATCATAATGCGCGTGTCTTGCGGCAGTTGCAGCACATGGTCCACCATCTGCCCAACGCTTTGGGCCTGTAATATCAGATCATGCTGCGGGCAATAGGGATCGCCCGCGCGTGCAAACAGTAGGCGCAGGTAATCGTGAATTTCCGTTACCGTGCCAACAGTGGAACGCGGGTTATGCGACGTGGCTTTTTGCTCAATAGCGATGGCAGGTGACAAGCCCTCTATCAAGTCCACATCCGGTTTTGCCATTAGTTGCAAAAACTGGCGTGCGTAAGCGGAAAGCGATTCGACATAGCGTCGTTGCCCCTCGGCATACAACGTGTCAAAGGCGAGGGAAGACTTGCCGGAACCCGACAATCCGGTGATGACCACAAGTTGATTGCGCGGCAAATCGAGGCTGATGTTTTTCAGGTTGTGCGTGCGTGCGCCACGTATTTTAATGCTGTCCATGCCGGTTACCGTAGGTTGCGCTAAACCTGCTAATATACGCGATTTTTTGCGCTTTCAATACTTCAATATGGAATACACACCTGATTCAATGACACCACTTGAGCGTCGCGCCAGCATGGGCTTAGCCGGTATTTACGGCTTGCGCATGCTGGGGCTGTTCATCATTCTGCCGGTATTTGCGCTGTACGCCGCCGAACGACTGCCCGGCGGTGAAAGTCATGTCCTGATTGGCATTGCCCTCGGTGCTTACGGCTTGACCCAGGCTGTATTGCAAATCCCAGCTGGCTGGATGTCCGACCATTACGGGCGCAAACCGGTGATCTATGCTGGGCTTCTTCTATTCGCTATCGGCAGTTTCATCGCAGCTTCGGCGGACAATATCTATTGGGTCATCGCCGGTCGTGCGATCCAGGGCGCGGGAGCAATCAATGCTGCCGTGATGGCGCTAACGGCTGACCTGACGCGTGAGGAAGTCCGCACCAAGTCGATGGCGATGATAGGAATCACTATTGGTATTACATTTTCGATATCACTGGTGCTGGCACCAATGTTGTATCAAGCAATAGACGTGCCCGGAATTTTTGCGCTAACCGGCGTATTGGCGCTTCTGGCCATGCTGTTTGTGGCCTTTGTAATTCCAAATCCGGCCATCACGCGCTTCCATTCTGGTTCCGGGGCGAGCAGCAAGCGATTTGGCGATGTGCTGCGAAACAAAGATTTGCTGCGACTCGATTTCGGTATTTTTTCCTTGCACGCGATTCTAATGTCGGTATTCATGCAAGTGCCATTCGTGCTGAAAAATAATGGGCTGGAGGTTGTGCAACATTGGCAAGTATATCTGCCGGTTATGTTGCTAGCCCTCATATTGATGGTGCCGCCCATCATTGTCGCCGAGAAAAAAGCAAAGATGAAGCAAGTGTTTATGGGCGCGATTGCACTGGCAGCGCTAGGGCAATTATCATTAATGCTGATGCAGGGCAGTGTATGGGGTGTGATGGTGTCGCTGTTGCTGTTCTTCACCGCATTTAACGTATTGGAGGCGACATTGCCGTCAATGATCAGCAAGATTGCCCCGCTGGCGGCCAAGGGAACGGCGATGGGCGTATATAGCAGCGTGCAATTTCTCGGCGCATTCTTTGGTGCGATGGCGGGCGGTTTTCTGATGCAATATGTTGGCGGTAATGCTGTGTTTGCATTTGCGGTAGGTTTGTTATTGTTGTGGTTGCTAGTTGCCAGCACCATGCAGCCGCCCGCAGCGGTGCGTACTAAAATGTACCCGTTGCCTGAAATGGATGGGCGTGCGGGCGCTGTTTTGCAACAACGCTTGGCGCAATTAAATGGGGTGCGCGAGGTAATGGTGGTGCCAGCCGAATGTATGGCTTGCCTTAAAGTAGATATGAGTGGCTTTGACGAAGCCGCGGTAGAAAATTTAGTGAAAGGGGAATGATATGTCGGTAAACAAAGTGATTTTAGTAGGGCGGCTGGGCAAAGATCCGGAAACGCGTTACATGCCCAATGGCGAAGCAGTGACCAATGCCACGTTGGCTACCTCAGAAAACTGGAAGGACAAAAGCGGCGAGAAACAGGAAAAAACAGAATGGCATAACTTGACTTTCTACCGTCGCCTGGCAGAAATTGCCGGAGAATTTCTGAAGAAAGGTTCAATGATTTACGTTGAGGGTAAGCTTGCCACGCGTAAATGGCAGGACAAGGAAGGCAAGGATCGTTACACCACCGATATCATTGTTAATGAGATGCAGATGCTGTCCAGCAAATCGGGCAGTGGTAATTTTGACATGGTGGATAAACCAGCTGCATCATCGTCAGCTGGTGCACTTGCTGCCAATAAACCGGCACCAGTTAAGAGCGGTGGTTTCGATAATTTCGATGATGACATACCGTTCTGAAACACCTGCGACTGTTTTGTAAGGTATTAAAAATAAAGCCTCTATAAATAGGGGCTTTATTACTTTCATCAATGTAAATTAGCTTATAAAAGAAACGTATGAAGTTAAAAAACAGGGGGCTTAAAATTCATGGCGCTAGAACTGCTACGCCAAACAGCTTAAAAATTGCAGCTGCACCTATGGGTAAGCAACAAAAGTGAAATAGACAGTTTGAAAGCGAAATTATAGAAGCATTGGATTTCATTTTTTCAGCGCACCTCACTTCATATCAATGTAAATCCGTGTAATCGAGTTGTTGCAGTGTGCACCCAGAATTCATCATTAGGAAGCATGACTATAAATTTTATGGCGTGTTGGTTAATACAGGGTTTACAGCAGGCATGCTCAATTTTTCAGCTTCTTGTTGGCGGATCATTTGTTTGACCTGTTCGCGTTTTTCCAGAGGAACTTTGCTAAATGCCTGGAATTTTTCGCGGGCACGGTTACGCTGTTCAGGCGTTAGTTTGCTCCATTTTTCCAACCTGTTATGCAGGCGTTGTTTCTGTACTGCATCAAGCTGTGGGTAGTGTTTCGCCAAATTGATGAGACGCTGCTGCTGCTGTGGTTGCAGTGCATTCCATTCTTTAGAGAGCGGAGCCAGTGCTTCTCGTTGCACTGGGGTGAGATTATACCATGCCTGTGCCCCAGCTATTGCTGGCAGAAACAAAAGTATGGCGACGCTGAATGTGAGCAGGCGATGGCGGATTAGGTACATGATTTGTATCAGTCAACGTAAAAGTGTATGGGCAAATCACCAGTCAGAATGGCGATATCTACGTCGGTTGTATCCGATTTTGT